>NZ_JBJGYK010000061.1:0-22844 GCF_054049955.1 Geodermatophilus sp. SYSU D00758
CCGGGTCGGCCAGAACACCACCCGGCTGCTGCTGGCCGTCGGCGACCTGGTCACCGGGTGTGCCTTGACCTCCCGGCCGTGGACGATGATCGCGTAGATCACGATGACGTCGAGGGCGATCACGATGGTCGACCACAACGGGTAGGCCGAGATGAACACCAGGTTCGCCAGCGCGCTCAGCACGGCGATCCCGACGCCGACCACGCGGGCCACCGTGTTCCCCGCCAGGAGCCCCACGCCGGTCAGCACCGCGACGATGCCGATGACGAGGTGGATCCAGCCCCAGGTGTTGTAGTCCACGTCCACCACGAGCCCTTCGGACGTCACGGCGTAGAAGCCGTCGTCGAAGAGGGCGACCAGCGCCTGGATGACCTGGAAGGCACCCAGCGTGATCAGCATGACGCCGGCGAAGACGACCCATCCCGCCCAGGCCGTGGGCGGTTCGCCGTACGTGCGGCCGGTCTCGGTGGAGCCGCGGTGCGAGGTGTCGGTCATGTCCCTGTCCTCCGGGTCTGCCCACCCCGGCCGCCCCTGGTGGGAGGCCGCGAGGCGGGAGTCTGATGGCCTGCGCCCGACAGCCTCGGGCGACGCCGGGGAGCCGGCATCGTCCGCCGTGAGTGAGAGGCAGCGGCCGGGACGTGCGCCGGCGGTCGGGTGGACGGGCTCAACCGGCCGAGGGCTCCTGCGCCGCGCCCGGTCCCGGCCGCGTGGGCGGGCGCGGGCCGGGCAGGGGGTCGCCCTCCGACCGGTCGGGTCCCATCGCCGCTGGAAAGGGGAGGACGACGCCGTCCCCTGCCGTGGTGGGGTCCGCCGCCGCCGGTGGTGCCTCCTCCGGCCCGGTCGGCGCCCGGCCCCCACCGCGGCGCGGCGGTTCCGGGCACCGGCGGATCTCCAGGACCTGCACGTCGCTCTCCATCAGCCGGTCCAGCACCTCGGGGAGGTCCCGGTCGGCCGGGATCCGGAGCCGGTACAGCGTGTGGCGGGGCACGACGGTCGGCCACACCCGGACGCGGAAGGCGGAGAGCATGGCCCTGCTCAGGTGGCTCGCCACGCGGAGTTCGTACCGGGCTCGAGCTCCTGCCATGGCCATCGACCTCCACCACTGCCGCGCCGACGCAGGGACCACGGCTCCGAGGTGGGCCGTCGACCGCGGTCCCGTTCTGCGGGTCGTTCCGATCGCGACCGTGCAGGACGGGACGGACGGGCGCCTCACCCGCTGCGCACGATGCTGCGCGGCAACCTCAGAGGAGTCCGCGCTCCCGGGCCTTCCGGACCGCCTGGCTGCGCCGGCTCACGGCCAGCTTGCGCAAGATGCTCCGGATGTGCGTCCGGACCGTGTTGACCGAGATGAACATCGTCGCCGCGATCTCGGCGGTGGAGAGCATCTCGGCCAGGTGACGGAGGACCTCCGTCTCGCGGTCGCTGAGCTCCTGCACCACCTCGGCTTCCGGCGGACCCGCGGCCCGCTCACCGCCACCGGCGGGCCGCGCCCCGCTCGACGGGTTGAGCCACCGGCCGGGGGCCTGCAGCCGGGGGTGGGTGCGCAGCAGGCGGCGCGCCTGCGGTGGCGTGTCGACGAACGGCCAGCGGAGGAGCTCGGGGCGGGCGATCTCGAGCGCCGCTGCCAGCTCGTCGGCCGCGGCGGCCACGTCGCCGCTCTCCACCAGCTGGCAGGCCCGGACGACCGTCGACTCGACGACCTGCGCGGGCGATCCCCGAAACCGCTCGTCCGGTGGCACGTCGACCGTTCCGTCGCCGCCGATGAGGCCGACCGACGCCTGCAGGCGCCGGCTCCACGGTTCGTCCCGACCCCTGTCGCGGAGGATGGCGAGCCCGTCCGCCACGTGCCCCCGGGCCACCGCCAGCCGGACCACCTCGGTGACGACCTGCTCGGCGACCCAGCGCGGCAGGGGCGGCCCCTCCAGGTGGGGACGCAGTGCCTGCTCCGCGAGTTCGTACTCGTGCCGCATGCGGAAGTGCTGGCCCTGCAGCACCGCCTGCAGCGGGCCGGACCCGACCGTCCCCGGCCGGGCCGACCGCTCCCGGGCGCGGGCCCTCCCGAGCCACTCCCGCGCCTCGACCAGCGAGTAGCGGCGGAGGTGGACCCACGCCAGGGCCGTCGCGGCGGCGGGGTCGCGCACCGCCTCCTCGGCGCCGTCCTCGGTGGCCAGCGTCTCGGCCTCCAGCGCGAGCTGGACGGCCCGGGTCAGGTGCCCCTCGAGCGCCTCCAGGAGAGCGAGTCGGCCGGTCGCCCAGCAACGGAGCCCGCGGGAGCCCGCGTGCTGCGCCGCGCTCGCCGTCGCGCGCACCGCGGCGAGCAGCGGCCGCGAGGGAGCATCGCTCCCGAGGACCGCCTGCGCGCGGAGGTGGCTCAGCACGGCCGTGCCCGCGCTCCGCGCCCCGTGCTCCTGGTCGGAGAGCTCGGCGATCAGGGCGGCCGCGGCGTCGAGGCGGGGCAGCAGCGTCGCGATCGCGACGTCCGTCGCCGCGCTCGCGCCCAGGGAGGCCGCGCTCGCGCTCAGGGAGGCCAGGGTCGCCGAGATGCGCAACGGCAGCCGGTTCCCCTCCTCCTGGGCCCGCACCGTCGCGGCGAGGTCGGCCGGCGCCGGGGAGCTGCCCGCGACGAGGGCGACGACGGTCCGGACCACCGCGGCCTCGGCACCGCGTAGCCCCGCAGGGAGCAACTGCAACCCGCGCACGGCCGCGTCCGTCCCGTGCAGCAGCAGGCGCGGGACGAGCAGGTCGTCGATGAGCAGGCGGCTGACGAAGACCCAGTCCTCGGCGGCCACGGCGTGCCCGACCGCCTCCTGGGCCCGGCCGGCCGCGGCGTACCACTCCGCGCAGGTCCGGTGCAGGCCGGCGACCTCGTCGGGGTGCTCGTAGGCCAGCTGGACCTGCAGCATCTCCCGGAACAGGGGGTGGACGCGCAGGCCGCCCGGCGCGCCCGGGGACTCCTCGACGAACGCGTTGGCGTGCGCGAGCCCGGCGAGGACGCGCCGGCTGTTGCGGCGGCCGCAGAGCCGGTCGGCCAGGTCGGGCCACAGCTCGGAGGTCACGCTCGTGCGGAGCAGGACGCGCCGGACGGTGGCCGGCTGCCCCTCCAGGACCTCCGCGAACAGGTACTGGGCCACGCTGCCGTCGTCGTGCGCCAGCGACGTGACCAGCCGCTCGGGCGGCACCCCCCGCTTGAGCGGCGCGGCGGCGAGCCGGAGGCCCACGGCCCAGCCCTCCGCCTCCGCGCACAGGTCCCGCGCGACCTCCGCCGTCACCGGGACACCCATCGCGGCGAGCAGGTCGCGGGTCTCCGCCGCGGTGAAGGCGAGCTGGTCGCTGCGGATCTCCGCCAGCGTGCCGTCGAGCCGGTACCGGTGCAGCGGCAGCAGCGGGTCGGACCGGGCGCACAGCACCAGCCGGAACCGGTTGCCGGCCTGCCGGACGAGCAGGTCGAGGCCGGCGAGGACGGACCGGTCGGTCAGGTGGTCGGCCTCGTCGAGCACCAGCACGACGGGGCGGGCGGACGAGGCGACGTCGGCCACCACGCGCGGGACGAAGGAGGCACCCGGCGGCTCACCGGGGACCAGCGCGGGCACCTCGGACCACTGCACGCCGGCGCGGGTCAGGGCCTCGACCACGTAGCCCCAGAAACGGGCGGGGTCGTCGTCGTACGCGTCGAGGGTCAGCCAGGCGACCGGCCTGCCCGCACCCCGGCCCTGCCGCCAGGACGACGCCAGGACGGTCTTGCCCGACCCCGCGGGACCGCTGACGAGTGTGACCGGGGACCGATGCACGTGCGTGGTCAGGAGGTCCACCAGGCGCCGGCGGAGAACGGTGGCGTGGGCCGGCTCGGGCGGGGCGAGCTTCGACCCCAGCAGTGCCACGCCGTGGCGGCCGGGCGCACCGGCCGGCCTCGTCAGCGCCACCGGGCCTCTCACCGTCGACGGTCTCGTCATGCGTGACTCCCGCGTCTTCCCAGTTCTGCACGCCCGTGGCGTCCCGGCCGCGGCCGGCGGTTCCCCCGAGAGTCCGCACGACCACCCTCGGCGTCGGCCCGTCCACCGGTCAGGGTCCGAGGTCGCGTCCCCGGGGGCCTTTCCTCCGCGCGGAGGTCGTGCCCCCGAGGACGCCGCTCCGGACGCCGGACGGGCTGCCGGATGAGCGTGCTGCCGCACCCCTGTGTTGCGGTCTCACCCGTACCGGGTGAGATTTCGTCCGCACAGGGTGAGGGCGCCGCGCCCCCGGCGGCCGATCCTGCCGGTCGTCCGCGCGGGGGACCGAACGGCGCCGGTCGTCCGCGCGGGGGACCGAACGGCGCCGGTCGTCCGCCGAGGACGATGCCGCGGGGCCGGACCGGCGGCACGCTCGGGTCGAGCGACGTCCGGAGGACCCGCTCGACCCGGGAGAGACCCCGACACGACCAGCCGCGGGGGGATCACCATGACAGCGCCCGCACCGCCCCTGGACGAGTTCGCCGTCCTCGACCGGCTCATCATCGAGGCCTTCACCGATCTCCGGTCAGCGCGGGCCTCCGCGGCGAGGACCGGCAACCGCGCGAACCTCGACCTCCTGACACGCGCCGAGGAGCACCTGAACGCACTGCTGGAGTACCGCCACGCCGTCGTGCACCGGGCCTCGCCGACCGCGGTCGACGGGGCGGCCGGGCCCCCCGGCCGTCGCGACCGGCCGCGGTGACCACCTCCGGGCCCTGGGGGACCTCCGTGCCGGCGGACCCGCGGGCGGGCCCCGCCAGGCGACCGCACCACGGACCTGCGGGGCCCTCCGTCGTCCGCCTGGCGGGGGTCAGACGAGTGTGCCACCGGGGCGCTGGTCCGGCCTCAGCCGACGGCGCTGCACCGGGGCAGGACGGCGAGGACCCCGAGGTCCCGGGCCGCCTGCACCGCGGCCGCCCTGCCGTCGACCGCCAGCTTGGCCTGCACCCGCCGGATCCTCGTGCGGGCGGTGTTCCTCGACACGGAGAGGGTCGACGCGATCTGGGTCGTCGACCGCCCCTGTCCCAGGCAGCGGAGCACCTCGAGGTCGCGGCTGTTCAGCGCCGCCGCAGCGACCGCACCGCCGGGGCCGTCCCCCTGCTGCCGCTGCTCGGGGACCGGTCCGTCCCGCTCGCGCAGCGGGGAGTCGGCCCGGTCGCCGGGCCGGACCGCCGGTGGCACCGGGCGGCGGGGCACCGGCAGCGCGAGCGCGGGAGGGACGGCGGGGAGGGGCAGGTGCTCACCGGTCATCGGGACCTCCGCGTCCTCGTGCGCGTTCGGGTGCGGCCCGGGCCGCCGTGCCGGATCGCCCCGGACTGGTCCGGGCCGACCGCCCCCACGCTAGGAGGCAGCGCACCCACCGGGCTGTACCGACGAGATCTGGGCCCTTACCCTTTCGCCCGGCGCGGAGGAGTTCCCCGATGCTTCCTCGCATCCGCACGGCCACCCTCACCGGTTACGCCGAACTGGCCCGATCGCTCGGGCTCGACCCGGCGGTCCTGATGGCGCAGGTGGGGCTGGACCTCGCCGACCTCGACGTGCGCGACCGCTGGGTCCCGGCCGCGCCCGCGGCCCGGCTCCTCGACGTGTCCGCGCAGCAGTCCGGCTGCCCGGACTTCGGGCTGCGCCTGGCCCGGGCCCGCACGCTCGGCACCCTCGGGCCCGTGAGCGTCGTGGTCCGCGACGAACCCGACCTGCGCGGCGCGCTGCACCTCCTGGCCACGCACGCGCACGTCTACAACGAGGCGCTGCACCTGCGGCTGCGGGAGGACGGCGACCTCGCGGTGGTCGAGGTCTGGCTCGAGTTCGGTGGACCGGCACCGCACGACCAGGCGCTGGACCTGGCCATGGCGGCGATCGTGGGCGTCGTCCGGACCCTGGTGGGCAGCGACTGGGGGCCCATGTCCGCCGTCTTCGCCCGCCCCCCGCCCGCGGACCCGGCACCGTGGCACCGGCTCTTCGGCCCCGGCGTGGTCTTCGCCCGCCAGTACACCGCTCTGACCTTCCCGGCCCAGGACCTCGGCACCCGGGTGGTCACGGCCGATGCCTCGGTGCGGCCGTACACCCAGCTCTTCCTCCGCACGGTGGTGGCCCCCGAGGTGCCCGCCCCGACCGCGCTCCCCGTGACCGTGCACCCCGCGGCCGTGCACCCCGCGGCCGTGCACCCCACGACCGTTCCCCCCGCGACCGTGCACCCGACGGACGTGGCGGACGTGGTCGAGTTCCTGCTGCCGCTCGGGCGCCAGTCGATGGCGCGGGTGAGCCGGCTGCTCGGCGTCCGCCCGGGGGAGCTCCAGCGGCACCTGGCCGAGCGGCACGAGACCTTCTCCTCGGTCCTGGACGCGACCCGGGCACGCCTCGCCGAGCGCTACCTGCCCAGCGACCGCTACTCGCTGACCGAGGTGTCGCAGCTGCTGGGGTTCAGCGCGCCCAGTGCCTTCTCTCGGTGGTTCCGCCGGCAGTTCGGCATGAGCCCCACGGCATGGCGGAGGACGGCCCGCGACGGGTCACGGGGCGGCACCGCACCCGGGGACACCTCACCCGAGGAGAGCTCGCCGGGGTGAGCCGGGCCCGGTCAGCCCTGCTGGTCCAGGCGCCAGGCCACCAGCCCGAACAGCACCCCGAGGGCGTTGGTGGCCCAGTGCGCGGCCACGCTGGCGAGCACGCTCCCGCTGCGCCGGCGCAGCTCGCCGAAGACCAGCCCGCCGACCGCGGTGAACGCGACGGCGGCCGCGACGACGGCCGCGCTCCCCGCTCCACCGACGGCGCCCGACACCCCGCGGTTGGTCTCGCCCAGGTCCAGCGAGGGGAGGACGTGCCACAGCCCGAAGAGGACCGAGGTCGTGACCAGGACCTGCCACTGCCGCAGGTGCCGCGCGAGGACCGCCCAGAGGACCGACCGGAACGCGAGCTCCTCGAACGCCACCGTGCCCAGCGGGATGACGACGAGGGCCTTCTCCAGCGCCGCCACGACGGGCAGGTCGTAGCGCACGTCCTGGAACGCCGGTCGGGTGGCCGGCAGGAGCAGACCGACCACGTAGACGCCGGCGACGACGGCGACCGCGCCCAGACCCCACCGGAGCCCCGCTCCCAGGCGGTCCCGGCCCAGCCCGAGCTGCGACCAGGTCAGCCCGTCCCAGCGGGCCCAGGCGAGGAGGCCGGCCGCTCCCAGCGCGCGGACCCACCAGGGCGGGTGGAGCACCTGGTCGGCCACGTGGAGCGCCGCGAGCGCGACCACCACGCCGCCGGAGACCAGTCGGTGGCGCGCGCGGCGGGCGGCGGACCTGGTCACCCGTGCCCACCTCCGCCTCCTGCGGCCGGGTGCCCGCCCCGGCCGAGCAGCCGCCGCGCCGGCGGGCGTCGGTGCGGCGTCCGTCCCGGCGACTGCGCTCCGCCGCCGGTTCCGCCGGCCCGCCTGCCCCTCGTCGGGGCACGACGCTAGGAGCCCTCCGGGGTCCCCCACTCCCACCGGGAGGATGAACCGCGGCCCACCGGCCGCCGTCCACGCGCCCGACCGGCTGCGGGCCGAGGAGCACGCCGAGCGCATCCACGACGGTCCGGCCCGGACCCGCTCCGGTCCCCCGGAGCCGGCTGGTCCCCAGCCGGCGGCTCCGCCCCGGGCCGGTTCCCGGTGCGGCAGGTCGGACTACTTGAAGACGTCCTTGACCTTCTCGCCGGCCTGCTTGAGGTTCCCGCTGGCCTGGTCGGCCTTCCCCTCGGCACGCAGGTCCTCGTCGCCGGTCGCCCGGCCCGTGGCCTCCTTGGCCTGCCCGCTGAGCTCCTCGGCCTTGTTCTTCATCTTGTCCATCCCGCTCATCTCCGGGCAGTACCCACCGGCGGACTCCTCACCCGCGACCCGGCCGCGACCGGCGCCCCCGGCAGCCGTCGGGCACCGGCCGGGCCACCGTGCTCACCCGTGCGGGTGACCCGCTCCCGCGGGCGCGCGACGTCCCCTCCAGGGCCGGGCGGCCGCGGTCGATGGCAGGGCGTCGGGAGCGCCGGCCGTGACGGGGGAGGGTGGGCATGCGGGTCTCGTTCGTCGTGTACGGCCTGCTCTACGTCCTCGTCGAGCTGGTCGGGTACCAGCTGGAGCAGGTCGGCTGGCCGCGGCTGACCGCCCTGGACGTGGCCGCCGCGATCACCGACGCCTGCCTCGCCGTGGCCGTCGTCAGCGCGGTCCTGGTCGGCGGCGACGTGGGTCTGCGGCGCCGGCGCGCGCAGCGCCGGGAGCGCCTGGCCGTCGTGGACGACGCGGCCCGGCCGGCCGTCGAGCCGGAGACCGGCCCGATCACCGTCCGCTCCTGGCGACCGCGGGCGGCGCTGCCGGCCGGGCACTCGGCGTACCCGGTCCCGGACGTCGCCGAGGCGGCCTACCCCACGGGCAGCCGCCCGTTCCCGGAGCGCCCCGGCCGCCTGCTCTGACCGGGCCGGCCGGGACCGGCGCGGTCGGGTCAGCCCAGCGCGAGGAAGGCCGCGCGGTGGTCGAGGTCGTGCGCGAGCAGCGCGGCGGCGGCTCCGGCACGGACGGCGCCGGCCACGGTGACCGCGTCGGCAGCGGCCAGGGCCGCGGCGAGGTCGGCCAGCCGTTCGGTGAGCTCGTCCTCCAGGTCGGCCTCGGCCAGGTCCTCGACGTCGCGCAGGGCGATCGGGTGGGTGCTCACGGCGGGCTCCTCGGGGGCTGCGGCAGCCGGGCTCCCCGGCCGCCGTCCACGCTCGCGCCCCTCCCGCAGGCCCTGCGCGCGGCCGCCGCAGCATCACCGCAAGAACCGCCGTGCACCCGCCTTGCCACGAGCAGGCCGAGGACCACTAGGGTCGTCGGCGTCGGGAAGGCCCTGTGCAGTGGCAGGACCCCGATGCACCACCTCAGCTAGGAGCGCGGAATGCCCGAAGGAACAGTCAAGTGGTTCAACGCGGAGAAGGGGTTCGGCTTCGCCACCCCTGACGGTGGTGGGCCGGACGTCTTCGTCCACTACTCGTCCATCCAGACCAGCGGGTACCGCTCGCTCGACGAGGGACAGCGGATCTCGTTCGACATCGAGCAGGGCCAGAAGGGTCCGCAGGCGGCGAACGTCAACCCGCTCTGACCACCTGAGCCACGACAGCGCCCCCGTCCGGGTCTACCGGGCGGGGGCGCTGCGCGTCCGCGGCCGGGTCGGCCCGGTCCTCAGCGCGCCCGGGGTACGTACCCGCCGATGAGCGCGGACATCAGCAGGGCGCCGTCCTGCGGCCCGACGGCCTGCGCGGCCTCGGCCATCGCCCGCCAGCGCGCCCGCTCGACCTCGCTGGGCGCGTTCGCGGCCCGCGCGGCCAGCTGCTCGAGCAGCCGCTCCCACTCCCCCTGCGGCGTGGGCCAGAGCCCGGCCAGCCGGCGCGCCTCGGCGGTGATCCCGGTGAACCGGACGATCTCGCCGGCGTAGTTCGTGAGGGCCTCCACGTAGCCCGCGGCCACCAGCGCCCGGGCGGCGGAGACCACCTGCGGCTTGGGCAGGCCGCTGGCCGGCACCACCTGGCCGAGGTAGGGGGCGCCCCCGTAGCGCGGCTCGTCGACCAGCCGGGCGATCGCCCGCAGCACCGGCAGGTCGCGGGTGAACCAGACGTCGGGCAGGGGTCGGTCGGGTGCGCTCACGCTCCCAGTCTCCGGCACGACCGGCGCCCCGCCCCCCGGGAGGGAGGCGGGGCACCGGGGTCGTCAGCGGTCGCGGGCGCCGGTCAGCTCGGGCCGGAGGGCCAGCAGGACGCCCAGCCCGGCGTACCCGAGCAGGAGGTGGGTGGGGGCCAGGTACACGGCCAGGCCCGGCAGCGCCTGCGCGATCGGGATGTTGACCGGCGCCCAGCTCTCGGCGCCCAGCGGCCACCACCGGGCGGCACCGGTCCAGCGACCGGCGACGGCGATGCGGATGCCGATGAAGAACATGCCCATCATCGACAGCGGCCAGAACGCGTCCAGCGCCAGGGACCACGCCTCGTCCTTGTACTGGGGCAGGAGCGCGTAGGACAGCGTGGAGACCATGGCGAGGCCCAGCAGGACGTGCTCCAGGTGGAGGAAGGAGCGGGCCAGGCGCCCGGTCCCGGTGGCGCCGGTGCGCAGCTGCACCCACACCAGCGCGACGAGGCCCGCCTGGAACGCCAGGCCGCAGAGCTCGTAGAGGACGTTCTGCCAGCCGGCCGGCCCGTCGAAGCCGTAGACGAGCATGACCCCGGCGTAGGCGGTCGTGCCCACGGCGAGCGCGACGCCGGCGCGGCGGACCCCGCGGGTCGTGATCGGAGGCCGGGCGACCGCGGTGGCGGGGACCGACCCGGCCGCGTCGGTGCGAGCGGGGGTGGGGGTGGTGCGGAGGGACATCTCGTCTCCCGGGTCTCGTGGGTCGCGGTGCCGTGCGCACCGCCTGGGAGAACCGTCTCGGTGCGGCGTCCCGGGCGCCCAGGGCGGACCGCCCCGGATCCGGTCCCCGTCGCCGTCCCGGGCGACACGGGACGCCTGCCTCGTGACGGGCGGGACGGCGGCGGGCGAGGATCCCCGCGTGCACACCCCTGCTCCGGTGACCGGGCACGGACCCGCGGCCCCGGAGCCGGCCCTCCCGTCGTGCCCGGCGGAGCCGGGTCCGGAGGTCCCCGCGCCTGTGCGACTCCTCGGCGGGACCCTGGTGGCGGTCACCGTCCTCTGCGCGTTCGGGGCGGCCGTCCTCGACGCCCTCACCCCCGACGCCGCCCGCGCCGCCGCCGCGGCCGGCCCGGGATGGGTCGCCGGCCTGCCGGGCATGGGGCTCGCCGTCCCCGCCGCCCTCCTGCTGCGCCGGGCACCGCGCAACCCCGTCTCCTGGGTCGTGGGTGGCACCGGGCTGCTGTGGGCGGCCGACGGCCTCGCCCAGTCCTGGCTGACGTTCGCGCTGCAGCACCACCCACCACTGGCGGGGGCCTCGGCGTCGTTCTGGTTCGTCAACCGGTTCGGCGCCTGGCTGCTGCTGGGCCTGCCGCTGCTCCTGCTGCTCTACCCCGACGGTCGGCTGCCCGCCGGGCGCTGGCGGCCGGCGGCCGTGCTCAGCCTGGCGTCGACCGCGCTGCTCCCGACGCTGCTGCTGGTGGTCCCCTCGGAGATCGCCGACGCCCGGGCCGGCACGGAGACGCCGGAGCTCTACCGGTCCCTCGACCTCGATCCCACCAGCCTGCCGCTCCCGGAGGGCATCGCCCTGCCGCTGC
The DNA here is from genome assembly GCF_054049955.1 of Geodermatophilus sp. SYSU D00758. NCBI lineage: Bacteria > Bacillati > Actinomycetota > Actinomycetes > Geodermatophilales > Geodermatophilaceae > Geodermatophilus > Geodermatophilus sp. SYSU D00758. Next base: position 11,184 of record NZ_JBJGYK010000061.1, read on the forward strand.
TGCGGCTGGCCTTCCCCGCCGCCGTCCTGGGCGTCGTGGTCCCCGTCGTCGCGGTCGTGACCCGCTACCGGCGCGCCGCCGGCGAGGCCCGGCGGCGGATGCGCTGGCTGCTGTGGGCAGCGGTCGTGGACCTGCTGGTCATGGTCGGCACGCTGTTCGTGCCGGGCGACGAGGCGTCTCTCGCGCTCAGCCTGGCGGTGACCCTCACCGGGGTGGCGGTGGCCGTCGGCATCCTCCGCCCGCACGCGGTCGACATCGACCGGCTGCTCGGCGGCACCCTCGTCTACGGCGGGCTGGCCGTCGCGGTCGTGCTGCTGGACCTCGCCGTCCTCGCGGCGGCCGGCGCGCTGCTCGGGGACGCCTTCGGCGAGCAGGACGCCACGTTGGTCACCCTGCTGCTGGTCGCGTTCGTCTACGTGCCGCTGCGCGACCCCCTGTGGCGGCTGGTCCGCCGGTGGGTGCTCGGCGAGCGGGAGGACCCGTACCGGGTCGTCTCGGGGCTGGCCGAGCGGCTGGAGCGGTCCGACACCCCGGAGGGGCAGCTGCTGGCGGTCGCCGCCGGGGTGGCCGAGGCCTTCCGCGTCCCCTACGTCGGTGTCGAGGTCGACGCGGCCGACGGCGCGCAGCTGGTCGCGGAGAGCGGGCGCCGGCCGGCCGAGGTCCGGTCGCTGCCGATCGCCTACCGGGACGAGGAGGTCGGCCGCCTCCTGCTGCCGGGGCGGGGGGTGCGCGCGCAGCTGGTGACCCGGGACGAGCGGCTGCTGGCCGACGTCGTCCGCCAGGCCGCCGCGGCCGCCCGGGCCGGCTCGCTGGCCGCCCAGCTGCAGGCCAGCCGGGAGCTGCTGGTCGGCGCCCGCGAGGAGGAGCGCCGCCGGCTGCGCCGCGACCTGCACGACGGGCTCGGCCCGTCGCTCGGCGCGGTCGTGCTGCGCATCGACACCGCCCGGAACCTCGCCGCGCACCGGCCGGAGGACGCCGACCGGCTGCTCCGGCAGGCCCGCGACGACGTCGCCGCCGCCCTGGCCGACGTCCGCCGGCTGGTGCACGACCTGCGCCCGCCGGCGCTCGACGACCTCGGCCTGGCCGGTGCGGTCCGCCAGCAGGCCGAGCGGCTGCTGGCCCCGCGGGTGGCCGTCACGGTCGAGGCGGACGGGCTGCCCGACCTGCCGGCCGCCGTGGAGGTCGCGGCCTACCGGATCGCCTCGGAGGCGCTGGCCAACGTGGCCCGGCACGCCGCCGCCACCCGGGTGCGGGTCGCGCTCGGGCGGGCGGACGGGGCGCTCGCGGTGGAGGTCGCCGACGACGGCGTGGGGATCGCCCCGGGCCGGGCGGCCGGCGTGGGGCTGGTGTCCCTGCGGGAGCGGGCCGCCGAGCTCGGCGGGCGGTGCACGGTGACCTGCCCGGCCGAGGGCGGGACGGTGGTGCGGGCGGTCCTGCCCGCCGACGGAGGAGGAGCACGGTGACCGAGCCGGAGGAGCCGCTGCGGATCGTCGTGGTCGACGACCACCCCGTCTACCGGGACGGGCTGGCGGTGCTGCTCGGCTCGGTCCCGGGGCTGGAGGTCGTGGGCACCGCGGCCGACGGCGCCGCGGCGGTCGCGCTGGCCGTCGAGGAGCAGCCGGACGTCGTGGTCATGGACGTGCAGATGCCGGTGCTCGACGGGATCGAGGCCACCCGGCGGATCACCGCGGAGTCGCCGTCCGTCGGGGTCGTCGTCCTGACCATGAGCGAGGACGACGGACGGTGTTCGCGGCGGTCCGCGCCGGGGCCCGCGGCTACCTGCTCAAGGGCGCCGACCAGGAGGAGGTGGTCCGCGCGATCACCACGGTCGCCTCCGGCGGGGCCGTCTTCGGCGCGGCGCTGGCCCGGCGGATCGCGGAGTTCTTCGCCGCCGGGCCGGCCGGGCCGACGACCGCCTTCCCGCAGCTGACCGCCCGCGAGCGCGAGGTGCTCGACCTGGTCGCCGCCGGGCGGTCCAACGCGCAGATCGCCGCCGCCCTCTACCTGTCGCCGAAGACCGTCCGCAACAACGTCTCCAACGTGCTGACCAAGCTGCAGGTCACCGACCGGGCGCAGGCGATCGTCCGGGCCCGGGAGGCCGGCCTGGGCCGCTGACGCCGGGGAATGGCGCCCGCCGCGCCGCCGTTGCCGGGAGCATGACGACCTCCTCGCAGCCCAAGGTGCAGAAGACCGACGCCGAGTGGCGCGCGCAGCTGTCGCCGGAGGAGTACGCCGTGCTCCGCCAGGCCGGCACCGAGCGGCCGTGGACCGGCGAGTACGTCGACACGAAGGCCCAGGGCGTCTACTCGTGCCGCGCCTGCGGTGCCGAGCTGTTCCGCTCCGAGGCCAAGTTCGACTCGCACTGCGGCTGGCCCTCGTTCTACGAGCCGACCTCGGGGGACAACGTCGTGCTCCGCGAGGACCGCAGCCACGGCATGGTCCGCACCGAGGTCCTCTGCGGCACCTGCCACAGCCACCTCGGCCACGTCTTCGACGACGCCCCGCAGACGCCCACCGGCGACCGCTACTGCATCAACAGCGTCTCCATCCGCCTGGAGCCCGCCGAGGCCTGACCGGCCGGCCCGCGATCATGGGGTCCGGGAGGCGGCACGCCGGGCCCCACCGGTGCGTCGCTCCCGGACTCCGTGATCACCGGGAGGGGGAGGTCAGGCCAGGTCGGCGACCAGCTCGGCGACCGGCTTGCGCGCCCCGGTGTAGAAGGGGATCTCCTCGCGCACGTGCCGCCGGGCCCGGCTGGCCCGCAGGTCGCGCATCAGGTCGACGATGCGGTGCAGCTCGTCGGCCTCGAAGGCCAGCAGCCACTCGTAGTCGCCGAGGCCGAACGAGGCGACCGTGTTCGCCCGGACGTCGGGGTAGGGCCGGGCCTGCATGCCGTGCTCCTTGAGCATGTCCCGGCGCTCCTCGTCGGGCAGCAGGTACCACTCGTAGGAGCGCACGAACGGGTAGACGCACACCCAGCGGCGCGGCTCCTCCTCGGCCAGGAAGGCCGGGATGTGGCTGCGGTTGAACTCCGCCGGCCGGTGCAGCGCCATCTGCGACCAGACCGGCTCCAGGTGCCGGCCCAGCGCGGTGCGGCGCAGCCGGGTGTAGGCCTCCTGCAGCGCCTCGGCGGCCGGGGCGTGCCACCAGACCATGAGGTCGGCGTCGGCCCGCAGCCCGGCCACGTCGTACACCCCGCGGACGACGACGTCCTTGCAGGCGAGCTCGTCGACCAGGTCCTGCACCTCCTCGGCGAGCGCCGTGCGGGACGCCTCACCGAGCGGGCGGGCCAGCCGGAACACCGACCACATCGTGTAGCGGATCGTGGCGTTGAGCTCGTTGGCCCGCTTGCCGGTGCTGCGCTGCTCCGGTGCCTGCTGGTCGGTCTGCTCGCTCATGGCCTCATTGTCGCGCGCCGGCGACCGGGCGGGGCCGCGGCGCCGGTCACACCCGGCGCCGCGGTCAGCCGGCGTGCGGTCAGCCGGCGTCGGCCGGGGCGCTGCCGGCCGGGGTGCTGCCGGTACTGCCGCCGCGCCGCCGGGGCAGCCGGGCGGTGCGGCAGTCGTCGCAGGCCGCCATCCACACGTGGTGGCGCAGGCAGCGGGCGGGTCGGGCGGACGGGACGTGGATCTGGTGGACGGGGTGGTGCTGGACGGTCACCTCGATGTCAACGACGGACCGGCGTCGCGGATGCCCCGCAGCGGGGTGGCGCCGGGCACGTCGGCGCCCGGGACGCGCGCCCGGCCCGGGTCAGGGTCGGGGCAGCGGGACGAGCGGCGCCACGAGGGGCCGGCGCCCGGCGCGGCAGGCGGCCGCGGCCAGCAGCAGGGCGACGCCGTCCTCGACCAGCGCGGCGGCCCGCGGGTCGAGCCACCGGCCGGCCGCCCGCCGCCACGCCACCCCGCCCCAGGTACCGGCGGCGGCGCCGGCCACCCCGGCCACGAGCGGCAGCGCACCGTTGGCCCGCTCCCGCGCGGCCAGCCGGGTGGCCCCCACGCCCCCGGCGAGCAGCCGGGCGGCGGCCGACGGCGGGACGGTGCGGTCCGGCGTCTCCGGCTGCTTGTCGGCGACCACCTCCCCCGCCACCGCGGCCAGCGCCCCGGCGCGGGTCAGCAGCCCCCGGCCGGGCGTGGTGAGCACGGGGCCCGCGACCCCCAGGGAGCTGCGCATCCCGGCGGCCACGCCCAGCAACCCGGCGCGGGCGGTCAGCCCCGCCCCGGCGCGGGTGAGCGGGCGCCGCCGCTCCCGCCGCGTGGGCGCCGCGGCCAGCACCGTCTGCACGGTGGCGCCGTAGGCCAGGTGCGGGACGACGTCGGCCAGCCAGTCCTCCCGGCTCCAGGTGCGCGGGTCGCTGACCCCCAGCAGGGCGGCGGGCACGTCGCTGGCGGCCATCGCGGCCGCCCCGGCCGCCGCCGCGCCCAGCGGTGCCGGCAGCCGCACGCCGGCCGAGCGCGCCGCGCTGGCCAGCACGCCGACGCCCAGCCCGGTGGCGGTGCCGGCGAGCGCGCCGAGGGCGTCGCGGCGCTCCTCCCGCTCCCCCTGCCCCGGCAGGTCCTGACCGGCGGCCGCCGCCGCGGCCTCGACCACCCGGCCCGGCAGGTCCGAGGACGGGCGTCCGCGCAGCAGCACGTCGAGGTGGGTGACCGCGGTGAGCACGGTGGTGCCGGCCGCGCCCGCGGCCAGCCCCCGCGCCAGGGAGCCGAGCATGCCGCCAGCCTGCGCAGCGCCGTGCCACCCGGCAACCGGAGCGCGACCCGGCCGCCCTGCCGGCGAGGGCGCCCCTCAGGCCAGGGCGTCGACCGCCCGGTACGCGTCCCGGATGCAGGCGGGGACCCCGACCCCGTCGAAGGCGGCGCCGGCCACCGCGAGGCCGGGGACCTCGGCCACCGCCGCCCGGACCGCCGCCACCCGCGCCGGGTGCCCCACCAGGTACTGCGGCAGCCCGCCGCCCCAGCGGACCACCCGGGTGGCCACCGGCTCGGGCCGGTCCAGGCCGAGCAGGTCGGCCACGTCGGCGACCACGGCCGCGGCGAGGTCGGCGTCGTCGCGCTGCAGCTCCACCTCGTCCCGGAACCGGCCCACCGACGAGCGCACCAGCAGGTGCTCGCCCGCGGCCAGGTGCGGCCACTTCGCCGAGGATACGGTGACCCCCTTGACCAGCCGGCCGGTCACCGGCGGGACCAGCAGGCCCGAGCCGGCGTCGACGTCCTGGGCGGGGAAGGCCATGGCGACCACGGCCATCGACGCGTAGGGGATGCCCCGCAGCGGGTCGACCGCGCCGGGCGCCACGTCGGCCAGCAGCCGGGCGGCCTTCGGCGCCGGCGCGGTGACCAGCACGGCGTCGGCCCGCAGGGTGGCCGGTGCCGCCGCGGGCCCCACCGACAGCTCGAACCCGCCGTCGACCCGCCGCAGCCCGTGCGCCGGCGTGCGCAGCCGGACCTCCGCCCCGGAGGCCGCGACGAGGGCCTCCGGCAGCGCGCCGATGCCGTCGCGGACGGTGGCGAACACCGGGGTGCCCGGGTCGAACCGGCTGCCCGCGCCGGCGTCCCGGGCGGCCGCGGCCGCGGCCAGCACCGACCGCGCCCCGGGGAGGGCGGCGGCGAGCTGCGGCATGGTCGCCGCCAGGGACAGCTCGTCGGCCCGCCCGGCGTAGACGCCGCCGAGCAGCGGCTCGACCAGCCGGTCGACCACCTCGTCGCCGAGCCGGGCCCGGAGCAGGCCGCCGACCGCGACGTCGCCGTCCCACCGCAGCGGCGGCAGGCCGGCCTCGGCGGCGACCCGCGCCACGCCGGCCGGGGTCAGCACGCCGTCGAGCCCGTCGGCGGAGGTCGGCACGCCGAGCACCGTCCCCGGCGGCAGCCGGTACCGCCCGTCCGGGAGGACGACGCAGGCCTGGGTGGTCGCCGGGGCCACCAGCCGGTCGGCCAGGCCGAGCCGCTCGACCAGCCCGACCGCCTCCGGCACGCGGGCCAGCACCGCCTCGGGGCCGGTGTCGTACCAGTGCCCGGCCAGCTCGACCCGGTCCAGCTTGCCGCCCACCCGGTCCGCGGCCTCCAGGACGACGACCTCGTCGTCCGGCCGCCGGCGGTGCCACTCGAACGCCGCGGCCAGGCCGGTGATCCCGGCGCCGACGACGGCCAGCCTCATCGGGCCGACAGCTCGTGCACGAGCTCGACGACGTGGGTGAGCACGCCCGGGTCGGTCTCCGGCAGGACGCCGTGCCCGAGGTTGAACACGTGCCCGCGGGCGGCCCGGCCCTGCTCCACCACCCGGCGCACCTCGCGGTCGACGGTGGCGCGGTCGGCGAGCAGGACGGCGGGGTCCAGGTTGCCCTGCAGCGAGCGCTGCGGGCCGACGCGGCGGGCCGCCTCGTCCAGCGGTACCCGCCAGTCGACGCCGACCACGTCGGCCCCGGCGTCGCCGATGAGGGCGAGCAGCTCGCCGGTGCCGACGCCGAAGTGGATCCGCGGCACGTCGCGCTCCCCCAGCCCGTCGAACACCGCGCGCGAGTGCGGCAGCACCCGCTCGGCGTAGTCCGCGGCCGAGAGCACGCCGGCCCACGAGTCGAAGAGCTGGACGGCGGAGGCGCCGGCGCCGACCTGGGCGCGCAGGAAGGTGGTCGCCGACACCGCCAGCCGCTCCAGGAGCCGCTGCCAGGCCGCCGGCTCGGCGTACATGAACGCCTTGGTGCGGGCGTGCTCCTTCGACGGGCCGCCCTCGATGAGGTAGGTGGCGAGGGTGAACGGGGCCCCGGCGAAGCCGATGAGCGGGGTGGGGCCCAGCTCGGCGACCAGCCGGCGCACGGCGACCTCGAGGAAGGCCAGCCGCTCGGGCTCCAGCGGCGGGAGCGCGTCGACGTCGGCGACGGTGCGCACCGGCTGGGCCACCACCGGCCCGACGCCGGGCTTGATCTCGATGTCCACCCCCGCCACGACCAGGGGCAGCACGATGTCGGAGAACAGGATCGCGGCGTCCACCCCGTGCCGGCGGACCGGCTGCAGGGTGATCTCGGTGACCAGGTCGGGGTCCTGGCAGGCCTCGAGCATCTTGGTGCCGGCCCGCAGCGCCCGGTACTCGGGCAGCGACCGGCCGGCCTGCCGCATGAACCACACGGGCGTGCGGGCCACCGGCAGCCCCCGGGCGGCGCGCACCAGGTCGGAGTCGGCGGGCGGGGACGTCGGGTTGCCAGCGGGGGTCACGACGTCCGATCCTCCCAGAACCGGTGCGGCGCGTCGGCGCCACGGGGCCGCCCGGCCACCTACCCTGCGAACGTGGAGCCCACCAGCCTGGCCGGTGCCGGGCACGGTCCCGGTGCGCGCGCCGGCGACCCGCCACCCGCGGAGTTCCGGGCTGCCCTCGAGTCGCTGGCCGGCGTGGCCCCCCGCCCGGAGATCAGGATCGAGCCCATCCCCGCCCCGCAGCGGCTGGCGCCCTTCGCCGCCGCGGTCGCCCTCCACGTCGTCGACCCCGACGGCGGGGACGACGCCGGGGACGACGCCGAGGTGGCCACCGGGCGGTTCGTCGTGCTGCACGACCCGGCCGGGCACGAGTCCTGGGCCGGCACCACCCGCTGCGTCGGCTACCTGTCGGCCGGCACCGACGAGCACATGGTCGACGACGCGATGTTCTCCGAGGTCGCCTGGAGCTGGCTGACCGACGCGCTCACCGAGTCCGGCGCCGCCCACCACGCGGTCGGGGGCACGGTGACCCGGACGGCGTCCACGCGCTTCGGCGAGCTGGCCGGCCCCGAGCACACCGTGGACGTCGAGATCCGGGCGTCCTGGACCGCCGCCGACGCCGCCCTCGACCGGCACCTCGAGGCCTGGCTGCAGGTTCTCGGCAACGCCGCCGGGCTGCCCCCGCCGGGGGTGCGGCTGCTGGGTCCCGGTCAGGGCGGGGACGACGGCACTCTCTAACATCGGGGGGACCGGGGGAGCCGACGCACGTTCCCCCGCCGGCAGCCCCCCGCGCGGCCCGACGCGGAGAGTGCGGCGCCGGAGCGCCAGACCTGCGGGAAGGGAACCACCCTGAGCACCGAGCCCAGCACTGCGCCGGAGGAGGAGACCGCCCCGGCGGTGCCGCTCCTGGCCCCCCGCGACGGGCTGCCCCCCGTCGTCGAGACCTCCACCGCGCTGGTCGACTACGCCGATGCGCTACGCGCGGGCACCGGGCCGGTGGCCGTCGACGCCGAGCGGGCCTCCGGCTACCGCTACGGCCAGCGCGCCTACCTGGTGCAGCTGCGCCGCGCCGGCGCCGGCACGGGGCTGGTGGACCCCGTCCCGCTGCCCGACCTCTCCGTGCTCCAGGCGGCCATCGCCGACGCCGAGTGGGTCCTGCACGCGGCCAACCAGGACCTCCCCTGCCTGGCCGAGGTCGGGCTGGTGCCCACCCGCATCTTCGACACCGAGCTGGCCGCCCGGCTGGCCGGGCTGCCGCGGGTGGGCCTCGGCGCGGTCGTCGAGTCGCTGCTGGGCTACTCGCTGCAGAAGGGGCACTCCGCGGCCGACTGGAGCACCCGCCCGCTGCCCGAGGAGTGGCTGGTCTACGCCGCCCTGGACGTGGAGGTCCTGGTCGAGCTGCGCGACGCGCTGGCCGCGCTGCTGGAGGAGCAGGGCAAGACCGAGTGGGCCCGCCAGGAGTTCGAGGCCGTCCTCGCCGCCGGCCCGCCCGCCCCCCGGGTGGACCCCTGGCGCCGCACGTCGGGGGTGCACGGGCTGCGCAACCGCCGCCAGCTCGGCATGCTGCGCGCCCTGTGGCAGGCCCGTGACGAGCTGGCCCGCCGGCGGGACGTGGCCCCCGGCCGGGTGCTGCCCGACGCCGCCATGGTCTCGGCCGTGCAGGCCGACCCGCGCGACGAGGCGGCCCTGCTGGAGCTGCCGGTGTTCCGGGGCCGGGCCAACCGCAAGCTCGTGGGCACCTGGTTCGGCGCGCTCGCCCGCGGCCGGTCGCTGCCGGAGGCCGAGCTGCCCCCGCACAGCCGCCCCGGGGACGGTCCCCCGCCGGCGAACCGCTGGGCCGACCGGGACCCGGCCGCGGCCACCCGCCTGCAGAAGGCCCGGGCCGCCCTGGCGGCGCTGTCGGAGCAGCACGCCGTCCCGGTCGAGAACATCCTCTCCCCCGACCTGGTCCGCCGGCTGATGTGGACCCCGCCCGAGCCCCGGGACCCCGACGCCGTGGCCGCCGTGCTGCGCGCCGGCGGCGCGCGGGAGTGGCAGGTGGCGCTCACCCTCGACGCGCTGACCGACGCCGTCACCGCGGCCTGAGCGACCCGGCACTGACAGATCCGGCGCGGGAAGCTCTCCCCGCGTCCGCGGCCCGCCGACGGGGGGAGAGATTCCCTGTGCCCGGGAGGGAGGGGCGTCAGCGTCGAGCGGTGGCCGCCCGGCGGCGGGCCAGGGCGTCGACGCTGGCGGCCAGCAGCAGGACCCCGCCGGTGATGATGAAGTTCAGGTAGGCACGCACGCCGAGCAGCCCCAGCCCGTTGGCGATGATGGCGATGACCAGGCCGCCGAGCACGGCGTCCCGAGCCCGGCCCCGCCCGCCGAAGAGGCTGGTGCCACCGATGACGGCGGCGCCGACGGCGTAGAGCAGCGTGTTGCCGGCACCGGCGTCCGGCGTCACCGAGCTCAGGCGGGACACCGCGAAGATGCCGCTGAGCGCCGCCAGGGTCGAGGAGATGACGAACGCGCTGACCCGGATCCGGGTGACGTCGATGCCCGCGCGCCGCGCCGCCTCGGCGTTGCCGCCGACCGCGTAGATGTGCCGGCCGAAGCTCGTGCGCCCGAGGACGAAGGTGAGCAGGAGCAGGAGCAGGACGACCAGGGGGATCGCGTACGGGATGCCCAGGAGGTCGATCGCCGGGGACAGCGCCCGGTCGACGCTGAGGATCGCGGTGACGGCGATGACGACCGCGGCGATCACCGCCACCCGCGCCAGCACCAGGGACAGCGACTGGTGGGACAGGCCGCGGGCCCGCTGCGACCGCCACCGCCAGAGCTCGACACCGGCGTAGGCCAGCACGATGGCGACCGCGAGCACCCACCCCCAGACGACGGGCAGGTTGCTGTTGATCAGGCCGACGATCACGTCGTCGCGCACCGGCACCGTGCCGCCCTGGCCGATCAACCACAACGTCACGCCCTGCCAGCCCAGGAACAGCGCCAGGGTCACGACGAACGACGGGATCCCGATGACACCGACGAGGCTGCCGGTGAACAGGCCGATCACGGCGCCGACGACCAGCGCCGCGAGGACGGCGACGTACCAGGGCACGTCCAGCTGGACCAGCATCTGGGCCAGCACGGCGGAGCAGACCCCGCTGACCACGCCGGCCGAGAGGTCGATCTCGCCGAGCAGCAGGACGAAGACCAGTCCCATCGCCAGCACGGTGATCGGCACGGCCTGGGTGAGCAGGTTGGTGAGGTTCAGCGGGGTCAGGAAGGTGTCCGGCCGCAGCACCGTGAAGAGGATGCCCAGCACGACGATGCCGAGGATGGCCGGCAGCGCGCCGAGATCGCCGGCCCGCAGCTTGTCCACGTACCCCCGGGCGGCACCGGCGAGACTGGCGTCGTGCTGGTCGCCCTCGAACCCGGCCGCGGGCCTGCCGGGGCCGCTGGCCTCCGCGGCGGTGACCGTCTCGCTCGACATCGCGGTCCTCTCAGTCCTCGGAGCCGTTGCCGGTGATGCCCAGGTCGCCGGACCGGCCGGCGGTGATCAGCTCGATGACCTGGGTGCGGTCGACCTGGTCGATGGGCACGTCGGCGGCCACCCGGCCGAGGTACAGGGCGGCGACGCGATCGGCGACCTCGAAGACGTCGACCATGTTGTGGGAGATGAAGATGACGGCGTGGCCGGTGTCGGCCAGCCGGCGCACCAGGTCGAGCACCTGGCGGGTCTGCGCGACGCCCAGGGCCGCGGTCGGCTCGTCGAGGATGACGAGCTTGGACTCCCAGAGGACGGCCTTGGCGATGGCCACCGTCTGCCGCTGGCCACCGGAGAGGCTCGACACCAGCTGCCGCACCGACTTCAGGGTGCGCACCGACAGCTTGGTGAGCGTGTCTCGGGCGGCCTCCTCCATGGAGGACTCGTCGAGGACGACGCCGCGCTTGCGCTCGCGACCCAGGAACATGTTCTGGACCACGTCGAGGTTGTCGGCCAGCGCGAGGTCCTGGTAGACGACCTCGATGCCCAGGCGGGCGGCGTCCCGCGGCCCGTGCAGCTGCACCTGGCGGCCCTCGAACTCGATCGTGCCCGAGTCGACGGGGTGGATCCCGGCGATGCACTTGATGAGGGTGCTCTTTCCGGCGCCGTTGTCACCGACGAGCGCGGTGACCTGGCCGGGGTAGACGTCGAGGTGGACGTCGTGCAGGACCTGGACGGCCCCGAAGCTCTTGTTGACCCCGCGCAGGCCGAGCGTCGGGCGCTCGAGGGCCGTGGTGGTCGAGGTCCGTTCCGGTGCGGACACCTGCTGGGTCCTTCCTGCGGGGGTGACCCCGGACCGGGGTCGTCGAGGACGGGTCGAGGGGACCAGTCTGAGGCCCCGCGACCCCGGGTGGGTGGGGTCTCCGGGCGGACGGCGCGGGGGGGGGGGGGGGGCGGGGGGGGGTGCGGGGCGCCGGGGGGTGGCGGGGGTTAGAGATCGGCACTGAGTTGCTCTCGGAT
>NZ_JBJGYK010000062.1:0-21867 GCF_054049955.1 Geodermatophilus sp. SYSU D00758
GGGGGGGGGCCCCCCCCCCCCCCCCCCCCCCCCGCCCCCAGGGCCGTTGCCGGCGGGCTCCGCGCGGGAGTGCTGCAGCTGCCCGCAGCGCTCGCGCGCGACGGCGACCCGGCCTCAGCGGGCCGGTGGCCGGACCGCCGCCCAGGCGGCGATCTCCGCGCGGGAGCGGACACCGAGCCGTACGAGGATCTGCTCGACGTGGGATTCCGCGGTGCGCGGTGAGATGACCAGCCGGGCGGCGATCTGCCGGTCGGTCAGCCCCTGTGCCACCAGGTCGGCGACCTCGCACTGGCGGGGCGTCAGCGGCTCGGCCGGCTGGTCGGGGGCGGCGGCCGGGCCGGAGCCGGGCCGCTCGCCGAGCGCGAGGGCGACCGCCCGCGGCCGGTCCAGCGCCCGGCCCTCCCGCGACCGCGCCGACCACCGCGCTTCGCCGAGAGCGCCTCGGACGGCGGCGGTGTACGTCCGCCCCAGCGCGGCCACCGGTGCCGGCGGGTCGGCCGGGATGGACTGCCAGACCGCCTCGGTGGCGCCGAGGAGGCGGGCGGCGTGCTCGTCCTGGCCGAGCTCGGCGGCCGACCAGCCGAGCGCCGCCACGCACAGCGCGACCCCGCTGCGGTCGTCCACCTCGCGCACGAGGCGCAGCGCCTCGGCCTCCAGCCGCGCCGCCTCCTCGGGGCGGCCGGTCCGCAGCCGGACCAGGCCGAGGCCCCAGAGCGCGTGCGAGCGGGTCCACGGGTCGCCGCCAGCGCCCAGCGCCAGGCTCTCCTCCAGGGCCTCGGCCGCCGCCTCGGGATCTCCCCGCAGCAGCGCGGCGATCCCGAGGTCGGCCGTGGGGAACGCGGCGTAGCGGGGGTCGAGCCGCCGGTGGCGGTCGGCCGCGTCGGCCAGCAGCCGCTCGGCGGCGGTCAGGTCGCCCCGGAACAGCGCCGCCTGCCCGAGGTACTCGGTGGCGAAGGCGGCCTCGAACTCCTGACCGGCGGTGACGGCGCCCGCCAACGCCTCCTCGAGCAGCGGCAGCGCCGTGTCCGGGTCGGTGGCCCCCAGCGCCAGGAACCCCGCCGTGGCGAGACCGCGCACGCGCGCCGGGGACTCCCACGGGCAGGCCTGCAGCAGCAGGTCCAGCCACCGCCGTCCCTCGCCGAGGTGGCCGCGCGCCTCCCAGTACAGCCACAGGTCGGCGGCCAGGGCGAGCCCGGCGGCCTCCTCGCCCGGCGTCGCCAGGCACCAGGCCAGCGCCGCGGCCAGCTCGGCGTGCTCGGCGGCGAGCCGGTCGAAGGCGACCACCTGGTCCGGGGTGACGTACCTGCGGGCGGCGTCGGCCGCCAGGGCCGCGCACCGGTCCCGGTGTCGGGCACGGACGGCTCGGGCCTCCGTCGAGTCCTCGAGCAGCTCGCGGCCGAAGGCGCGGACGGTCTCCAGCATGCGGAAGCGGTGGCCGGCGGGCCCGCGGACGACGTCGAGCAGCGAGGCGTCGACCAGCCGCGTGATCCCGTCGAGGACCGCCGGCGCCGGCAGGGCGGCGTCCGCGCAGACGGTCTCGGCGGCCGCGAGGTCGAACTCCCCCGCGAACACCGCCACCCGCCGCCACAGCACGCGGTCGGCGGGGGCGAGGAGGTCGTGGCTCCACCCCACGGTCGCCCGCAGGGTGCGCTGCCGCTCCGGGACGGCGGTCCCGCTGCGGCCCAGCAGCCGGAACCGGTCGTCGAGGTGGGCGAGGAGGTCGGCGGGGGTGAGGGTCCGCAGCCGGACGGCGGCCAGCTCGATCGCCAGCGGGATCCCGTCGAGGCGGCGGCAGAGTTCCCCGAGGACGGCGGCGTCCGCACCGCGCAGCGCCTGCCCGGCCGCCGCGGCACCGGCCCGCTGCTCGAGCAGGGCGACCGCCTCGTGGCGGGCGCCGTCGCCGGGCTCGCCGGGCGCGGGCACGCCGAGGGGCGGCACCGGCAGCAGGGCCTCCCCGCCCACGTCGAGGGGCAGCCGGCTGGTAGCGATCACCCGCAGCCCCGGGCAGGCGCCGAGCAGCCCGTCGACGAGGACGGCGGAGGCGTCGCGCAGGTGCTCGCAGTTGTCGAGGACCAGGAGCAGCTGCCGGTCGCCCAGGACCTCGGCGAGGCCCGCACCCAGCCACCGGCCCGACACGTCCCGGACGTCCAGGGCCGCGGCCACCTGCTGGACGACCAGCGCCGGGTCGTCGACGGCGGTGAGGTCGGCCAGGGCGGCACCTCCCGGGAAGGAGCGGCGCAGGTCCGCGGCGGCACGCAGCGCCAGGCGGGTCTTACCGACGCCGCCGGGCCCCACCAGCGTGACGAGCCGGGCCTCGGTCAGCAGGTGGCGCAGCTCCGCGAGCTCGCGCCGGCGGCCCACGAAGGAGCTGCGCTCGGCCGGGAGGCGGAACCCGGTGCCCGCGGCGGGCGGTCCGGACATGACGGGGACGGTAGCGATCCGGTACGGCTCCCGGGCGCTACCCGTACCTCCCTCCGGGGAATGCCCGATGTCCTCCCGCGCCCCCGGCGACACGGTGGCGGGGTGAGCGCGCACGCCGACGGCACCGCACCCGCCCTGTTCCTCGTGGAGCTGCGGGCGGGCGCCGGCGGGGCCTCCGACGTCCGCGGCATGTGCCGGGCGCTGCGACACGCCGTCTCCCGGCTGCGGAACGCGGGGATCGACGTCCGGTGGTGCGGCGCGCTCCACCTGCCCGACCAGGCCCGCTGCCTGTGCCTGGTCGAGGCCGAGCACCGTGCGTCCGTCGTCCTCGCCCGTGACACCGCCGGGCTCCCGGCGGGGTCCGTCGTGCCGGCGGTCTGCGTCGGCGCCCCTGTTCTGCACCCGGCCAAGCACTCCTGAGAGAGGTCCCGCCATGTCCGCTCCGCAGACCCGCTCCGGCACCGCGGCCGCGTATCCCCGGCGAGGGGACCCGGCCGGCGGTCTCCGCGGCTGGGCGGCCCGCCGGCCGCTGACCGCGTTCCTCGCCCTGGCCTTCACCTTCGGCGGGCCGGTCATGTCCCTGGCGGCCCTCACCGACCACGGCGTGCTGCCCGACGGGGGGCTCCCGGGCGAGATCTGGATCTTCGCCACCCTGGTGCTGGTGATGATGCCGGCCGCGCTCTGGGTCACCTCGGTGACCGATGGCCGCGCCGGGGTGCGCGCGCTGCTCGGTCGCACGTTCCGCTGGCGGGTCAGCCCGCTCTGGTGGGCCGTCGTGCTGTTCGCGATCCCGCTGGCCACGCTGGCGCTGGGCGTGGCGAGCGGCCGGTCGCTGCAGACCTCGGACCTCCTCGGCGTCCTGGGCGACGAGATCCTCGCGCTGGTCGTCGCCCTGGTGCTGGCCAACCTGTGGGAGGAGACGGTCTGGGCCGGGTTCCTGCAGACCCGGCTGGAGGAGCGGCACGGTCTGGTCCGAGCGGCCGCGCTCACCGCCGTGCCGTTCGCCGCGATCCACCTGCCGCTGCAGTTCGTCGGCGACTTCTCCGCGGCCTCGGTGGCCTTCGGGGTGGGGCTGCTGCTGGCGGTCAGCGTGCTGTTCCGGCTCATGGTCGGCGTGGTGCTCCGGGCGGCCGCCGACAGCGTGCTGGCCGTCGCGGTGCTGCACGCGGTGTGGAACACCTCGAACAACGAGGACGGCCTCGTCGACCGGCTGCTCTCCGGTGGCCAGCCGACCGTGTTCGCCGTGGCCGCGGTGGCGCTGCTGACCGCGTCCGTGGCGCTCGCCGTCCGGCCGCGGCTGACCAGGGACGCCCGGCCCGGTGCCGCCCGCTGAGGCCCACGCCTCCGACCCGCCCCCGTCACCTCCCGGGACCCGGTCCCGGGAGGTGACGGGGGACGACCAGCCCACCGGATCTCACGGCAAGAGGTTCGCCGCGCGAGGACCGGTGGACCGTCAACCGGGACAGCGCCAAGGTGAGCTGCATGCGCATGGCGGCGACGACGTGCTGCGTGGTCGGCGGTGGGCCGGCGGGGATGACGGCCGGCCTGCTGCTGGCCCGCGCGGGCGTGGACGTGACGGTCCTGGAGAAGCACGAGGACTTCTTCCGCGACTTCCGGGGCGACACGATCCACCCGGCCACGCTGCGGGTCCTCGCGGAGCTGGACCTCGCCGAGGAGTTCCTCGCCCTGCCGCACACCCGGATGCCGCGCGTGACCATGGAGACCGCATCCGGTCCCGTGACGATCGCCGAGTTCACCCGGCTCCGGCCGTACGGGTTCATCGCCTTCGTGCCGCAGTGGGACTTCCTCGACTTCCTGCACGACCAGGCGAAGGCCCACCCGACCTTCCGCCTCCTCCGGCGGGCCGAGGTCACCGGCCTGGTCCTCGACGCGGGGCGGGTCGCCGGTGTGCGGGCCGAGACAGCGGACGGGCCGCTCGAGGTCCGCGCCGACCTGGTCCTCGCCGCCGACGGGCGCGACTCCGTGGTCCGCCGGCGGGCGGAGCTGGAGGTGGTCGCGACGTCACCACCGATCGACGTCCTGTGGTTCCGGCTAGCCCGGACGGGCGACGAGGAGGTCCCCTTCTTCAGGAGCGAGGGCGACAGCGTCCTGATCTCCATCAACCGGGACGCGTACTGGCAGCTCGCGTACGTCATCCCGCACCAGGGTTTCGACCGCGTGCGGCAGCGCGGGCTGCCGGCGTTCCGGGCGGCGGTCGCCGCCCTGGTGCCGGGGTTCGCCGACCGGCTGGAGGACCTGGTCGACTGGGAGCAGGTCAAGCTGCTCAGCGTGCGGGTGGACCGGCTGCGCACGTGGTACCGCCCCGGCCTGCTGTGCATCGGGGACGCGGCGCACGCGATGTCGCCCGCGGGAGGCGTCGGCATCAACCTCGCCATCCAGGACGCCGTCGCCGCCGCCAACGTCCTGGTGCCCGCCTTCCGCGCCGGCGGTCCGACGACCGGTGACCTGCGCAGCGTCCAGCGGCGGAGGGAGGCGGCCACCCGCCTGACGCAGGCCTTCCAGATCAGGGTGGTCGGCAACCTCTACCCCCGGTCGGGTCCGGCCGGCCCGGGCCGACCGGACCCGCTCCCCGTCCGCCTGATCCGCAGGCTGCCCGCGCTGCGGTACCTGACCGGCCGGTTCATCGGCATGGGCCTCCGTCCGGAGCGCGTGCGGACCCCGGCGGCCACGCCGCGCCCGTGACCCGTGACGTCCGCGCGGTGCGGGCGCCATCTCCTCGCCCCTGCTCGTGAGCGCTGGGGCGTCCCCGCCCGGCGGGGACGTCGGCTCGGCCGAGGCCGGGCCGGCGAGCGACCAGGGATCGGCCCGTGGCGCCTCGCCCCGTGATCACGGCCGCGCGGGCTCCCGGGCCCCGCGCAGCTCCGGTTCCCGGGCCAGCAGCGGGCGCCGCGGCCACCGCGCCCGGCCCGGGCCGGGGTGCCAGACGGCAGGTCGGGTGCGACGGGCGCGTGGCCCCGTTGCGACCCGTGTGGCCGCGGCGTGCTTTGCGCCGCACTCCCCGGCCACGTACCGGGTCGGGTCACGGCGCTGCCGAGGTGCCCCTGCCTGCGCGCGAGCCGGCCGGGCGCGTCCACGGCTCGGGAGGTCGATGACCGGTGAGCACGAGCGACACCGACGTCCTCATCGTGGGGGCGGGGCCGACCGGCCTGACGCTGGCGTGCGAGTTGCGGCGGCGGGGGATCGACTGCCGGTTGGTCGAGAAGGCCGCCGAGGCGCACCACCGGTCGCGCGGCAAGGGGCTCCAGCCCCGGAGCCTCGAGATCTTCGACGACCTGGGGATCGCCGAGGCCGCGCTGGAGCGGGGACGGCGGGACAACGACCTCCGTCTGTACGTCGGAGGCCGGCTGACCGCGGAGGTACGGGTGCCGGCGCGGCCGCCGGCTCCGGGCGTTCCGTACCCCGATCTCCTGATCATCCCGCAGTGGTGCACCGAGCAGGTGCTGCGCGAACGGCTGGAGTCCCTGGGCGGCAGGGTCGAGCTCGGCCGCGAGGTGTCCGCGGTCGAGCAGGACGTCGAGGGCGTGACAGCGACGGTGGTCCCGGCGCAGGGGGCAGGAGCGGCCGAACGCGTCCGGGCGCGCTACGTGGTCGCCTGCGAGGGGGGCACAGCGCCGTCCGGGACCTGGTGGGGCTGCGCATGGTCGGCGCCGCGAAGGCCCAGCACCTCGTCCTCGGCGACGTGCGCATCGACGGACTCGAGCCAGGGGTCTCGCACGCCTGGTTCGACGGGAGGAACTACCTGGCCGCTGACCCGCTGACCGGTGCGGGCGTCTGGCAGGTGCAGGCGAGCGTCGACGTCGCTCCCGACGGCGGCGTCGAGCCCGCGTCGCTGGAGCTGTTCCAGCGGCTGCTCGCCGAGCGCGGGCTGCCGTCCGTCCACCTGCACGACGCGACGTGGCTGTCGAACTTCTCACCCCGGGTGGCCATGGTGGACCGCTACCGGGTGGGACGGGTCTTCGTCGCGGGGGACGCGGCCCACGTGCACAGCCCGGCCGGGGGGCAGGGCATGAACACCGGGATCCAGGACGCCTGCAACCTCGGCTGGAAGGTCGCGCTCGTGCTCGGGGGGAAGG
Source organism: Geodermatophilus sp. SYSU D00758 (assembly GCF_054049955.1). Taxonomy (NCBI): domain Bacteria; kingdom Bacillati; phylum Actinomycetota; class Actinomycetes; order Geodermatophilales; family Geodermatophilaceae; genus Geodermatophilus; species Geodermatophilus sp. SYSU D00758. The sequence continues at coordinate 6,516 of NZ_JBJGYK010000062.1, forward strand.
CGTCGGACCGGTTGCTCGACACCTACGAGCAGGAGCGACTCCCGGTTGCCCGCTCGGTGCTGCGCGGCAGCGACGTGGGCCACGGCGTCGTGTTCTCGGCCCACCCGCTGATGCGCGTGCTGCGCGAGAGGGTGCTCGCACCGCTCCTCCAGGTGGGTGCCGTCCAGCGGGTGATCCTGGATCGAGCGGCGGAGCTGGGGGTGGGATATCGCCATGGCCCCCTGGCGCAGGACCACGAGGCCCCCTTCCCGCTGTGGAGGACACCGGCAGTGGGCGGGCACCAGGACGTGACCCTGCTCGGGTGGCTGCGGTTCAGCCGGGGCCCGCACGGTGGCGACCGGGCGCCGGACGCCCGCGGCCAGGATGCGGGTGGTGAGCCGGTTCGGTTGTTCGATCACCTCCGGGGGCCGCACTGGTCCTTGCTGCTCTTCCCGGGGATGCACGCGGAGCCGCCGGAGTGGGAGCGGTTGGACGGGCTGGGGCGGCGAGTGCAGGCGCTCGGGGACGGCGAGGTGCGGCGCTGCCTGGTGTTGCCGCCGGGGGCGCCGCCGGGTGACGTCTCCGACGAACACGTCCCCCACGACGTCGACGGGGAGGCGCACCGCCTCTACGGGGCGCAGGACGGCGCCGTCCACCTCGTCCGGCCGGACGGCTACGTCGGTCATCGAGCCCAGCCGGCCGAGGACCGGAGCCTCCTCGGCTACCTCGGCGTCGTGTACCGCGGTCATGCCACGCGGGCACTCGGCGCCGACGAGGCGATCCGGTCCTCGTCACCGCATGCGGCTGCCCCCGGGACGGGGAGCAGCGGCGCGTCGGCCCGAGGCTGACCGCGACCCCACCGGTGTCCCGGTCATCGCGGAACGGCGCCGACGGCCTGACCCGGCGGCCGCACGGCGAGGGCTCCCTGCCCTCGTCGTCGGCGCCGGCGCCGGCGCCGGCGCCGGGCAGCGTGGAGGAGGCGGCGACAGCCGGTCGAGCTCCCGCCCGGCAGCCCGGGCGCGGGGTGCGCCACCGCCCCGGGACCGGGAGGGCCGAGCGCGTCCACGGGGTGGCCTGCACCGCTAGCGTGGGCTCGCCAGAGCCGAGTTCCCGTCCGGCCGTGTTGCGAGGACTGCCGTGTCCATCCGGACCCCGGACCAGCGCCTCCGGGTCTTCGTCAGCTCCACGATGCAGGAGCTGGCCGCCGAGCGGGTGGCCGTGCGCGCTGCCGTCGAGCGGCTGCGGCTGACCCCGGTGCTCTTCGAGCTCGGGGCGCGGCCGCATCCCCCGCGGGAGCTGTACCTCGCGTACCTGGAGCAGAGCCACGTGTTCGTCGCCCTCTACTGGCAGCAGTACGGGTGGGTGGCGCCAGGTCAGGGGCTCTCCGGTCTGGAGGACGAGTACCTGGCGGCGGAGGGCAAGCCGAAGCTGGTCTACCTGAAGACGCCGGCTCCTGATCGGGATCCGCGGCTGTCCGCGATGATCGACCGGATCCGGTCGGACGGCCTGTCCTACCGCAGCTTCGCGACGGCGGACGAACTCACCGCGCTGGTGGCCGACGACCTCGCCGTCCTGCTCAGCGAGCGGTTCGACGCCCCGGAGCCGCCCGCGGAGGGCGAGCCCGCCGTGACCTGGCAGCTACCCGCTCCGGTCAGCTCGCTCATCGGCCGGCAGCGCGAGGTCGCCCGGCTCCGGGAGTTGCTGACCGAGCCGGCCACCCGGCTGGTGACGCTCGTCGGGCCGGGCGGCATCGGGAAGACGCGGCTGGCGATGCACGTCGCCGGGGAGGTCCGGGGCGCGTTCCCCGACGGGGTGGCGGCCGTGCCCCTCGACGCGGTGCGGTCACCGGACCGCGTGGCCGGCACGGTGGCGACGGCACTCGGCCTGGTGGAGGAGGGCGGCCGGTCCCCACGACGAGCCCTGGCGGCGTTCCTCGGACCGCGGCGCGTGCTGCTGGTGCTCGACAACCTCGAGCAGGTGGTCGGAGCGGCACCGCTGATCACGGAGCTCCTGTCGGCAGCCGGAGGGCTCACCGTGCTGGCCACCAGCCGAGAGGTCCTCCACCTCACGGGCGAGCACGTGCTCGTCGTGCCTGCGTTGCAGACGGCCGGTCCCGGTGCACCGATCCGGGCCGCCGTCGCGAGCGAGGCGGTGCGGCTGTTCCTGGACCGGGCACGGGCCGCCCGCGCCGACCTGGACCTGGACGGGCCGCAGCTGCAGGCCGTGGTCGACATCTGCCGGCGACTGGACGGGTTGCCGCTGGCGATCGAGCTGGCAGCAGCGCGGGTGCGGCTGCTGGAGCCGGCGGAGATGCTGCGGCGGCTGGACTCGCGCCTCGCCGTCCTGACCGGCGGGCCCCGGGACCTCCCGGAGCGCCAACGCACGATCCGGCGGACGCTGGAGTGGAGCCACGACCTGCTCGACGACGACGAGAAGGTGGTGTTCGCCCGGCTGGCCGTCTTCGTCGGGGGCTTCTCCTTGGCGGCCGCGGAGTCGGTGTGCGGGGACCGGCGGGTACCCGACCCGGTCGCCGCGGTGGGGTCCCTCGTGGACAAGAGCCTCGTCCGTCCGGAGCACACCGCCCCGGGTGGGCCACGGCTGGCCATGCTGGACACCGTGCGCGAGTTCGCGCTGGAACGGCTGGTGGCCGGCGGGGAGGCCGAGCGGATCCACGCGGCGCACGCCGCGTTCTTCCGCGCCCTCGCGTCCCGGATCGAGCCCACGGACCGGGAACCCCTGGGTGCATCGTCGGCCGGCTACCTGGCGGACGCCGCGAACTTCGACGCGGCCATGCGCACGCTGCTGGACCGGGACCGGGCAGCGGCGGCCGGACTGGCCCGCAGCCTGTGGCAGTTCTGGTGGGTGCACGGTCTCTTCAGCCGGGGGATCGGCTGGATGGACGAGCTGCTGGCGCACGGGTCGGAGCTGCCCGACCCCGTGCGGGCCGATGCGTTCCTGGTCCTCGGGATGCTCGCCTTCGGTCAGGGTGACGGTGGTCGGGCGCGGCCGGCCCTGCAGACGGCGGCCGAGCTGTACCGGGGGCTCGGTGATCGTCGTTCCTCCGCCCTCGCGCAGATCCCCCTGGGCCTCCTCGTGGCGGGCACCGACCCCGGTGCCGGCGAGGAGATGCTCGCGTCGGCCGTGGCCGCCTTCCGGCAGCTCGACGAGCCGTGGGGCCTGGCCTTCGCCCTGCTCTCCCTCGGCGGGGCGGCGCTGTTCCGGGACGAGCCGGACGAGGCTGTGCCGCTGCTCGAGGAGAGCGTCGCCCTGGCCCGTCGGAGCGGGACGGAGGTCTTCCTCGGCAACGCCCTGGTGAACCTCGGCCTCGCTCGCACCGCGCGCGGGGATCTCGACGGCGCGGCACAGGTCCTCCGCGAGGCGCTCGGGCACGGCCGCGCCACGGGCAGCCGGGAGACCGTCGCCCGGGCGCTCGACGGGCTCGCGAGCGTCGCGCTGGCCTCGGCCGACCCGGACGGTGCTGCCCGTCTCACCGGCGCGGCCGACGGCATCCGCCGGTCGATCGCGGCTGCCGTCTTCCCCACGGACCGGCCGGTCCGGGCACGCACACGAGCCGCCCTGGACGACCGGTGGGGCGAGGCGGGCAGCGCCGCCCGCATCGAGGCGGAGGCCGGCCGTCCCCTGGCGGACCTGCTCACCACCGACTGGTGACAGCGGGCGGAGCACGTCGTCCGCCCGCACCCCACCCGGTCAGGCAATTTCGCCGGTACGGATCCGTCCGGATCAGGCCTACCGTCCGCTCGTCCATCGGCCGAGTTCCATGCGCGGAGGTGTCCCATGAGCCCGCAGTCCCGTCGGGTGGCCGGGGTGCTCCTGATCGTCATGCCCACGGTGGTCATCGGTGGCGTGAGCGTCCTGACCCTGCTGGTGAGCGATGCCGGGTACACCGAGAACCCGCTGCGCCAGGACCTGTGGCGAGCCGGTCACGCCCACGCCGGCGTGCTGCTGATCCTCTCCCTGGTCGCGCTCCGCTACGTCGACGAGACCAGCCTCGCGGAGCGCACGCGGTGGTTCGTCCGACTCGCGTTCCCCGCCGCTGCGATCCTGCTCCCGGTCGCCTACTTCCTCTCGGTGCTGAGCCCGGACGCCACCGAGCCCAACCCTCTGGTCAACCTGGCCTACGTGGGAGCGGTGGTCCTGGTGGCGGGCATGCTGACCCTCGGCGTGGGCCTGGTGCGGCACAGGTCCGGAGCCGAGGCCGAGGAACCGGCGACGGTGCGCTGACGGCCGCCGCCGCTGACGGCCGCCGCCACCCACCGCCTGTCGGTCGGTGGCGGCGGGCTTCGGACGACGGTGAGTGCCCGGTGGTGCTCGGGAGCCGTGGCGGCGTGCGTCCGCGTCCCGCGGTTCACCGCCTCCGGGGGCCGGTCGCCGCCGCGCCGGCCAGGCGGGCGGTGGCGTCGTCCCACGAGATCGGCAGCTCGCTACCGGGCACCGTCCAGCTGACGAAGCGCGTGGCGCCCATGTGCGGACGGAGCTTGCCCATCACCGCCCGGTGCGGCAGCTCCCGGACGAAGGCACCCAGCGCCTCGTGGTCCTCCCAGGCCGACAGCGTCCAGAAGGTCTTGGCCAACGGCTGCGCGCGCAGGCTGTAGCCGACCAGCCCGGGGGTCCGCTCCAGTTGGCGGACGACCGAGACGGTGAGTCCCGTGAACCACGGGACCCGCGTGATCGAGCGCAGGGGGAGGCGGCTGGCCAGGACGACGTAGTCGGTCGCGGGCTCCGGGGTGGCGGCGCTGCGCCACGGGGTGGTGGGCATGTCAGGCCTCCGGCCGGGGTGCTGCGGGGGGAGACGGGAGCTGGAGCGGTCGGGAGATCCGCAGGTAGCGAGGGCGCAGCCACAGGCGGTAGAGCAGCCGCAGCAGGAGTGGTTGCGCGGCCAGCGTGCGGGCGCGCTCCTCGGGGGTGGCGTGGTCGAGGACCCACGGACCGGCGAACACCACGGCGCGGGCGCCCACCACCTTCCAGGCCGCCTTGCCCAGCTCGGCGAACTCCTCCGCGGTGAAGGCCCGCCGGTAGCGGGAGAACGCGACGTCCTCCTCGTGGCGGGTGTGCGTGTCGATGATCTCCCGCAGCGCCTCGGCCGCGAGGACGGCTTCTGCGGCCTCCCGCTCCCAGGCCGGACCGCCGGCCGCCGATGCCAGCCCACCGAGGCTCTCGCGCGCGACGGTGAGGCGGTCGGCCAGGATCCGGTGCTGCGCCTCCAGCTCGCCGTCGGCCTGGGCGAAGGACGGGTCCCGCTCCAGCAGCGCGGGGTAGACCACCGCCTCCTCGGCGGTGTGGTGGTCGTGGATCGCTCCCTCGTACCGGGCGTACCAGGCGGCCACTGCCTCCAGCCGCTCGCCGTCGGACGGCTGGGCGGCCGCGACGAGCCGGGCCAGGCGCTCGGCGTCGGTCCGCATGGCACGGTGCTCCAGGTAGCTGGGGCGCAGGTCGGGTTCGAGTTGGGTGGTCATCGCGACCCCTTGCAGCGGCTCGATCGGTGCGGACCGACGCTAGGGGTGCGGGGCGCGGAGACGCACCGGCGAAAATGCCGGGATCCGCGGCCAGGGCCGACCTCAGTCCAGCCGGTGTGCCGCGAGCTCCGCCCGTGAGCTGATGCCCAGCTTGGTGAAGACGTTCCGGAGGTGGAAGTCGACCGTGCGCGGGCTCAGGAACAGCTGCGCAGCCACGGCACGCGTGGGCAACCCGGTGGCCACGAACCGCGCCACCTGGAGCTCCTGGGGGGTGAGGCGCTGCAACGCGGACGGGTCGCGCCGGTGGCTGGTCTCGCCGCAGGCCCGCAGTTCCGACCGGGCCCGCTCGGCCCAGGGCGCTGCGCCCAGGTCCTCGAAGACGTCGAGGGCCGCCGCCAGGTGAGCGCGCGCCTGGGCGCGCCGGCGCGAGCGGCGCAGGAGTTCTCCGTAGGCCAGGAGCGTGCGCCCGCGATCGAAGGGACGGCGGGAGCCCTCGTGCCGGCGCAGCGCCTCGTCGAAGTGCTCGGCGGCGACCGCGCCCTCGGACAGCACGGCTCGGCAGTGTGCCGCCATGGCCTCGGCCCAGCACGAGCGGGTGGCCGCGGCGAACGCCTCGGCGTCCGCCAACCACCGCTGGGCGCGGTCGCGGTGGTCCGCCTGGGCGGCGGCCTGCACGCGGTCCGCCGTCGCCATCGCGGCCACCACCGGGTGATCGAGGCCGTCGACGAGCACGAACGCCGAGACCGGCCGCGCCGCGGCGAGCTTCTCCGTGGCCCCCGCCCACCGGATGATCTGCAGCATGGGCTGCCGGTACACCCCCAGGGGGTGCCTCTCGGCCAGAGCACCGGCCCGGGCGGCGTAGCGGTGGGACCCGTCGAGGTCGCCCCGCAGGGAGCTCAGCAGCGTGAGCCAGGCGAGCGGCAGCGCGGACAGCTCGGGGTCGCCCATGCTGTCGGCCAGGCGCAGCGCCTCGGACGCTCCTGCGGCCGCTGCCGTCCAGTGGCCGTGCAGGAGCTCGGCGTGGATCAGCCGGGGAAGGGCGAACAGCAGGTCCGCGGCCGCGCCGTCCGCCCGCGCCCGTGCCGCCTCCCTGGTGGTCAGCCGCAGCGCAGCGTCGTCGTCCGCGATGTAGTGCGCGTCCTGGGCCGCCGCCGCGAGCAGGTCCTTGTCCCCGAGCCGCTCGGCGGCCGCCACCGCCCCCGCGATCAGCGGGACGGCCTCGTGCGGCCGTCCCTCGTGGAAGGCGAGGAAGCCGGCGAGCAGATCGGCCTGCAGCCGGTCACGGCCGTCCCGCGCGGGAGCGAGGTCGGTCATGGCCCGTCTGATCTCGACGCCCACGCCCATGCCCACGCCGACGCCCACGCCGACGCCCACGCCCTCGTCCGGGGACAGCCACGCCGACTCCGCGGCGGCGGCCAGCATGGAACGGGCCCGTGAGCTGTCCCTCGAGGCCACGGCGCCGGCGGCGTCGACGAGGATGTGGTGCGCCGTCGCAGGGCAGCCGATGGTGAACTCGAGCCACCCGCGGAGCCGGTCGACGTCCGTCCGGAGGATGACGTCCGAGGCCAGCGGTCGGGCGATGAGGAGCAGCTGGGCCGCTTCCCTGAGGTGCCCGGCGTTCCAGGCGTTCCCGGCGGCCGAGACCAGGCGGCGGCAGCGGCTGCGGCCGTCGGAGCTGAGGTCGGCGGCCCGGACGAGCGCGGCCGTGGCGGCCTCGAACCCGCCCCGGTCGCAGGCCCTGGCCGCCGCCCGCTCGAGGTCCGCGGCGACCGCCTCCTCCGGCTCCAGCGCAGCCGCCGCCGCATGCCAGGCCCGGCGGTCGGCATCCCCGACCGCCCCCGCCGCCCGGGCCAGCGCCCGGTGCACCTCCCGTCGCCGGAGAGTGGTGGCGGCCTGGTACACGACCGAACGGATCAGCGGGTGGCGGAAGCCGATGACCCCCTCCCGGACGGCGATCAGCCCGCTGGTCTCTGCGGCCTCGAGCGCGCCGTCGGGAAGGCCCAGCATGCGCGCGGCCGTCGTCAGCCGGGCCAGGTCCCCGCTGTCCTCGGCCGCGACGAGGAGCAGCAGCGAACGTGCGTCGTCCGGCAGGCGCTGGACACGGTCCGCGAAGACGTGCTGCACGTCGCTCGGCAGGGGGAGGGGGGACGGCAGCGGGGCCAGACCCGCCAGCTGCTCCGCAGTCAGGACCGACGGGAGCTCGCTGAGCACGAGGGGATTGCCCTCGGTCCAGTGCACGAGCTGCTCGCAGACCCCGGGGTCCACGTGGGTCGCGGTCCGCTCCGCCAGCAGGGCGGCGGCCGCGTCGACGTCCAGACCGCCGATCTGCAGCTCCGGCAGATCGGCGGCGGGCAGGGAGCGGGGGTCCGGGTCCCGGACCGCGAGGAGCACGGCGATCGGGTCGGCGCCCAGCCGACGGGCGACGAACAGCAGCGCGCTGGCCGACGCGTGGTCGAGCCAGTGCGCGTCGTCCACGAGGCAGACGACCGGCGACTGCTCGGCCGCCGAGCCCAGCAGACCCAGGGCCGCCAGCGCGACGAGGAACCGCTCGGAGGGTCCGGCATCCGTCGGTCCGTCCTCGAGTCCGAGCGCCGTGGCCAGTGCCCGTCGCTGAGGGGCGGCCAGCAACGGCAGGCGGTCGAGCACCGGGTGCAGGAGCTGGTGCAGCCCCGCGAAGGGCAGCTCCGCCTCGGACTCCACCCCGCGCGCCCGGAGCACCCGGAGGTCCTTGGCACCCTCCACCGCCAGCTCCAGCAGGGTCGACTTGCCCACCCCGGCCGGCCCGCGCACGACGAGGACGCCGCTGCGGCCGTGACGGGGCGCGGCCAACACGGAGGCGATGACCGCCTGCTCCGTTCGTCGGCCGTGCACCGGCATGCGACGCAGGAGTGACCCCGTCACCTCTACGAGCGTGGCATCAACCGGCACCACGGGGAACCGTATTCGCTGTCACCGACGTGGATGCGATCCGCGTCGCCGTGCGCCCGGCCACCCCGCCGGCCCGAAGCGCCGCGACGCACAGCGCGACGTCGCGGGACGGCGGTCCCGCTGCGGCCCGGCCCACGGGCCCGGGGCGACCGGTGGGGGGTCAGGCCGGGACGCGGTCGCGCACGTAGGAGCCGGGGGCGGGCTCCAGCGGCGGGTGCGCGGCACTGCCGAGCGAGTCCGGTGCGGGCACCTCCTCCCCGGACTTCTCGATGGCCCACTCCGCCCAGCGTTCCCACCAGCTGCCGGTGTGCCGCTCGGCCGCCGCGCGCCAGGCGTTCGGGTCCGGCCCGGGTTCCCCACCGGTCCAGTAGTGCGCCTTCGGGTTGCCGGGCGGGTTGACCAGGCTCTGGATGTGGCCGCTGTAGCTGAGCACGAAGGTGCTCGGGCCGGAGAGCAGCTGGGTCGTCCGGTAGCAGCCGTCCCACGGGGTCAGGTGGTCGGTCAGCGCTCCGGTGACGAACGTGGGGACGGTGATCCGGCTGAGGTGCACCGGGGTGTCCAGCACCCGGAGCGCGCCCGGCCGGGCCAGCGCGTTGCCGCCGAAGATGTCCAGGAACTGCTCGTGCAGCCGGGCCGGCAGGTTGGTGCCGTCGGCGTTCCAGGCCAGGATGTCGAACGCGGGCGGGTCCTCGCCCATGAGCCACTGGTTGACCACGTAGTTGAAGACCAGGTCGTCCGGGCGCATCCAGGTGAACACCGTTCCCATGTCGCGGGCGCTGATCACCCCGCGCCGGCGGCTGTTGCGGCGGGCGAGCTCGAGCAGCCGTGGTCCGGAGAAGGCGCCGAGCGGCGCACGGCTGGAGAAGTCGAGCAGGGTGACCGCGTACGCGGCGGCGGAGACCCGGTCGTCGCCGGCGGCGGCCAGGTGGTTGAGCGCGGTGGTCATGATCTGGCCGCCGGCGCAGAAGCCCATGGTGACCGCGTCGGGGGAGCCCGTGACCTCCCGGGCGACGTCGACGGCCCGGAGGACGCTGCCGGAGTAGGTGTCCAGGTCCCACTCGGACTGCTCCCGGGTCGGGTTGCGCCAGCTGATCATGAAGACCTGCAGGCCCCGGGACACGGCGTACTCGACGAGGCTGCGCCCCGGGCGGAGGTCCAGGAAGTAGAAGCGCCCGATGGGGGGCGGGACGATCACCAGGGGACGCCGCCGGACCCGCGGCGTCGAGGCGGCGTACTGGATCACCTCGACGACCTCGTCGCGGTACACGACCGACCCGGGGGTGATCCCGAGGTCCTCGCCCACGGTGAAGGCGCTGCGGTCGACCTGCGTGGGCAGGCCGCCGTTGCGGACCACGTCGTGCAGCATGTTCCGCGTGCCGCGGAGCAGGCTGCGGCCGGCGGTGTCGAAGGCGCGCTTGAGGGCCGCCGGGTTGCCGAGCAGCGTGTTGGTGGGGGCCATGGCGCTGGTCACCGCGGTGAGGACGAACCGCGCCTGCTCGACCTCGCGCCAATCGGCTCCGCCGGCCTCGTGGTCGGCGAGCAGCCGGTCCAGTGACCCGGCGACCGCGAGGTAGGACTGCAGCAGGCGCCGGTAGCCCGGGTGCAGGGTCCAGGCCGGGTCGGTGAACCGCTTGTCCCCGGGCCTCGGCGCGATCCCGTCGGTGCCGCGCAGGATCCTGACGGTGTCACGGGCGAGGTGCGCGACCTCCCGGGCGACCGGGCGCGGCTGGGTGAGGGTGGCGACGACGCCGCGGACCATGCCCCTCGGGGTCGGCAGGCCCACGGGTTCGGCGCTCTCCACCGAGGCCAGCGCCTCGGACTCGGTCTGCGGGACGGCTCTGACCGCGCCGGTACGGCGGCCCGGGCGCTGGTGCGGGGTCGTGGTCGTCACCGGGGTCCCCCTTGTGACTGAGGTCACGTCGGGGTCGACGGTAGCCGCTGGACCGCTCCGGCGACACCGGCCGGGCGCCGGGACCGGTGGACCTCCTCGCGTCCGTGGACCGGCGCCACGCCTCGTCCTGAGCCGGTGGGCGGCAGGTCGCCACCCCGGTCGTCATGTGGTGGCACCGGCTGCTGGTGGCGGGTGCGGAGGCCCTGCCACCCGGGTGGCCCTCGTGGGTGGTGGTCGGCGGCACGCGATCGGGCAGCGAGGGACGGGTGAACGCGCATCGGCGGCGGCCCCGGCGTCACCACCACGTGCTCGACCGTGGTCAGCTGCAGGATGCGAGTGCACGGAGGGCCGGGACCGTCTCGGCGGGGCTGGGCATCCGGTCGACGTCCTCTCGCACGCGGTGCGCTCGCTCGCTGTAGCGAGGTTCGCGCAACAGCGTCCGGGCCCGATCGGCCACGGTGTCGGCGGTGACCTCGTGGGGCGGCAGCGCCAGCCCGGCCCCGGCGGCGTGCACGTTGGCAGCATTGAGGGCCTGGTCCGGCAGGGCCTGCGGCAGGACCAGCTGCGGTAGGCCGCGGGCCAGGCATGCGAGCGTGGTGCCGCTGCCACCGTGGTGCACGACCAGGCCGACGTGCTCGAGCACGGCCGCCTGCGGGAGGAAGCGCGTCACCTGGACGTGCTCGGGCAGCGGCCGTAGCGCGCCAGGGTCTCCCTCGGGGCCGGTGGCCACCAGGACGTCGACGTCCAGCGCGGCCAGCCCCCGGGCCGCCTCGCGCAGGACGGGCAGGGCGACGAAGGGCACGGTCCCGAGGGTCAGGTAGACCAGTGGGCGGGAGCGGGAGGCGAGGACCCAGGCCGGCATCGGCACCTCGGGGTCGCTCCAGGGCACCGGCCGCATCGGGATGGCCGGGATCGGGAGCTCGGCGGGGCCGGTGCGCAGGGCGGGCGGGTAGGTGTCGAGGTACCGGATCCCGAGGACGGCTGGTCCCTCGGGAGGAGCGGTGCCGGGGACCGGCCAGTTCTCGCGCAGTGTGTCGGCCAGTCGTTCCTGCACGGCGCCGGGCAGTGGGCCGAGACCGTGCCGGACGACGGGAACCGCGGTGACGGCGCCGGCGACGGCTGCCCCGAGGTCGGCGTCCTCGTAGATCACCAGATCGGGACGCAGGCGGGCCACGACGTCGAGCAGCCGGGGAGCCGTGGTGGCCGGCAGCAGCTCGGCGAACAGCGCGTTGCCCAGGCGCCACCGCTCGGCCGGCGGTAGCTCCGCGAGCTCCGGCCGGGTCCGGATCAGCTCCCGTCGCCCACCGGCGACATCGCAGGGGACCTCCTCCACCCGCCAGCCCGCGGCCCGCAGCGGGGCGGCCACCGGGTCGGCCGTCGCCAGCACGACGTCCTCGCCGGCCGCACGCAGCGCGGCCGCCAGCGGCATCAGCGGGTAGAGGTGGCCGAAGGCCGGGAGCGCGGCGACGAGGACCCGCACCCGGAGGACGGTAGCGCCGGCGCCGGCCCTCCGGCACCCGTCACGGACGTCCCGTCCCGGAGCGCCCGGTGGACGGGCCCACCCCTCGTGCGTGGAGCACCCGGCTGCCCGCCTCGCGGTCGTCGAGCGGGTGGCGCGATCCCCGTGGAGGCGCGGTGCCGCCGGGTGCGGCACCGTGGGGTCGGGGCGGGGCGCTCCTCGAGGGCGGGGCAGCCCCGCGGTGCGGCGGCTCGCGCGTACGGAGGATGCGATGACGGATCACCAGCCTGTGGAGCCCGACGCGATCCTCGACGGGAACGGGACGGCGATCGCGTCCCGCCACGCGCGGGGCGGCAGAGCGCCGGAACCAGCCGGGCGGCCGGTCCCGGCGCTGGTGCGGCTGGCCGGCGCCAGGCCGGTCCTCGCCGCATCGGCGTTCGCGCTGACCGCGGTCGCGGCCGCGAAGGTGGCGCAGGTGGCGGGTCGGATGGCGTGGCAGGCCGCGGTCGGCGGGGCGCAGCGGCAGCCGCTTCCCGGCCAGGTCGAGATCACCTGGACCCGGATCGAGATCCGCGTGCTGCGGTGATCCCCTAGGGCGCACGGGAGCGTGCGGTGGGAGCCGGACGCCGGCGCCCGTGCCGCGGCAGGAGCGGGAGCGGTCACCGGCCGGGGGTCGGGCTCAGACCTCGACGGCGGTGCCGCAGATGCCGCAGACCTCGAGCCGCCGGCGTCCCCACCGGGCGATCGGCACGAAGAACACCGTGAACTGCTCGTACCGGCGGATGCGCCTCCACTGCGAGGTGTTGCCGCAGCGCGGGCAGGTGCGGACCTCTCCGGGGCCCACGTCCCGCTGCTCGGTGCCGAAGCCGAAGAGCAAGAACACGCCGCCACCCTAGGCAGCGGACCCGTCCGGGGCGGGTTCACGGCCCGCCGGGGACGGTCACGGCCCCTTGGGGATGAGGATCCACAGCACGATGTAGACGATCTCGCCCACCCCGAAGAGGCCGAACAGCACGAAGCCGACGCGCACCAGCGTGCGGGAGAGGCCGAACCGGTCGGCCAGCGCGGCGCAGACACCGGCGATGACGCGCTGCGAACGGGAACGGACCAGTTGTCCTGCCATGCGACCGTCCTACCCGCTCCCGGGCGGTGGCAACGCCGGGTCGCCGTTCGTCCCCGGGCGCGCAGCCGCAAGGGCGGCGCCGCCGATCCGGCCGAGGTCACGGGTCGGGTCCGCCGGTCCGGCTCGGGAGGCCTTCTCCTCGGGTATCCGAACTCCCGCGCGGACGTCGAGGTGACGGCGGGCCGGCGTGGTCCCGGCCGGGCGGCCGCCGTCCGCGGGAGGGCGGGCGGCCATCCGGAGGAGCCGGTGTGCCCGGTTCGTTCCATCGACGTGACAGGAGGTCCCGCCGGAGCGGCACTGTGTGAAGAATCACGTCGGACCCTTGTTCACCACCGCGCCCTCTGGTTCCCTCATGCGAAGCCGGTCTCGGATGACGCAACAGAGATAGGGGAGTGTCATGGAGCAACCGCACAGCGAGGAAGGCTCGGCCTCCCGCCGGCCGAACCGGTCGGAGACCGCCGGCGCCCATCCGGCGCCCGTCGGTGGCGCGGGGGAGGAGCCCACCCACGTCGACGCCAGGGACGTGACCGTGACCGGGACCCACCCGGCCATCGCGGAGCCGCCACCCTGCGTCGCCGACCGGCACTGGGCCGTGGACCGGGTCCTGTTCGCGGTCGCCGCCGTCATGGCACTGGGCTTCGTGGTCTGGGGCTTCGCCACCCCCACGGGCCTGGGCACCGTGAGCGGCTCGGTGCTCGGCTGGGTCACCGGGAACCTGGGCTGGCTGTTCGTGCTGCTGGCGTCGGCGTTCGTGGTCTTCGTGATCTGGCTGGCGGCCGGCAAGTACGGACGGATCCCGCTGGGCCGGGACGGCGAGCGCCCGGAGTTCCGCACCATCTCCTGGATCGCGATGATGTTCAGCGCCGGCATGGGCATCGGGCTGATGTTCTTCGGCGTCGCCGAGCCGCTCTCGCACTACGTCGCCCCGCCCCCGCTCACGACCGAGGCCGAGACGTCCCAGGCGATCGAGACGGCGATGGCCACGACGCTGTTCCACTGGACGCTGCACCCGTGGGCGATGTACGCCGTCGTGGGGCTGGCCATCGCCTACGGCACCTTCCGGCGGGGACGCCGCCAGCTGATCAGTTCCGCCTTCGTCCCCCTGCTCGGCGAGCGGCGGGCCGCCGGCCCGGCCGGACGGGTCATCGACGTCCTGGCCATCTTCGCGACGCTGTTCGGGTCGGCGGCCTCGCTCGGCCTCGGCGCCCTGCAGATCGGCAGCGGGCTGGAGCTCCTCGGCTGGGCCGGGGACCTCGGCAACGGCCTCCTGGTCGCGGTCATCGCCGTGCTGACCGCCGCCTTCGTCGCCTCGGCCGTCTCCGGCATCGCCCGCGGGATCCAGTGGCTGGCCAACACCAACATGGTCCTGGCCCTGATCCTCGCGGTGTTCGTGTTCGTCGCCGGCCCGACCATCTTCATCCTCAACCTGATCCCCGACGCGGTCGGCAGCTACTTCTCCGACCTCGGCGACATGGCCGCGCGCACGGAGGCCACCGGCGGCGATCCGATGGCCGCCTGGCTGCGCGGTTGGACCGTCTTCTACTGGGCCTGGTGGATCAGCTGGACGCCGTTCGTCGGGCTGTTCATCGCCCGCATCAGCCGGGGCCGCACCATCCGCCAGTTCGTCACCGGCGTGCTCCTGGTGCCCAGCCTGGTCAGCCTCCTGTGGTTCGCCGTCTTCGGCGGTGCCGGCATCGCCACCCAGCGCGCCGGCGTCGACGTCGCCGGCCAGGGCACGACCGAGGGGCAGCTGTTCGCCGTCCTCGAGCAGTACCCGCTGGCCACCGCCGCGACCGTGCTGGTCATGGTCCTGGTGGCGATCTTCTTCGTCTCCGGTGCGGACGCCGCCTCGATCGTCATGGGGTCGCTCTCGCAGCGCGGCACCCTGGAGCCGAGCCGCTCGGTCGTCGTGTTCTGGGGCGTGGTGATGGGCTCCGTCGCCGCCATCATGCTGCTCCTCGGCGAGGACGGCGCCGCCCTGGCGGGGCTGCAGAACCTGACGATCATCGCGGCCCTGCCCTTCGCCCTGGTGATGGCAGCCATGGCGGTCAGCCTGGTCAAGGACCTCCGGCGCGATCCGGTCGTGCTGCGGGGCAGCTACGCCACGGTGGCGATCGAGCAGGCCGTCGTCGACGGCATCACCCGCCACGGCGACGACTTCGTCCTCGTCGTGGAGAAGACCCCGAGCGCGGCACCGGCCGCCGCGGCCGCGCCGGAGCGGCCGTCCCCGGAGGTGGGTGGCCCGCCGTCGGTCAGCCCCAACGGGAACTTCGTCGCGCCGGAGGGGACCGCGGCCGTCCCTCCGCAGGGTCAGCCCAGGGCAGAGGCCCTCGGCCGTCCGCGGGACCCGCGCGACTGAGGCCCCCGGCCGGCAGGACAGGAGCCTCCCGGGCCCCGCGGGGGCCCCCCCCCCCCCCGGGGCGGGGGGGGGGGGGGGGCCCCGGGGGGTCTCCGGCCCCGCCCCCGGGCGGCCCGCCCCCCCCGGATGCCGGGGCCGG
>NZ_JBJGYK010000063.1:0-21705 GCF_054049955.1 Geodermatophilus sp. SYSU D00758
GCCAGGCGACGTTGAACACCGCCGCGGCGTAGCTGATCGACCAGCCGTCCTCGACGATCGCGCGGGCGAGCTTGAGACGGTGGCGTGGAGTCAGGGCGGCATTAGCGTGGGCCACGAGGACCTCCGGGTCGTGTGAGTGGTCGCCTTCAGCAGCTCCACTCCACGTCCGGAGGTCCTCCCTCCACAAGATCAGTCAGTCAGATCGTGTGGTCACACGTCCTCGACCAACGTTGCTGGTCAGTACACCTAGCTCCCACAGTGGGCGATACGCCGAGTCGCGCTTATTTCTAAGGTCGAGGTCGACCTGCATCAGCCGGTCAAGGCGCCTCGCCAACGCCGCCTCAGCCTGAGATAGTTCGCTCCTGACCGTGTCCTCAGTTGACCGCAGGGAGCTCTCCACCTTCCTTTCCGAGACGTTCAGGGAACTTTGAAACTTCCTCTCGACACCGCCCACTATCGCCCGCTGCACCAAGAAAACGGCGAGAATGATGACGATAGTCCACGCGCCAGTCAGTCCTGCATACCTCAAGAGATCTGGCAATCCCTCGCTCCGTTCCTAGACACGGCCTGCAGGAGCAATAGGCTGGCGACGCGTGTGGCGTTCCGGCCGCAGCTCAGTCGAGGCTCACTGGGCGCCATCTTCCTGACTTCTTGCGTGCCCGGGCAGCAGGCGCCACTCTGCCGTCTCTTCGACCTCTGCTGGGACTTTCGCAACGGGCGCGAAGGCAGCGGCGGCCCACATCGCCTTCTGGTCGGCGGGCACGTCACCCACATCCACTAGCTTCGATGACGACGGTTCGATGTCATTCAACTGAGTCTCGATGCACTGCAACTCGCTGACAAATGCCCGGCTTACCCTCCAGCAAATCCGCACCCTGCCCGCGACGTCGAATGGCCAGAGCAGCGCCAGGCGACCATGGAATATCTTTGCTTCGTACGGCTGCTGACCGTCCACCATTCGCTCGAAGCCGAAATTCTTCGGAAGCAGAGCAACGAGCACACACTGGGCGCCGGTCGCCAGTCCGCCCTCGGTCCAGCACAACACCTGGCGATCGCTCATTCGTCGAGGACGAGCCGTATATTGCGCGGGTCCAGTGGCATGAGGAGGCGCGGCAACGTAGACCACCCCACCGGCCACAGGGTGATATGCCGGGTCATCGGCGCGCTCGGCACTCCAGGAGACTCTCAGCGGTTCGGGACCAACAGCATCCCAGTGGTCAACGAGACAGAAGAAGCCAGCTTCATCCTCTCGGAAGTCCAGCACCACGCAGTGTGAGACAGTCTCTGGCGCCATGTTGCCCCCTTCGTCGCTCAGGCGGGACGGACCTCCGCCCACTGAAAGGGTGACGGGGCCGGGGTCCCCACGCCAGAGGCTCTG
The DNA here is from genome assembly GCF_054049955.1 of Geodermatophilus sp. SYSU D00758. Taxonomy (NCBI): domain Bacteria; kingdom Bacillati; phylum Actinomycetota; class Actinomycetes; order Geodermatophilales; family Geodermatophilaceae; genus Geodermatophilus; species Geodermatophilus sp. SYSU D00758. The sequence continues at coordinate 1,379 of NZ_JBJGYK010000063.1, forward strand.
CACCCTCCGTACCAGCAGAAACTGCCGAGACGCATCTGACGCTCGGTGATCGCGGACGCGCGACGCTGCGTGTGTCCGAGCGGCCACTTCCGGGGGAGGCTGCCAGCCGCAGCACTGCCCGAAGCTCATACTCAGCCTGCAGATCGCCCGAACCTTTCGGGGTGCAGGCGGTCGCAAGTCCCCCAGACGCCTGGCCGGGCACATCGTGAACGCGGCTCCGCTGGATAGCCCCACCGAGCCTGTCAGGGCTGGCGGAAGCGAGGCCAGCGCTCCGGGTGTCCCGCCCACCAGGCCACGATGTCGACCGCCCGGAGCAGCGAGATCGGCGGATTTGCTGCGAGCGCGGCGACGTCCTCGAAGAACCTGTGGTCGGCCTCGATGTCCCTCCGGACGGCGTCGGAGAAGGCGAGGTAGAACTCGCCCCAGGACCGCCCCCGCACTGGCGGGATCCGGGGTGTCGCCCCGTACTGGTAGACGTTCTCGACGTTGCGGTCCCACAGCGGGATCAGGTGTGGCCGCTTCCGGTGCAGCACCTTGGACAGGATCGTGCCCCTGGCGCCGGGGATGCCTCGGTGGTCGAGCAGCGCGAGCATGCGACGGACCTGTTCGCGCTCGTCGTCGGTCGCGTCGAAGATCGAGGCGGCCGGCCGGATCTGATTCAGGCGTTCCTGCAGCTGCGGCCGGACCGCCTGCAGGCTCTCGTAGACGCCCAGGTCGAAGTGCTGGACGTTAAGCAGTGGCGGGCTCAGCAGATCGGCATCGGTCAGCGGCCCGAGTGCCCGGCCGGCCTCGTACCGCTCATAGGCCGGGTATCCCCACCCAGACCCGTCGGTGAGGTAGCTCCGCGCATGCTCGAGCGCTTCGGCCTTAAGGACTTCGATGCCGCCCACGCGCACTGTTGTCACGGCCCGGGAGCCTGGCATGCGGGGAAGCACAGGGCTGTGATTTCAGGTCCTCTGCGTGTCCCGCACCCGCAAGGCGCGCCTTGGGTCATGCGACCACGCCGGGCTTGGGTCAGATCATGGTAGGCCGGGAAATACCACGACAAAGCAGACGCCCACATCTGGGCCCAAGAGGAATGCGGCCCGAACCTCTCGCAGGAGTGGCCCATAATTGCCCTGAGAGCCCTTCTGAGACAGCGGAAATTGCTCGCTGGGCTCCACTGTAGTCAGGCCTTTGCGGCGACGGACGGGGCGATAGAACAGGTCGCGCAGCATCCCAATTCGAGGAGACCGGCTGCTCTCGCAGGGCAGGTGAACCCCGCACGCGGTACACGGGGCCTCTTAACCGTCCCGCGCCGTCCATCAACGATGGCCTGGCCCCGGCTTACGGCGCCGTGCGCATTCGAGATTGAGGGCGGCCACCAACCTCGCAGCGTCCCCGGGCCGCCAGGGTCGGGCACTGGGTCTGTTATTCGCAGCCAACGCCGTCATTGTCGCGGTCGAACTTCTGCTGCCATCCAGGGTCGCCCGGATAGATGGGAGCTGCACCGGCCGCACGCACGGCGTCGCAGTTTTGGTAGTAGACGCTTGCCGGAGGCGCCGGGGCGGGCGCAGGCACCGGAGCGGGTGCCGGGGCTGGGACGGGTGCCGGAGCTGGGGCGGGTGCCGGGGCCGGTGCCGGTGCCGGGGCAGGCGCCGGAGCCGGGGCAGGCGCCGGAGCCGGGGCAGGCGCCGGAGCCGGGGCAGGCGCCGGAGCCGGAGCCGGGGCTGGCTTGGGTGCCTCTTCTGGCAGGTCGACGACCACTCCGGCGGGCAGCGGCTGGGCAGGGCAGGTGCTGAGCACGGTGGCGATGGCGTTGCGCTCGGCCTGGGTCATCCACAGGCCGTAGCTGGCCTTCACCGCCACCTGCCGGGCCACGTACTCACAGCGGTAGCCGCGGGCCGGGGGCAGCCAGGTGGCGGCATCCCCGTCGCCCTTCTGCATGTTCAGCGGGCCATCAACAGCGAGCAGGTTCAGCGGGTCGTTGGCGAAGGCGGTGCGCCGGGCGGTGTCCCAGCCCTGCGCGCCCTTCTGCCATGCGTCGGACAGCGCGACGACGTGGTCGATCTGCACGTCGTCGCTAGTGGTCTGGCCGCGCTGGAAGGCGATGGTGCGCCCGGAGTAGGGGTCGGCCAGGGTGCCGGTGAGGACCACGCAGTTGCTGGTGCCGGGGCGGAAGGTCTCCCCGGTGAGGTCGCGGGAAAGCATGTCGTTGCGGGTGTCACAGCCGTTGCGGTCGGTGTCGACCCAGCCGGAGCCGAAGAGGTCCCGGTCGTAGCCGGTGCGGGAGGCGCGGCCCTTGGTCTCGATTGCGGCCAGGGCGGCCAGGGCGGTGGTGGGCTCGGCGGCCTCGACGGCGGCCTGGGTGGCCTCGTCGGACAGCAGGCCGGTGACCGGGCTGACTCCGCCGATGTTGGACCGCTCGCTGGTCTCGGCCTCGGCCAGGGACCGCTCGGCGGCGGCGATCTCGGCCTCCGACGGCGCGGAGGAGGTGGCCGGGGGCGGCGATGAGGACCTGACGGGCGCCGAGGTCTCGGCCGGGGCGCTTCGCGCGACCGGCTCGGTCGCGGTCGGCACGAGTGACCCGCCAGCGATAAACAGCACCAGGCCGCCGGCAGCCACGGCTCCCCCGATGCCACGGGAGGCGATGTGGGCCCAGGCGACCTGACCGCGGATCAGGGCAATCGCGCCGACGATCAGAACGGCGAGCCCGCCGAGGATGAACGCGCCGCTGGCTTCCCCTGCCAGGGCAGCGACCAGCACGACGAGGACCAGGCAGACCGCGGCGATGACCAGTGCGCGCTGCCGCGGAGGGCCCTGTTCCGGGGTGCGCCGGGGAGGTGTGATCGGCGCCCGCGGTCCCGGCTGCAGGGGCGGGAGGGGGCTGGCTGCCGGCTGTCCCTCCCAGGGGGGCTGCGGCCGGCGCCGTGGGGCCGGTGCGGGCTGAGGGTTCGTGTCGGGCGGAGGGCTCGTGGCGGGCGGTGCGCTGGGCTGGCCCGTGGGTGACCCGCTGGGGGTCGCGCTGGTACCCGGGAGGCCGGTGGCAGCGACCGCGGCGAAGGTCTCGAGTGTCTGCAGCTCGACGGTGCCCAGCGGGAATTGCACATCGCGCGTGGTCGGGACCGCGCCCGGCAGGGAGGCGGCGAAGGCGCGGAGCTGCTGGCCGTTGACCATCAGCCGGTTGCCCTCCAGGTACAGGGTGACCGTGCGACCCTGCGGCGAGCCCGGGTCGAGGATGAGCCGCAGGTACCGGGCCTGGCCGCTGCCGCCGGGGGGAACGAGGCGGTAGCCCAACTGCACCGCCCTCTCGGCGGCCTGGCGCATCAGCGTGTGCCCGGACTTCTCCTCATGCTGGGTCAAAATCGCGTCAACAGCTGGCTCGAACACCCTGCCCCCGTGTGCTTCCCCGTAGTCCCGCTGGCCACCGCGCACGGCCGGTCGTCTCCGGCGAACGACATGATCATGGCTGCGATCCGGTCATTCTGGACCAGGCCGTTCCTGTACGGAAGCATCCGGCCGGCCCGCCGTCACCGGTTCGCTGCCGTGAGCCTCGGGCCGGCGGCCTGCTAACTGCCCAGAGAGTGTCAGGAGAGGCATGGGGTTCTCGGTCAAGATCGCGCCCGGCGTCCGATTGCGCGCGTCCAGTCGCGGGATCAGGACGAGCATCGGCCCACGCGCGGCCCGGCTGCACGTCGGAGGCGGCCGCACCGGGTTCTCCACCGGGGCAGGCCCGGTCGGCTACTACACCTCCCTGGGCGGGAGCGGACGGCGACGGGCGCCGGCCCGCCGCCCGTCGGCGGGCTCCTACCAGCGCCAGCTCACCGTCAGCCCCGTGGCGGCCGCCAAAGCCGACGAGGCCCGGCGGCTCTCCCAGCTGTTCCAGGCGCTGCTGACCATCCACCGCGAGACCTTCGAGCCGGCCCAGCCGCCCATCGCACCGGCACCGCCCGCGCCAGACGCCGATTCCATCCGCGCTCACCACCGCCAGGCCGCACTCTCCGGGATCTCCCTGTTCAGAAGGCGCGAGCGCGCCGCTGCACTGGAGCAGGCCGACCGGGCCGTCGAGCGCAGCTGCAGGCCCAGTGGGTGGAGGCCCACCGGATGCAGGCGGTCTACCAGGCCGAGCTGGACGCCTGGTGGGCGGCGCTGCTGCGCAACGAGCCCGATACCGTGATCGGCACCCTGGCCGAGGCCTTCCAGGACAACGAGGCCGCCGCAGCCCCCTTCGGAGTCGAGGGAGACGAGGTGTCCCTCGTCGTGCTGGCCCCGCCCGAGTCGATCGTTCCCGAGCGCATGCCCGGCAGCACGGCCAGCGGCAACCTCAGCCTGCGGAAGCTCCCCAAGGGCGAACAGGCCGCCCTGTACACCCAGGCCGTGATGGGCCACGCCCTGGTGACCGTCAAGGAGACCCTCGCCGTCGCCCCCGGCATCCAGCAGGTCCGGCTCATCGCCCTGCGCCACGCGGGCACCGACGCCTACGGCCAGCCCAGGCTGGACTGCCTGCTGGCCGGACGCTGGACCCGGCAGGCCCTCCGCGGCGTTTCCTGGGCCACGGCCGAAGCGGCCACCGTCGCCCAGGACACCGCCGCCGAACTGCTGGTCGAGCTGCGGGCCGGCAAGGAACTGCAGCCATTGGACCTCGGCTCCCAGCCGGAGCTTCAGCAGCTGCTCAAGGTCGTGGACGTCGAGGAGCTGATCTCGTAGCGGGTGAGGCTGTAACGCTTCACGCAACTTTCGCTCTGAGCGGCCCACTGAGGGACACGCCTTCCCGCCCGCAGCGTCCTGATGAATACTGGAGCGCCGAAGCGATTCAGCGAATAGCAGAAACGTCCAGGAGGGTGCTGGCTTCGAGGACGGCTAGTTCTCGCCCTCCGCACTCGTGCGCCTAGGGGACTCAATTCCTTCCACCGTAGCGCACGTAGAAGACAGGTGAGTGAGCCAGCGTTCATGATCCGCGGGTATCGGTCTGCGCGGCACCTGCATCATCCACTCACGAAGGGGGAGAAGTTGGCGGTCGGAAAGCGCGAGCGTATACAGCCGACCACCAACCTCGTCCTGCTCGAAGGCCCGCAGCAGGAGATCGCCTGCTTGATGCAGGAACGACCGATCAAGGACTGCAGCTGCGAGATCACCACTCGCCGTCCCTACATCGCTCTTGATGCTACGAACATCGCTACTGCGGAGGTTGCCATCCGCCGCTGGGGACCTCGCGGCCAGGGCGAATAGGCAGGCAGCGTCATACAAATCGATAGCCGACGCATCGCCGCAGAAGCAAGGCGGCGCATGGCGCAACCAGTTCCGGGCCCGTTGACTAGGCCCGGGAAGGCCTGAGTCAAGCCAGCTTGTGGCTTCGCGCACCCGGTATCGCTGAAGCAGCTCTCGCATCGGGGGTTTAGCATTCGCCAGGCTCTCGACAGCACGGGCGTACTGACGATGCGCCTGCTGGTAGAGCAGGCCATCCGACCGTGTGGAAGCGGCCAGCCGATCGAGCGTGTCTGCGAGCGCAGCCAAATGCAGCGGCGAGCCAGCGAGCGAATCGGCGGCCGCGAGTAGGTCGTCTACGGCCCGCTGGCGGAACAGGCCGGCGTGTCCCGAGAACGCATCAACGCTTTGGGCGAGCAGCATTCCGCCCAGTAGGCGGTCGAGACCCTGTTCATCGGTCCTGGCTCCCCGTGGGAACACAGACTGCACGACCAGTCGCACGGCCGCCCACCGGGCGGCGGGGGCGAGAACGGCAAGGATGCGCTCCGTCGAGCCGAGGGCCGCCTTACCAGCCGCAACTTCCGCCGTGTCGGACGCCGTAACGATGGGCTCCGGCTCCCAAAAAGTCGCCGAATCGGTTGACCGATCGTCATCGAGTCGCCGAATCTCGACGCTCAATCCCAAACGGGGGACGTCGACGGCGCCACGCGCTTGAACAATTCCCGAGACACCCAGGCCTCGGGGGCGGCTGACCATGGCCGACACCAACCCGAACGCAGCACGAGCCTGGTCCGGCGCCACATCCCTGGCGGCGCCGAGCAGATCGGCGAGGCCAGTGCCGAGTCGGTCCTGGACGCGCACCACTCCGGCGGTCGGTCGCCTAGCACCTGGTATAAGGCCGCGCACTGGGATCATGCCGGTGATGCGGCGGCCAGCAGAGGCGTGTCCCCCTGCAGTTTCTTGGCCGCTCCCCCCCGTCGCGGTGGCCAAGGCAGTCTGTGGCCCCGTTGCCGCGACCTTGTCCTGCGTCGAGGGGACCAGCCCGGCCAAGGCGTCGCGCAATTGGTCACGACGCCTGGATACTGCCCGGATCTCCGAGTCGATTCGCTGCCGGGCTAGATGCGTCAAACCAGTCATGAGGGCATCTAAAGAGGCGTCGCCTGTGCTGTTAACGAAACCGGTCAGGACGAGCTGCAAACGGCGGCCCCTACGCCACGCCGCTAGCAGGATAAGGGGGACGCCGATGCCCGCTACTAATATCAGCAGGTCGACAAGTGCCTTGCCGACGCCGTCCAATAGTACGGTTACGTCTTCCATCAATACCGTCCCGAGATACCCACCGCCGCGGTGATCGGCGATCGAGCCGACTGGAGTTGAGTCTGACGCGCTCGACGTGCGTCCCCCAGCTTCATGCCTCTTCTTCAACGGGATCCAGGGTCCCGCCCCACGGATCGTGATTCATAGCGGCTTCGACCGCTCTCCCACTTGCAAGAACGATTTCAAATTCCTCGACGTCTAAGAGTGTCAGCCCCATCGCCTGGATAAACTCATCCCGAAGCGACGCCCTTTGGGCCCTTGACCGCTCTAGAGCATCACGGTTCTCGAAGGTGTCGACCGAGGCCAACCGACCGCTCCCCCAGTCCGCGAGGACGGCCGTGCTCCTGAAGCCAGGAATCTCCACACGATTCGAGAGCACGCCAATCCTGTAGGCGTCCAGTGCCTGTGCTAAATGTGCTGGGTCGGTAAGTAGCCATGCCACACGGGCAGCGCCACTTCCCCCGCCATACTGTCGATGCAGCAAAGCGATGTGCCATTCAGCGACCTCGGCCGACCCGCCGAGAATTTCCTCTGCCCGGGTCCAGCTAGCGCGGAGGAGTTGAGCTCCGCCGCGCATCGCCTCCTCGCTTATCCAGACCGTAATGATGATGCACCGACCGGACTCCCGGTCTACAAGCAAGGATACGCCAGTGCTGCCGTCAATGTGTTGAAGCGTTGGCATGACCTCGTCGCGGATGAAGGCAGCTGCTTCCTCGACCGCCGCGGGGTTGCCACGAATTGCAATGAATTCGGTGTGCATGCCACCACTCCTCTGGGTCGCGGGCGCCAAACGGTGAGCATCGCCGCGGGAGACACTGTCCTCGGTCCAAGGCGAGGTAGGCAACGCCCTGCGTCACCTCACGCGGCAGTGAGGCGTTGAGCGGGGCCCTCGAGCGACCCGAGGTCCTGTGGGTCGCGCGAGGGCCTCGCAATCTGGCTGTGGCCTTACAGGGGGCCTGCTTACTTACCGAACCCCTCATTGGGCTATTGCCCGACGACGACTGTCACTTTTCTTGGCGTCGACCGTTCTGAAGGGGGCATGCCGGTTGGGACTGTCCCTGACGCCGCCCTCAGGGCGAGGTCTGGCTCCGCTCCAATCCATGGCCCCGTCGCACCCAAAGTGCCGCGGTTGCCGTCCGGATGAACCCGCTCTGCTCGAGAACCCTCGACGTCGGTCGATCCGTCGATGCGAAGATCAACCAGTCCGGCGCTCTCACAGCCGCCGGGCTGGCGTTCAGGCCGGTGGAGGGGCTCCGCGTGAAGCCTGTGCAGTTCGCTCACCATCGGGCTTCAGGCAGCGCTGACCCGACGTGGTCGCCATGCGGATCCGCAAGCCAATCTTCAGAGTGCGGGGGCGGTCCCGCTGCGCCGACTGGTGATCGAGGTGCTGCGTACCTGTCCCGATGCATCGTGGTGACGGTGAAGCCGTCGGAAGGCGGGCAGCCGCACGTCGACTATCCCCTCGAGTGAGTCGCACAGCGGCCATCCCTTCGGGTGATCGGTATCCGCGGGACCCTGTTCCGGACAGTACGGCTCCATAACATCCGAGCACCTTCCGTTACCGGGAGTCACCGTCGGATCGGCGGTGCTCCCCTTCCGGAGGCCGGGGACCACCGACCGTGGCAGCCCCCGTCGACACGAGTGCGGGGATCCCCGCGGTGGGGAGTGGAGCGTGGGCGTGCTCGAGCGCATCGACCACCACCGAGGAATCTTTGGTGCGCACTGGCTGACCTGTCTTCGGCTGTACTGGGCCGCCCGGTCCGATCGTCGTGCCGGCCTGCCCCTCGGCCTCAGCGCCGCGACCACGCCCATCCTCGCCGAGCTCGTCGCCGAGTACGGCGAAGTCTGCGAGCTTGAGCGGAGCCGCTACCAGTCGACGGCCGGCCCGCTCGCCGTCCGGCTCGAGGTCCTCGACGCCGAACTGGTCGCTCTGGAGGCCATGCTGGCGTGGCAGGCCGAGGAGGCAGACCGCTTGGCGGAAGACCCAGGCGAGGAGTGGCTCTCCGTCCGGTATCCCGGCGAGGAGGAGCTCGGGGTTACCCGAATCCGTGCCCGCCGTATGGCCACTCACCGGCGCGCTGCCGAGGCGGCGCAAGTCGCGCACAGGGAGACCGAAGAGCGGCGCGACGCCGTCCGCGCCGAGCAGGCGTCTCTGGTAGCCGAGCGACGGAAGCTGGCAGATGAGTTGCGGTTCCGTGTCACCAGAGCGCACGAGACGACACATCGTCTGGGGGCCGTCTACCGGAAGGCTCTCGCCCGTCGGCACCCCGAGCGCGAGAAGCTGGTGACCACTTGGGACGCCGAGTTGTGCACCTTGCCTCCTTGGTTCGGCGCCGAGTTACCTCTGCCGGGCAGCGACGCGGAGGACGCGGCTACTGGAGCCTTCGCATGACGCCTCCGGCGGGGTCGACGCCTCGGCCCGCGGGAACGCCGACGTCCGCTTCGCCCGAGTCCTGGACACCCGGTCAGACCACCCGCGAGCGCGTCATCGAGCGGATCGCGCGCATGCACGAGGCAGGCGCTCTCGACGCGGGCAACGGTGACGTCCTGGACGCCTGGCTCGAGGGCGTGCGAAGCAAGCGGCATGCATACATCGCCGCCGAGCGCACGCGGCGGGTCGTAGCCGCGGAGCAGGATGTGCGCCGGCTTGAGGCAGAAGCGGTCGTGGCAGAACAGCGAGCGCAGGCAGCCGCCGACGAACTGGCGCACACCGAGCGACTGGTGACCGTCCTAGAAGGGGACCTCCTCGGACCGGCCGAGAACCACGCCGGCGACCGCCGCGAGCGACGCCGCCGACCACGGCCCCGCATCGATCCCCTCGAGGGAATGGTGCGCTCCCGTACCCATCGTGGGGTCATCCTCGGCCTGCTCCTCCTGGCCGCAGCCGGTGACTTCGCCACGTTCCGCCTCACGCTGGCCGGCTTCTTCACCGATGGCGGAGACTTCGTCATCTGGACGCTGACTGCCGCGCTGACCGCGGCATCGGTCGGGCTCATGCATGTGGTCGGCCGGTCGTTCAGGGAGCTGCGCGAGGGGCGTGGCGGCCTGGGGCGGGTGGCCATCGGGCTCATGTTCGCCGGCTGGGCGACGCTCGGGGGCGTCGCCGTCTGGTTCCGCTGGCAGCAGCCGATCGCCACCACCACCTCGACGTCATTCGGTGGCGGAGCCACAACGACGCACGACCCGCGGGCCGCAGCCGTCCTGCTCGGCGGGCTGTTCCTCGCCTCCGGCCTGCTCGCCTTCTACGCCGGCTACTCCGACCACCACCCCCGCATGGCGACCTACCTCGGGTTGCGGCAGCCCCTGCCCCAGCAGCGGGATGTCGCTGCCAGCGCCGCGCAGAAGGTCGCCGAACTGGGCCAGGCGCTGGCGCACGCGCGCGGCGAGCAGGCCCGTGCCGACACGTGGGCCGCGGAGGCCGGCGGCATCGCCGACGCCGAGATCGACGAGCTCAAGGAGCTGGCCCGTGTCGAACTCGCCGGGCATCTCGGCGCACCCGACGCCACCAACGGCCTCACCACCGGACGAACACGGCCAACGGAACGGCGCGGGCCGGACGACCTGCCCAACGCCAAATCTGCCGGCCCCGACCCAGCAGCCGAGCCCGACACCTCGCGGGCGATCCCTGTCCCGGAGGCTTCGTTCCCCCTGCCCTTCCCGTCGCCGTCGGACGCAGCGAGCAACGGCAACGGCTCCCTGAACGGCACCCACTGACCGACCACGGCCTGGAGAAGTCCTTCGTGCGCACATCCGCCATCCGACGACGCCGTCTCCTAGCGGCCACCGTCTCGCTCGCGGTCTCGGTCGGCCTCACCGCCTGCGGCGGCAACGAGAGCAGCCGGGAGTCCGTCGGGGCGGTGGCCTTCGTCGTCGGCGCGCGCAGCAACATGCCGCCGCCCCACCTGGCCGGGACCGCGCTTGCCGCGCTCGACCGCGCGGTGCAGGACCAGTCGTTCGTGTCGATCGTCGTGGCCGACGGCGCGCCGTTCGTCCTGGATGACAGCGGCCCGCTGACGATCACCGGCGCCAACGACGTCGCTCGCGAGCAGAGCAAGGAGGCCAACCACCGGGCGGTCCTGGACGCCATTGCCGGCGCCCGCGCGGTAACACCCGAGACCGACCTGCTCGGCGCCATCAGCCTCGGACGGCGGAGCATCTCCTCGGCCACCGCACCCGGCACCATCGTGGTTGTCGACTCCGGCCTGTCCACCGTCGCGCCCCTGGACTTCAGCCGGCCTGGACTACTCCACGCCGACCCGCAGGAGGTCGTTGCCAGCCTCGAAGCGGCCGGTGTCCTGCCGGAGTTGGCGGGATACACGGTCATTCTTCAGGGCCTCGGTGATGTTGCGCCGCCGCAGGAACCGCTTGATGAGGCCCAGCGAAGGAACCTCATAGCCATCTGGGAAGCGATCCTGCGGGCCGCCGGCGCCGAGGTAGAAGTCGAGGAGATGCCACTGTCCGGTGAGTCGGATCCCGAGCTACCTAAGGTGGAGGCGGTGCCAGTCGAGGAGGGGCCACGCTGCGACGGCGAAGTCATCGAACTGGACGGCGCGGACGTCACCTTCCTGCCCGACTCGGCCAACTTCGCCGATCCCGAGACGGTCCGGGAGGTCCTCGAGCCCGTCGCCGCCCAGCTCGTCGGATCCGGCGCCACCGCGACGTTGATCGGCACGACGGCGGACGTCGGAGACCTTCAGGGTCAGCGCGAGCTGAGCCTCCGCCGAGCCGAGGCAGTGCGCGCCGAGCTCATCGACCTCGGCGTCACGGCGGAGCGGCTCACGGTCGAGGGCCTCGGCAGTGACTTCCCCGGCTACGTCGAAGACCACCTACCCGACGGCACGCTTGACCCCGGGGCCGCAGCACTCAACCGGAAGGTCGTCATCGACCCCAGGGACGACACCGTCCTCACCTGTGCCTGAGGCACCGACTCCGCGATCCGACGACCGGCTCACCACAGCCGCGGTGATCGAGACCCCTCCGGCGGTCGCACCTCGATGCCTGGCCGAAGACGGCAACGCGACGCGCAGCGAAGCTGGCAGGGACTGACCGGGCATAGTGCCCGGAGCCCGGATCCGGATGGTGTCGGAGCAGCTGGATCCCCAGCGCAGCTCTTCCCGCCTGCCCCACGCGATCAAGGTGGTCCGCCGACGCCACCGGCCGGCCATCGGCTCGACCGAGACCGTCTATGCCGTCACCTCACTGGGCCATCGGGTCGCCGCGGGTTCGCCGGCCCGAGCTCGGGCTCAGCGGGCGGATCGGCTTGTGAGTAACTCGCCACGTCATCCGCTAAGGATTAGGTGCTGGGTGTCTCTGGGACCGCCTTTCGGGGCGGGTGATCCCGGTCAGGCAATGGCGAGTAGTGCCAAGCAAGTCAGGCCAGGGCTGTTTGACCACGCCGTCTCGGAACCCTCGTGGTGCGACAAACCCTGAGCGAGGGTGGAGCCGTCACAGCTGACTACCTCCTCAGGAGAAAACATGCGTCGCCGCACCACTGCAGCAGCTGGCGTCCTCGTCGCCGCAGCCCTGTCCTTCGGCTTCTCGGGCACGGCCCAGGCCGCCACCGACCGTGACTGCCCGGACTTCGCCAGCCAGGCCGACGCGCAGGCCGCCTTCGACGCGGTCCCGGGCGACCCGGAGCGTCTGGACGCCGACAACGACGGCATCGCGTGCGAGGACCACGCCTACGCGCCCGCGTCGAGCTCGACCTCGGGGTCCCAGGTCTCCAACCAGCCCGCCGGGGCCGTCGCCGCCGGTGACGGCAGCTCGGCCGCTGATCAGGGCAATGCGCTGCCCTACGTCCTCGGAGGCGTCGCGCTGACCGCGGCCGGTGGCGCCGCGTTCGCCGCACGGCGCAGCTCCCGCGCGGGCGCCTAACCGGCGGAACGTGCGATACCGCGCTCCCACCCTCCGCCTCGCAGACACCGAGGCGGAGGGTGCGGTGCGCATTGTGGGGGTCTATCCCCCGCCGGTGCCTCCGGCGCGGGCCTCGAGCACGGCTTTCGATGTCGAGGAGCTGTTAGCGAGGCAGCCTCACGTCACCCGGTATGGACAAACCCGGCACCGTGCACCTTGTCCATCCCGGCCCCGCGCCGCACGTGTCTGGGCCGGGACCTCCGCGCTGCTCGCCGTCAGCGGAGTCGCGACGGTCGTTCTCCTCCCTCAGCAGGCAAGCCACCCGGCTCGAGTTGATGTTCCACTCGCTGTCGCCACCCCGGCAGACGCCGGGACCCCGGCAAGTCCTCTGGAGGCTGCTGCCGGGCTGGCCGTGCCGGCACCAACCTTTCCGCAGATGCCTGCCAGCGCCCCCGTCCGGATCCAGATCCCCGCCCTCGGAGTCACCTCCGACGTCATGGAGCTGGGACTTGAGCGGGACGGCTCCCTGGAAGTCCCGCCTGGCGCCTACCCCGTGGGCTGGTACCAGGGCAGTCCCACCCCCGGTCAGCTCGGCCCCTCCGTCCTGGCCGGCCACGTCGACTGGGAGGGAGGACCCGGGGCCTTCTACGGACTGCGCGAACTGCTCCCGGGGGACACCGTCGTCATCGACCGTGCCGACGGCTCCGTCGCAACCTTTCGCGTTGACCGGGTCGAGGAGCATCCGAAGGACGACTTCCCGACCGAGGAGGTTTATGGCGACATCGATCACGCCGGCCTGCGGCTCATCACGTGCGGCGGGGCCTTCGACGAGGACACCGGGGACTACCTCGGCAACGTCATCGTCTTCGCCAGCCTGACGATGAACCGTTCCCCGTAACCAGGCGATCGCTCAATGCATCGAAGTGAAGGATCAGCTCGCAGCAAATCGACAGGTTCGCACCAGCGCCCGCTCCGCCAAGCGGCGGGACGAGACTCATCCACCCAGGCCAGAGTTCAAGCCCAAGGACTCGTCGGACTACTTGGCGAACGTCAAGGGCTCAATGCAGCGGCGCACAAGGAAGCATGAGTCGTTCCTCGAGGCCTTTGCCGCCGACTTGACCGCCGCGGGTCACCTTCCCGCGGACAACATGCACCCGCGTGACATGACCATCGCAGCGGGCGGTGAGGACTGGCTAGTTGAGGCGAAGACCGTGTCGGTGAACGCAGAGGAGGCCGTGCGCGCTGCTATCGGTCAACTGATCTCCTATCGGCACTTCTACTACCGAGCTGCGAACCGCAAAGACCCACTGCTGCTGGCGCTGTTCGACGCCCCGATCGGGGCTGCGCTTGAAGAACTGCTGTCCAGCTTGGGTATTGAAGTCCTCTGTTGGGAGCAGGGGGCTTGGCGCGGCTCTGGCGCCGCTGAACGGCTCGTACTCGTCTGATCAGACCTCGAATAGCGTTTCGGCAACGTAGGTTGGACCCTCTGGTCGCGGCCTTGAAGCCAGCCACCACAGCCCATCCTTGGCGTCGTGGCCTAGCACTTCGCGCTTTTCTAGATCGGTTAGCGTCTTGCTGATCTCGTCACCGATACGCAGGACGACCCACGAAGTCTCCACCGCGTCCGGCAGACGGCTCCACAGAGGCACGTGCATGTCCCCACGCGTCATGCCGTGCACGGGGCCCTCGCTGAGGATCTCGCAGAGGAGCTTGGTGAGCTGCCCCGGAGTTAGCCCTGGCACCGCTTGGCGGGAGTCGGACTTGGCAAGGTCGGTCACTCAGGACAGGTTAGGCCAGCTGTCCACTGTCAGTAGGACTGGACCTCATACTCGACCGATGCGAGTTTCTGTCCCGGCGTCGGCGAGGCCATGAACTGAAGCAGCTCCTCCCTGCCGCCTGGCAGCCTGCTGCTCATGGCGGACAGAGTTCCGAAGCGAGTCCCCGACGGTGCGAGCAGGTGGATCTTCACGGCAAACGACTTGTCGACCGACGACTCATTCCGGATGGTGGCCGCAGTACCAGCCATCCCATTGGTCATGAAGGGCAACTTGCCGGTAGTCACCAGCGCCCAGTCGGGACCTCGAACCGTTCGGCGTTCATCCGCATCCCGTTTCGCCTGCTCTTGCTTCTCCTTTGCCTCTTGAGCCGCCTTCTCGCGCTGCTGCCGCTTCAGCTCCCGCTCTTGCAGATAGCGCTTGCGATCCTCGGGGGACATTAGCTTCGCCTTGAGCTTCCACCACGGAAGGCAAGCCAGGACGATAGCCGCGACGACGATGCCGAGGACGATCAATCTTCTCCCCAGTTCCATAACGGGTCTGCGGAACGCTCTGAGCAGGCGTCTGGCCCAAAGCCTTCGGTCGACTACTTCGGCAGAGGAGCGAGCACGTTGAGTCGAGAGCGAACGCGTGCCCGCGTGCATCGAGATTGGGCACTCCGCACGCGCTACCTCATGCGCCTCCGGCCCTCCGCGCACCGAGATCCGACACGGGCCGTTCTCAGCGATCGAGGACCCGCCCCAAGGCCGCGCTGTGCCATGTCCCGCCCTGGCGGTTGGTCAAGCCTTGAGCCGCCAGCTGCGTCACCGTCTGGCGAAGGCTCAGGCCGCTCGCGCGCAGCTCGCGGGTCAAGCGGATGGTTGCCTGCTCGGCCGGGTCCTCCACCAGCGCGCCATCCTCCGCGCGCCAGCCGTACGGCGGCCGTCCCCCGGCGTATCCGCCAGCATCGCGCTTGTGCAGGCGGCCGTCCCGGAGGCGCTTGGCGATCATGCGGCGGTCGAGCTCAGCGAACGCCCCGACGATCTGTTGAAGCGCCGTCCTCATGGGGTCGTCGGGGTCGTCCTGCAGCACCTCGCCGCTCTCGACGGTGAAGACGGCCGCGCCGTGCCGCCACGCCATGGAAAGGACTGCCTCCTGCACGCCTGGACGCTGGACGGCGAGGCGGGGCAGGCGTTCGGCGCGCAGACGGCCGGTGGGGCGCTGGCCAGCTTCCCGGCCAACGTGGTCGCGTACGTGTTCCCCGCCGGTGCGTTCGCCTTCATGGACGGCGGGGTCCTGGCCCTCGGCATCGTCCGGGACTCGGTGCTCAACGCGGCGAACGACCACATGGTGTTCAGTGAGAGCTTCGAGGCCGTCCTGCACCGGGCTGGTGAAGCGCTCCGGCTCACCGTGCCGGTCACCGCGTCCGGCATTTCCCGCGCGGCGGCCTGAGCCCGTGCCCGACAGCATGCAGAAGTGCTCCCAGCCGGGGTGCCGCTTTCGCGAATGCCCGGCCAGGGCGTCTGCGTCCAGCACGGCGGCGTGCCCCGTCCGGATCCGCCCCGGGGTCCGGGCCGGGCACCGCTGGACGACGTCCGGGCCCGGTGCACCGCCCGACGCCGGGACGGGGGGCCGTGCCGCCAGCCCGCGATCAAGGGCACGACCGGTCTGCCGGATGCACGGCGGGTCGGCTCCGCAGGTGCGCGACGCGGGCGTTGACAGGGTCGTGAAGGCGTCGATCGTTCAGGAGGTCTCCAGATACACCACCCCGCTCGGCCGAGCTAGATCGAACCAACGGGGCCATCGCCTACCTGGCCCGGGTGATCGAGCGGTTTCCGTCTCCTCCGTCGGAGTGGCTGGCCGTGCTGAACGTGGAGCGGCAGCATCTGGCCCGGCTGGCCGACCGGATGGTCGGCCACCAATCCCGCGTGGAGGACGTGGAGGCCGACCTTCGGGGTCGACTGGTGGAGCAGCCGGATGCAGCGCTGGCCGGGATCATCGGCGACCTCGGCTTCGACCCAAACAGCGATGTCGTACGCCGGATCGTGGCGCTACACCTGCGCCGGGCAACCGGAGCGGCTCCCACTCCCGCACCGTCGGCCGAGTCCTCCCCTCGGCCTGTGTCACCACCGCCGATCCCGGCAGACTTCTAGCCCCGGGAGCCGTTTCGATCTTTCTTCCACCTGCGACCTGGCGGGCAGCAGGGCGGTCCCCGGGTCCGACGATGCGGGCAAAGACGTAGCCCAGTCGTGGACGGTCTAAGGCTTGAAGGTCAACCCGCATCGGCGTGGATGGCTGATGCGGATAATTCAGCCGATCGCTAGGCGGTTCGAGACCTCAATCAGCTCTTCCGGCGACTGAGGTATTCGCGAACGCGGGCAGAATAATGACGATACTCCATATCGAGGTGATGCGGGAGCCATCTGAGTCGATCGCGAGGAGAGCCGTTGATTAACGGTAGTTCGATCGACGGGCACTCGAACCACGACGACCTGTCAGTCCCCATTCGCCATTGCGCCGTGACCCATATGTAGCCGATGTGGTATCCGTAGTCGTGGCCACTGAGGACGCCATCAGATGCGTAGGCGTTAGACTCCAGTAGGCCAATAAAGGTCATGAGGCCGTCTTCCACGGCACTGTGGCGGCGCATAGTGCTGTCCGCGATGACCGCGCGCCAGTTGCGAAGGAGCATGAAGCGCACGCTGGGACAGCGCTCAGCGCCGTTCAAGAACGTGATGAGGTCTTCTGGGACGGGCAAGTCTTGCCCTGACAGCATGCAGCCGACCTGCTTGCCGAAGTATCTTGCAAGGTTCGTCGCACCCTCCCGCCATTCACCACCGAAGATGTCAGGCCAACTGAGCCGCTCCCATCGGCCCATCTTGTGGCCGTTCCTAAACAGGAAGTCCTCGAACACGTCATACGCAAGATCGAACGGCTGACTGCGTGCGTTGTTGCAGTTCTGGCAGAAGTTCTTGGGCCAGAGCACTTGAGATCCAGACTTGATACTTCTCAGGACCCCCTCGAAGTTGTCGCTCTTCTTGAAGACGTTGCGAGGATCCTTCCCGCCGGCTACGCGACGCAGCGATGAGTGCTTGAAGCGGTGCTCTTGGCTGTCTGCCTTGGCGCCGCACCACCAGCAGTTGCCTGTCGGTTCGACTCGTAGGTTGTCAAGACGGGGGTCGCGCCCCGTGGGACCGCGCTGTTCTCCTTCTCCATCGTTCGCCACGGCACCATCATGCGCGAGTCACTGACCGGGCTTGACTTCAACATTGGAGGCCGAGGCAGCGGTCACGCGATGTCCGGGCGGGGCACCAGCTCGATCTGCGTCCCCCGGCGGTTATGCCAGGTGCGGACCTCGAACGGCCGACCGGCGCTGTCGATGAACTCGATGCGCCCGCTCGGGTAGACCGTGACCCGGACGTCGTCGGTCAGCCGCCAAGAGCGTCGGCCGTCAGGGTGAGTCACGGTGGGCTTGGCCAGCTGGAAGTAGGTGGGGGTCGGTCTCAGTTCAGGCATGGTCTGGGACGCCTGCTGCCATACTGAGCTTCGTCAAGCGGTGAGGAACTTGCTGCTCTTCGTCATGCATGTCCGCTGCGAACTGGCAGACGAATCCAGTAGCGCGCTTTCTCCTGAAGTCAATAGTCTACGAGGTGCCAGATTGAGGCCCAGACGTGTCTCCGACTCCTGATTCGGCACTAGTGCTCCGTCGCGGTGCTCCTTGATGTGATCTCACGGCCAGGGTGACCATTTCTCATGGCCGCGCACGTGCGGGTGGTACAGGTCTCGGAAGTCGATCGGCGCGAGCTGCAGCGGCGGGTGCGCGACAAGGCGGCGCCGGCCCGGGTGGTCGAGCGGGCCCGGATCGTGCTGCTGGCCGCCGACGAGGTGCCGGGCAAGCAGATCGCGACGACCGTGGGCTGCGCCGAGGGCACGGTGGTGACCTGGCGTGGACCAAGGACCCCGACACCGTCATCGCCAAGGCCACCGATCCGCGACGCCGCAACACATCAAGCACGTCCGTTATGGAGCACTAGGTACGCCTCCGTAGGCGGTCGGCACCACCGAATCCGGATCGTCCGTCACAGCCGGAACCGTAGAGGTCGCAGGGGACACCACCCGGCTTTTCCACATGCCCGCGGGGGCGTGGCGGCCTCGAGAGGAGGAGGCAAGTACCTGTCTATCGCGATTTCTCGGCGAGGCACGTGAGGACGTAGGGCCTGGCTTCAGCCCGGCTCCTGGTGCGTGATGAGAGGCAGCGCTCTCGGGCACCTCTGCGCATGCTGCGGCAGCGCCAGTCGAAGGCCTTCGCGGAACAGGCTGAGTAGAGCGCACCGAAGTGGCTCAGGTCATCCGCCAGGGCGGGGGCGGCCGGTAGAGCCGACAGTGAGCAGTGTACGCCTGCGACATTTCCCACCTCATAGGCCAGCGGAAGAAGGGCTCTCGACCTCAAGTCGATCTGCGTTTCACTTCCGGGCGGCTGCACGTCGGCGAGTAAGGACCTGAGAAGGAGGCGGGTCTCCTCTTCGATCGCTGCCCGCTCGGCCGCGCGGCCCTTATGCCCTGCATCCGTCGCGACGCGGAGATGCTGGGTGGCCCCTTGGTTCATCGAAAGGTACACGCCATCCAGATCTTGCGTGAAGAGGTAGCAGAGGTACAGGCCGTCCTGAGCTGTCTCCGTGACGTCCTTGTCCAATAGGGCAATCCAGGGAACAAGGGGAAGGCTCTGACCGCTGCCGCTGACCAGGACGCGCAGTCCGATGGGGAACTCCGAGGGTGGGTTGCGACGAACGTCGCCGAGGTGTCGCTGGGCCGCCTGGTCGCGGTCAGCGAGGTGGGAGTAGGACGCGACACCAGCCAACGCCTCGCGGATGTCCATGCACCGGACGTTACGGGCGAGGCCCGACGCTTGCCGGGAGTGACGTCAGTGTTTGGCGACTCCGGCCGCGGTAATGCGAGGGCTACCTCAAGACTGCGAGGAGTTTCGTCCCGCTCCCTGGGGGGCTCCCGCGGCAACTCCAGCGTGGGCCGCACCGGGCTGAGAGACTGCTCTCGTGGAAGACGCCGATGCCGCCGCGCTGACTGCGAACGTCGGGTTGGCCGGGCGGTAGCCGCCATTCAGGTAGTGATGTCGTCCGGGTCGCCCGCCGTGGTGACCTGAGCCAGGCCGAGGTCGCCGCGGACTTGGCTACCGGGATGATCCATCGGACACGCCCTAGATCGCAGGGGGGAAGCATGATCGTCTAGACGTGACTAGCGAATGTGGATTGGATGCGTTCGTCGATCTTGGCGAGCCGGCTCCGGCAAGTCCCTAGCCGCAGGGGGGAGCGAGTCGCAGCATGTCTGTTCCACAGGGCCCCGAAGGCCCGCAAGGCCCGCAAGGCCCGCAAGGCCCGCAAGGCCCGCAAGGCCCGCAAGGCCCGCAAGGCCCGCAAGGCCCGCAAGGCCCCGAGGGACCGCCCGGTCCCGGGCACTCCCCCTCATGGGCGGAAAAGGTCCAAGCGTGGTGTTCTGTGCTCGCGTTTCTGGCTGCCTCGGCCGCTGTCATCGTATCGAGCGTCTCGCTGCAGAGACAGGCCGAAGCCAACACCATGCAGGCAGAAGCCAATACTGTCCAGTCAAACGCCACGAATGATCAATTGCGGTTCAATAAAGAGCTGCGCGAGGAGCGTCAGCGTCAATATGCGAGTCGAGTTTCTTGGTGGCTGGACTATGCCGACTCCGCCAACTCCCTCACTATTCAGAACAGATCGACGGTGCCGATCAATGGAGTAGTTCTCCGCTACAAGGCGGCGTCAGCTGATGACGTGGCCGCAGGGAGCGAGTTGGACGGCGTCGACTTCACAGATGTCCCCGTCTATGACGGGTATCCAGTCGTCACAATGGACCTCATACCGCCCTGTTCGATCGCCATCCTCAACGCCACCGAGTTAGAAAGGATGGTGACAACCATAGGAGAGTCCTCTTCCATCGACTGGGATCACATTCAGTTCGAGGACGTCAACGGAGTCTGGTCGGTAAGTGAGGCCGGCCAGCCAGTCCTTCGGGAGGAAGACAATCGTCCGAGGGGCGGACACGGCGACATCTGGATCCGTGGGACTGCCCCCGGTTCGGTTGACTCCTTGCCTGTGAGGCCCTGGGCCTCGCTGGAAGGATCAGCATCGTGCCCAAGCCGTTCCCGGCGGAGTTCCGTCGTGACGTCATCGCCGTGGCCCGCAAGGG
>NZ_JBJGYK010000064.1:0-17982 GCF_054049955.1 Geodermatophilus sp. SYSU D00758
CCCCCCCCCCCCCCCCCCCCGCCCCGCCCCCCCAACCGCCCCCCCCCCCCGCGCCCCGCCCCCGCCCCGCCCCGCCCCCCCCCCCCCCCCCCCCCCCCCCCGGGAGGCCCGGCCGGGAGGCCCGGTCATCCCATGGCGTCGCCGGGCTGGTGGCCCGCGGGCGGCAGCGGGGTGCGCACGACCGGCCGGACCCGCCGGGCCGAGGGCAGCCGCTCGGTGTAGCTCGCCGCGTTGCCCCGGATGTGCGCCAGGTCGTCGTCGGTGGCCTGCCGCACCACCTTCGCCGGCACCCCGGCGATCACCGACCCGGGCGGGAACTGCTTGCCCTGGGTGACCACGGCCCCGGCCGCGACGATCGAGCCGGACCCGATGCGCGCCCCGTTCATCACCACGCTGCCCATGCCGACCAGCACGTCGTCGTCCACCCGGGCCCCGTGCAGCACCACCCGGTGCCCGACGGTGACGCCGCGGCCGACCACCAGCGGGAACCCCGGGTCGGAGTGCAGGGTGCAGCCGTCCTGCACGTTGGAGCCCTCGCCGATCTCGATCACCTCGGCGTCGGCCCGGGCCACCGCGCCGTACCAGAGGCTCGACCGCGGGCCCATCGTCACCGCGCCGACCACCACCGCGGTGGGCGCCACGAAGGCCTCGTCGTCGATCCGGGGGGCGCCGGAGTCCAGCTCGGCGATGTAGTTGTCGGCCACGGGCCCACCCCAGCACAGGCCGGGTGCCCCCGCACCCGTCAGACTGCCGGGCGTGCCCGCACCCCTCCCGCCGCTGCCCACCTCCGTCGTCGGCAGCCTGCCGCAGCCCGACTGGCTCATCGACCGCGACCGGCTCGCCCACCGGTTCCCGCCGCGGGTCCGCGCCCGGGAGCTGTGGCGGGTCGCGCCGGAGCTCCTGGAGCAGGCCCAGGACGACGCGACGCTGCTGGCGCTGCGGTCGCAGGAGGTCGCGGGCCTCGACATCGTCACCGACGGCGAGCAGCGCCGGGAGTCCTACTCCAACCACTTCGCCACCGCGCTGGAGGGCGTCGACCTCGACACCCCGGGGTCGGTGACCAACCGCTCCGGGCAGCAGATCCCCGTGCCCCGGGTGGTCGGGCCGATCCGCCGTCCGGCGCCGGTGCAGGCCCGCGACGTCGCGTTCCTGCGGGCGCAGACCGACCGGACCGTCAAGGTGACGCTGCCCGGGCCGTTCACGATGGCCCAGCAGGCCCAGGACGAGCACTACGGCGACGACCGGTCCCTCGCGCTGGCCTACGCCGACGTCGTCCGCGAGGAGATCGCCGACCTGTTCGCCGCCGGCGCCGACGTCGTGCAGCTCGACGAGCCGTGGCTGCAGGCCCGGCCGGAGGTGGCCCGCCGGTACGGGGCGGAGGCCGTCACCCGGGCCGTGGAGGGCGCGGCCGGCCCGGTGCACCTGCACCTGTGCTTCGGCTACGCCGCCATGGTGGCCGACCGGCCGACCGGGTACTCGTTCCTGCCCGAGCTGGCCGACACCCCGGTGGACACGGTGTCGGTCGAGACGGCGCAGTCGGGGCTCGACCCCGCGCAGCTGCGCCCGCTGCGCGGCAAGGGCATCGCGCTCGGGGTGCTCGACCTCTCCACGCCGGAGGTCGAGACCCCCGGCCAGGTGGCCGAGCGGGTGCGCCGGGCCCTGGACGACGTCGACGTCGACCGGCTGGTGCTCACCAGCGACTGCGGGCTGAAGTACCTGCCGCGGGCCTCGGCCGAGGGCAAGATGCGCGCCCTGGCGCTGGCCGCGACGCGGCTGCGCGCGGAACTCTGACCGCCCCTCCCCCTCCCGGGAGGCCTGACCCCGCATCCCCGCCGCCGTGATCATGGAGTTGTTGCAGGCCGCGGCGGCGCGTCGTCCGTGTCGTCGGGCAAGAACCCCGTGATCACGGCGAGGCGGGGCGGGGCGGACGGCTCTGGACGGCCGGTGGCGGGGCGGCCAGGATCGCCGTCGTGCCGGTGCCCGACGACCTGCCCGTCCTGGCCTTCCCCGACCAGGCCGCGCTCGAGGCGTGGCTGGAGGCCGAGCACGCCACCGCCCCCGGCCTCTACGTGCGGATCGCGAAGAAGGGCTCCGGCACCCCCTCGGTGACCTACCCGGAGGTGGTCGAGAGCTGCCTGTGCTTCGGCTGGATCGACGGCCGGTCGAACGCGCTCGACGAGCGCGCGTACCTGCAGCGGATCACCCCGCGCCGGCCGCGCAGCATCTGGTCGCAGAAGAACGTCGCCGCGGCGGAGGCGCTCACGGCGGCCGGCCGGATGCGCCCCGCGGGGCTGGCCGCCGTCGAGGCCGCCCGCGCCGACGGGCGGTGGGAGCGGGCCTACGCCGGCCCCGCGACGGCCACCGTGCCCGACGACCTCGCCGCCGCGCTGGACGCGGTCCCGGCGGCGCGGGCGGCGTTCGACGCGCTCGACGGGACCAACCGCTACGCCGTGCTCTTCCGGGTGCAGACCGCCGCCACCCCCGCCACGCGGACCCGCCGCATCCAGCGGCTGGTCACGATGCTCGCCGAGGGCCGGCGGCCGGCCTGAGGAGCCCTGGGTTCAGAGGAGGCGGCGGGCGCCCGCGTAGCCGCGCATGTCCACGGTGGTCACCGCGACCGGCTGCCCGAAGGTCCGCGCGTGCACCATCATCCCGTTGCCCACGTAGATGCCGACGTGGCTGACCGGCGAGTAGAAGTACACGATGTCGCCGGGCTGGAGCTGTGCGCGGGGGACGGCCACGCCCAGCCGCGACTGCGCGCCGCTCGAGTGCGGGAGCGAGACCCCGACCGCCGCGTAGGCGTACTGGGTCAGGCCCGAGCAGTCGAACCCGTCGGGCCCCGAGTCGCCCCACACGTACGGGTCGCCGACCTGCGCCAGGGCGGTGGCGACGACGGTGCCCGCGGCCTCGCTGGGCGCCGCCGCGACGACCGCGGCGGTGGACGGCGGCGGCAGCGCCGGGCCGGCCAGGGTCGCGGTGACGGTGGCCTGCTCCGCGGCCGACAGGCGGGCGAAGTCGGCCTCGTACTCGTCGATCCGCCGCTGCACCTCGGCGTGCTGCTCCTGCAGCGTGGCCAGGGACGCCTGCGCCTGGGCCGCCGCCTGGTCCGCGGCGGCCCGGGCCTCGTCGGCGGCGCGCTGGGCGGCCGAGACCTCGGCGATCAGCCCCTCGGTGTGGTCGGCGATCAGGTCGAGGGTGGTCATCTGCTGGACGACGTCGGCGGCCGAGTCGCCGGTGAGGAAGGCGGCCATCCGCGACCGGCTGGTCTGCGAGCTCTGCGCCAGCGCCCGCAGCTGCGGCTCGTAGGCGGCCAGGGCGGCCTGCGCCTCGGCGGCCGTCGCGGCCGCGGCGGTGGCGGCGGCCTGCTGCTCGGCGACGGTGACCTCGGCCTGGTGGACCTGCTCGTCGAGGTCGGTCAGCTGCTGGCCGGTCTCGGCCACCAGCCGCGCCGCCTCGTCCGCGGTGCCCGGCGTGGCGCCGGCGGGGGTCGGGCCCAGGACGACGGCGGCGGCCGCCCCGACCGCCAGAGCGGCGCCCGCCCAGCGTCGGCGCGTCGTGCGGCTGCGCAGCATGCCGTCCCCTCCCCGTGCCACCCGGCCGTCCCGAGCGGGTTGCTACGCACGGTAGGGAGAGATCACCGCGGCGTGAGGGTCGGCGCGCGGGCCGGACGGCTCCCGGCGCACCCCGCCCGTCACACCCGCCCCAGGGATGTGCTCGCGCCGCAGCGGGCGGGGGTTCGGCGTCGGGTCGGTGCGCTACCGGCGGGGGCCGGCGGCGCCGGAGGGCTCCCGGTCGGGCGCCAGGGCCACCAGGCGGTCGGCGACCGCGCCGGTCACCAGCGAGTAGACGGTCTTGCCGGCCACGTCCACGACCTGGTCGCGGCGGGACCAGGTCCACGGCGGCGACCCGACGCCGGTGGCGTTCTCCAGGGTCTGGTCGGTGGCCAGGCGGACGGAGGTGTGCCAGAGCGAGGCACGCCAGCCCCGCAGGCCGACCGCCGACCACACCCCGCGCAGGGTGCCGACCAGCGCCCCGGTCCCCCAGTGCATGAGGTGGTTGAGCACCGGCGGGCGCGCCGAGCCCGGCAGCCGGCGCCGGGTGGTCAGGGCGGTCAGCGTGCGCCCGGGCACGTAGGAGTCGGGACGGGAGGTCACGGACTGCTCGACCAGTTCGGCGAGCGTCATCGCCGCGGTGCCGGCCAGGCCGGCCACGGCGCCACGGAGGGCGGAGCGGGCGAGCATGCCCCGCCCTCTACCCGGCCCGTCGCGGGGGAACCCCGCTCGCCGCGAGCGGCGGGGGCAGGGGGTCCCTTCTCAGCCGGCGAGGGGCTCCTGGGCGTCCAGGCCGGCGACGGACTCGAGGTCGCGCAGGACGGCGCCGAGCTCGTCGGCCGTCCAGGGCTCGCAGCAGTCGCAGCCGTCGGGGCGGAAGCTGGCCAGGCCGAGCAGGCCGCGGGCCTGGTCCTCGGCGATGGCCAGGTGGCCGGCGGAGGGGTGCCGGTGGCAGGCGCAGGCCGCGGCGCACAGCCCCAGGCCCCAACCGGAGACGACGACCACGTCACCGTCCTCCCAGACCTGACCGATCTGGAAGACCGATGGCTTCTGGTTCCGCGTCATGAGGAGCTCCCCTCGACGGCCCCCTCCGTGGGGCCTCCCGTGCAAGTAGGGACACGTTAACTGCGGAGAGTGCGCGCGTGTGCACGGCGTGCTGTCAGTGGGACGGATGGGGACACCGGGGTGCCCCGGAGGGGTGAGACGTACCGCGGCGCCCGGGGCGGTGCGCCGCGGTCAGCTCGCGGGGCTCACCGAGCTCATGTGGAAGTCGGGGACCCGCACCGTCGGCATCGCCGCCCGCGTGAACCAGTCGCTCCACTCCCGGGGCAGCGTCCGCTCGGTGCGCCCGCCCTCGGTGATCCGGCCCAGCAGGTCGACCGGCGACTCGTTGAAGCGGAAGTTGTTCACCGACCCGACGACCTCACCGCCCTCGACGAGGAAGACGCCGTCCCGGGTCAGCCCGGTCAGCAGCAGGGTCTGCGGGTCGACCTCGCGGATGTACCAGAGGGTGGTCAGCAGCAGGCCGCGGTCGGTGGCCGCCACCATGTCGTCGAGGGACGCCGTCGCCTCGGGGACCTCGAGCACCAGGTTGTCGACCGCGGCCGTCGCCGGTGCGGTCGTGCGCAGCGCCCAGGCGCGGGGGCGGATCAGCTCGGTGAGCACGCCACCGGAGATCCAGTCCACCGCGGGTGTCGCCATCCCGTTGTCGAACACCGACGCCGCGCCCGAGGACCCGGAGACCACCTGGAACGGGCAGGCCTCCAGGCCCGGCTCGAAGGGGTCGCTGCGCAGGGTCAGCGGGAGCGCGGCCAGGCGCTCGCCGATCCGGTTGCCGCCGCCGGCCCGCGCGTAGACGTTGCGGCCCTCGTCGGCGTCCCGGGCCTCCATCGTCCAGTAGGCGTAGACCATGAGGTCGGCCAGCGCCGAGGGCGGCAGCAGGGTCTCGTACCGGCCGGCGGGCAGCTCGACGCGCCGCTGCGCCCAGTCCAGCTTGCGGGCGACCTCGCCGGCCAGCGCCCCCATCGAGACGTCGGTGAAGTCGCGGGTCCCGGCGCCCGCCCACACCGAGCGGCCGTGGTCGGCGGTCTTGCCGTTGAGCTCCACCCGCCCGGTGGGCTGGTCGTGGCGCAGCCGCAGGCCCGTGGAGGTGCCCAGGTAGGTCGTCGCCATCGAGTGCTCGGCGAAGCCGAAGAGCTTCTCGCCGCGGTCGCGGGCGGCCCCGAAGGCCTCCCCGAGGGCGGGGGCGAGCTCGGCGAACACGCCGATGGAGGTGTCCGCGGCCTCGGCGTCCCAGGGCCCGGAGCCCGGCGGGGTCTCGCCCACCAGCGGGACGGCGTCCTCCGCGGGCCCGGCGTCCCGGGCGGCCTGCTCGCTGGCGGCCACGAGCTCGGCGACGTCCGGCGTGCCGGTGCGCGCGACGGTGCCCGCCGCCATCCCGGCGCCGCCGTCGACGAAGGAGACGACCACGACCTGGCGGGAGCGCATCACGCCGTTGGTCGTGAGGCTGTTCGAGGCCCAGCGCAGGTTGGCCGCCGAGCTCTCCACGACGAAGGTCACCTGCCCGTCGGCGGTGGAGGCGGCCAGGGCCTGCTCGACGACGTCCTGCGGGCGGGCGGGGTTCACCGGCCGGCCTCCTGCACCGTGTTGAGGATCGTGACGTTCTCGAACAGGGCGGTCGGGCAGCCGTGGCTGACCGGCGCCACCTGCCCCGGCTGGCCCTTGCCGCAGTTGAAGGCGCCGCCGAGCACGTGGGTCTGCGGCCCGCCGACGGCGGCCAGGGAGCCCCAGAACTCGGTGGTGGTCGCCTGGTAGGCGACGTCCCGGAGCTGCCCGGCCAGCCGGCCGCCCTCGATGCGGAAGAAGCGCTGGCCGGTGAACTGGAAGTTGTAGCGCTGCATGTCGATCGACCAGCTCTTGTCGCCGACCACGTAGATGCCGCGCTCGACGCCGGCGATGACCTCCTCGGTCGAGGGCCCGCCGGGCGCCGGCCGCAGCGACACGTTGGCCATCCGCTGCACCGGCACGTGCTGGGCGGAGTCGGCGAAGGCGCAGCCGTTCGAGCGCGGCAGCCCGCCCAGCCGCGCGGTGTTGCGGTCCACCTGGTAGCCGACGAGGACGCCGTCGCGGACGACGTCCCACTCCTGGGCCTGCACGCCCTCGTCGTCCCAGCCGATCGTGGACAGCCCGTGCGGGGTGACCCGGTCGCCGGTGACGTTCATCAGCTCCGAGCCGTAGCGCAGCGTGCCCAGCCGGTCGGGGGTCGCGAACGAGGTGCCGGCGTAGGCGGCCTCGTAGCCGAGCGCCCGGTCGAGCTCGGTGGCGTGCCCGACCGACTCGTGGATGGTCAGCCACAGGTTCGAGGGGTCGACGACGAGGTCGTAGCGCCCCGGCTCCACCGAGGGGGCCTTCGTCTTCTCGCGCAGCAGCTCGGGGATCCCGGCCAGCTCGGCGTCCCAGTCCCAGCCCGTGCCGGTGAGGTACTCCCAGCCCCGGCCGGCCGGCGGGGCCAGCGTGCGCATGCTCTCGAAGGACCCGGTGGCCCGGTCGACGGTGAGCGCGGTCAGGTCGGAGGCGGTGCGCACCCGCTGCTGGGTGGTCCGGGTGCCGGCGGTGTCGGCGTAGAACTTCTGCTCCTTGACCGCCGTGCAGCCGGCCTGGACGTGCTCGACCCCGTCGGCGGCCAGGAGCCGCTCCGAGCGCTCGCGCAGCAGCCCGGTCTTCTCGGCGTCGGGCACGGTGAAGGGGTCGACGTCGTAGTCGGAGACCCAGGTGACGCCGGCGTGGACCGGCTCGGGGGCCAGCTCGACGCGGTCGGTGGCCACCGCCGCCGACACCCGCGCCACCTCGACGGCCTCCTCGGCCAGCCGCACCGCCTCGGCCGCCGTGAGGACGACGCCGGCGGCGAAGCCCCACGTGCCCTCGTGGACCACGCGGACGGCCAGGCCGAGGTCCTCACCGTCGGCCAGCGCCTCCAGGCGGGCGTCGCGCAGGCTGATGGTCTGCGTCCGGATCCGCTCGACGCGCAGGTCGGCGTGCTCGCACCCGAGGTCGCGGGCGCGGGTCAGCGCCGCGTCGGCCAGCGCGGGGAGCGGCAGGGCGAGGAAGGAGGCGTCGACGTCGCGGGGTCCGGCCACCGGGTCTGTCTACCAGCCGGTGCGGACGGGCCCGCCGGGGTCACGCCGACCGGCCGCCCCCGCCCAGCGCGCGGCGGATGCGGTGGGCGGTGCGGCCGGCGTCCCGGTCCACGCCGTCCACCAGCCCGGAGTTGACCCGGGTCTGCCAGGGCAGGCCCATCCAGTGCAGGCCGGGGACCGGCGAGGCGCCGCGCCGGTGCACGGGTTCCCCGCCCGGCCCCAGGGCGCCGGGCACCTCGACCCAGCCGGTGTCGGGGAGGAAGCCGGTGCACCAGAGGACGGCGCGCACCGGGAGGAGGCCGCCGTCGGCCAGCCGGACCGCGCGGCCGGAGGCGCCCACCACCCGGTGCGGCACCAGGCGCACCCGCCCGGCCGCGACCGCGCGGTGCAGGTCCCGGCCGAACACCGCCTCGCCCCGGCGCCGCACCAGCCGTCCCACCGGCGTGCCGCTGCCGGCGTTCAGCACCCCGGTGACCAGCAGCCACCGGTAGAGGCTGATCCCCAGCACGTGCGTCGGCAGCGCCCGGGGGACGCCGGGTGCGGCCACCGTGACCGGCCGGGTGGCGGCCAGCTCGAGGGCGAGCTGGGCCGCGGAGTTGCCGCCGCCCACGACCAGCACCGGGCCGTCGGGCAGGTCGGCCGGTCGCCGGTAGGCGGAGGAGTGCAGCGCCACCACGTCGGGGGCCAGGGCGGCCGCGGCGCCGGGCACCCGGGGCCGGCGGTGGGCGCCGGTGGCCACGACGACCTGCCGGGCGGTCACCCCCCCGGCCGGGGTCGCGGCGCGGAAGCACGTCCCGGCCCGCGTCAGCCGGGTGACCGGTGCACCGGACACCACCGGGACGTCGAGGACCTCGGCGTAGCGCCGCAGGTAGCCGGCCATCTCCAGCCGGGTCGGGCACTCCCCGGGGCCGGGCGGGAAGGGCAGGCCGGGCAGCGTGCTGAACCGGCGGGGGGTGAACAGCCGCAGGCTGTCCCAGCGCCCCGTCCAGCCCGCGCCGACCTCCGCGGTCTCGAGCACGAGGACGTCGGTGATCCCCGCGTCGACCAGCCGGCGGGCGGTGCCGAGCCCCGCCTGGCCCGCACCGACGACGAGGACGTCGACCGTGCGTCCGGGCAGGCTCACCGGCCCCATCCTGCCCGCGCCCGCCCACCCGGTGCCGTGGTGCGCCATCCCCTAGCGTGCGACGGGTGCGCCGCGAAGCCGCCCCGTGGGACCTGCTCGTCGTCGGCGGGGGCACGGCCGGCCTGGTCGGCGCCCACACCGCGGCCACCCTCGGCGCCCGGGTCGCGCTGGTCGAGCGGGACCGCACCGGGGGCGACTGCCTGTGGACCGGGTGCGTGCCCTCCAAGGCGCTGCTGGCGGCCGCGGCCGCGGCGGCCGACGCCCGCGCGGCGCACCGCCTCGGCGTCGACGTCGGCGACGTTCGGGTGGACTTCGCCCGGGTGCGGGCGCACGTGCAGGCCGCGATCCGGACCCTGCAGCCCGAGGACTCCCCCGAGGCGCTCGAGGCGGCCGGCGCGACCGTGCTCGCCGGCGAGGCGGTGCTCACCGCGCCCGACCGGGCCCGCGTCGGCGACCGGGAGGTGCCCTTCCGCGCGGCGCTGCTGGCCACCGGCGCCGCGCCGCTGCTGCCCCCCGTGCCGGGGCTGGCCGCGGCCGGCCCGCTGACCAGCGAGACGGTGTGGGACCTCGAGGAGCTGCCCGGCCGGGTGGTGGTGCTGGGCGGGGGCCCCATCGGCTGCGAGCTCGGGCAGGCCCTCGCCCGGCTCGGCGCCGAGGTCGCCGTCGTCGACGCCGCCGACCGGCTGCTCCCCGAGGAGGACGCCGACGCCGCGGCGACCGTGACCGCCGCCCTGCGCCGCGACGGGGTGCAGGTGCACACCGGCGCCGCGGCCGCGCGGGTCGCCCCGGGCGTGCTGCACCTGGCCGACGGCACGCGGCTGGCCTTCGACCGGCTGTTCGTGGCCGTCGGGCGGCGGGCCCGCACCGGCGGGCTGGGCTGCGCCGCGGCCGGCGTCGACCTCCGGGACGACGGGACCGTCGCCGTCGACGCCACGCTGCGCACGACCAACCCCCGCGTGTGGGCGGCCGGCGACGTCACCGGCCCGCCGTTCCTCACCCACACCGCCGGGATGCACGGCAGCGTGGCGGCCGGCAACGCCGTGCTGGGGCTGGCCCGCCGGATCGACCCCGTCGTCCCCCGCGTCACCTACACCTCCCCCGAGCTGGCAGCGGTCGGGGTCCGGCCCGACGAGGCGCGGGCCGCCGGGCTGACCGTCCGCCGGGTGCCGCACACCCGGCTGGACCGCGCGGTCACCGAGGGCGTGACGGACGGGTCCACCGCGCTCGTCCTCGACCGGCGCCGGCGGGTGGTCGGCGCGACCGTCGTCGGGCCCCGGGCCGGGGAGACCCTCGCCGAGCTGACCCTCGCCGTCCGCCGGGGCCTGCGCGCCCGCGACCTCGCCGGCACCACGCACGCCTACCCGACGTACGACGACGCGGTGGTCGACGCCGCGCTCGACGACCTGCGCGCCCGGCTGGCCGCGCCGGTGCCCGCCGCGCTGCTGCGGGCGGTGGTGCGGCTGCGGCGGTGGACCGACCGCGGCGCCCGGTGACCCCCGGGTCAGCGCAGCAGCCGGTACCCGGCGCGGATGCGGTACCCGGCGGTGACGGCGACGACGGCCGCCCACCCCCAGGCCAGCTGCCAGGCGACCGCCGGCAGCAGCAGCCACAGCGCGTGCACCGCGATCGTCTCGGTGCCCTCGGCCAGCCCGCCGAGGAACGACAGCGAGCGGCCGTCGTCGAGCTGCCGGCCGGCCCGCTCGGCGATCGAGGAGAAGGCCAGGAACGCCGTCCCGTTGACGTAGTAGGCGAGCAGGACGACGAGGAAGGGCTCCCACGGCGCGCCGAACTCGCGGGTCGCCCCGAGCGCGACCCCGAGCACGCCGGCGCCGTACACGCAGAAGTCCGCGGTGATGTCGAGGAACCCACCGGCCCCGGCGTCCGCCGGGCCGCCGGCCGCGCGCCGGCGGCGGGCCAGCGGCCCGTCCAGCCCGTCGGCGGCCCGGGAGACCAGCCACAGCACCAGGGCGGGCAGCCACCAGGCGGCGGCCGCGGCCCCGGCGCTGCCCAGGCCGAGGACCAGGCCGGCCACCGTCAGCCGGTCGGGCGTCACGGCCGGCCGGTCCAGCAGGGCCGCCACCCGGGCCAGCGGGGCGTCGAGCAGGCGGCGGGCGGCACCGTCGAGCACGCGCACGCTCCTCCCGGGGCCGGCCGTCGGGCCCGGGGGCATCCGGGGCGGCCGTCCGGCACGAAGGAAACCAGACAGCCCGCACCGCAGGAGGACGCCGTGCCCCGAGCCCCCCGACGCCCGGCCGCCCGTGCCCTGGTCGCCGTCCTGCTGGCCGGACCGGTGGCGCTGCCCGGCTGCGCCGCGCCGGGGGCCGAGGCCCCCGCCGCGGCCGAGCGGCCCTGGGAGGAGGTGCTGGCGCAGGCCCGGGGCCAGACCGTGGACCTGTGGATGTACGGCGGGGACGAGCAGGGCAACGCCTACGTCGACGACGTCCTCGCCCCGGGGGCGGCCGGGCTCGGCGTCACCCTGCGGCGCGTGCCCGTGGCCGACACCGGCGAGGCGGTCGACCGGGTGCTCGCCGAGCGCCAGGCCGGGGTCACCGACGGCGACGTGGACCTGGTGTGGGTCAACGG
Organism: Geodermatophilus sp. SYSU D00758; assembly: GCF_054049955.1. Taxonomy (NCBI): domain Bacteria; kingdom Bacillati; phylum Actinomycetota; class Actinomycetes; order Geodermatophilales; family Geodermatophilaceae; genus Geodermatophilus; species Geodermatophilus sp. SYSU D00758. The sequence continues at coordinate 11,394 of NZ_JBJGYK010000064.1, forward strand.
CGAGAACTACGCCACCGGGCGGCAGGCCGGCGCCTGGCTCTGCGGGTGGGCCGGCATGCTGCCCAACGCCCGGTACACCGACCCCGACGACCCGCTGCTGACCCGCGACTTCGGCGTCCCGGTCGAGGGCTGCGAGTCGCCGTGGCACAAGGCGCAGTTCACGCTGGTGTACGACGCGGCGCGGGTGCCCGACCCGCCGACGACGCTGGCCGGCGTCCTGGCGTGGGCGGAGGCCAACCCGGGCCGCTTCACCTACCCGGCCCCGCCGGACTTCACCGGGTCGGTGTTCGTCCGGCAGGTGCTCACCGGCGTCACCGGCGGGCCCGGCGAGGTGCCGCTGGAGTTCTCCCAGGAGGCCTACGACGAGCTCACGCCGGCGCTGTTCGGGCGGCTGCGGGCGCTGGCCCCGTCGCTGTGGCGGGGCGGGGAGACCTACCCGCAGACGCTGCAGGAGCTCGACCGGCTCTACGCCGACGGGCAGGTGGACCTCACGATGACCTACGGCCCGGCCACGCTGACCGACCTGGTCGCCGACGGCACCTTCCCGGCCACCACCCGGGTGCTGACCCTGGAGGAGGGCACCTTCGGCAACGCGAGCTTCCTGGCGCTCCCCTCCACCTCCGGCGACAGCGCGGGGGCGATGGTCGTCGCCGACCTGGCGCTCTCCCCCGAGCAGCAGCTGGCCAAGGCCGACCCGGCCACCTGGGGCCAGTTCACCGTCCTCGACCTCGACCGGCTCGACCCCGCCGACCGGCGCGGGTTCGAGCAGCTGCCCGCCTCCCCCGTCGTCCCGCCCTACGCGGAGCTCGCGGCGAACGCCCGGCCGGAGCTGTCGGCCGGCTGGGTGACCGCCCTCGACGAGGGCTGGCGGACGACGGTGCTCGGCGGGTGAGCCGGCCGCCGGGGGCCCGGGGACGGCGGACCGGGCTGCTGCTCGTGCTGCCGGCGCTGGTGCCCGCGGTCGCCGTGGTCGGCGCCGCGCTCACCTCGGCGCTGCTGGCCGCGCTCGGCCTGGCCCCGCTGGTCGGCGAGCCCCGGCTGACCGGTGCGGCGTTCACCGCGCCGGCCGACCAGCTGGCCTCCGCCGTCCCCCTCTCGCTGGCCATCGCCGCCGCGGCCACCGCCGTGGCGGCGGTCGTCGGCCTGGCCCTGGCGCTGGCGGCCGTCGCCGCGGCCCGCCGCAGCCGGCTGCTCGGCGGGCTCAGCGCGGCGACCGTCCCGGTGCCGCACCTGGTCGGCGCGGCGGCGATGGGCCTGCTGCTGGCCGACGCGGGGTTCCTCCCGCGGCTGCTCGGCGTGGCGCCGGAGGACTGGCCGGCCCTGGTCGGCGGCCGCTGGTGGGTGGCCGTGGTCGCCGAGTACGCCTGGAAGGAGTCGGCCTTCGTCGCGCTGGTCGTCGGGGGCGTGCTGGCCTCCCGGTCGCGTTCGTACGGGGAGGCCGCGGCGGTGCTCGGCGCCGGCCGGTGGGCCCGGTTCCGCACGGTCACCCTGCCGCTGGCCGCCCCCGCGCTGGGCGCGGCCTCGGCGATCTCCTTCGTGTACGTGCTCGGGTCCTACGAGGTGGCCGCGCTGCTCGGCCGGGCCGCCCCGGAGCCGCTGCCGGTGCTCGCCGTCCGGCTGTCCACCTCGATCGACCTGGCCGCCCGGCCCCAGGGCGCGGCCGTCGCGGTGGTCACCGCCGGGCTGGCGCTGCTCGCGGTCCTCCTCTCCCTGCGCACGCTGCGGCGGCTGGCGGCGTGGGGCTGACCGGGCTGTGCGCCGGCGCGCGGCTGGGCCGTGCGGTGCTCGCCACCTGGCTGGTGCTGCCGCTGGTGCCGCTGCTGCTCTGGGCGGTCGCCGACCGGTGGTCGGCCCCGGCGGTGCTCCCCCAGGAGCTGGGCACCGCCGGGCTGCAGGACGCCCTGGCCGCCGGGGGTACCGCCGCGCTGGCCCGGTCGGCGGCGCTGGGGGCGGCGGTCGCGCTGCTGGCCACCCCCCTGGGCGCCCTGGCCGCGCGGGCGCTGGTCGTGCACCGGGTCCCGCTGCCGGGCGCGGTGCTCGCCGTGCTGCTCTCGCCGCTGGTCCTCCCGCCGTTCGCCGTGGCGCTGGGCCTCGACGTGCTGCTGCTGCGGCTGCGGGTGCCGGCGACCGCCGGCGTCGTCCTGCTGCTCACCGTGGCCGCCCTGCCCTACACCACGGTCGTGCTGCGGGCCGCGCTCGCCGCGCAGGACCGCGGCTTCGAGGAGGAGGCCCGGACACTGGGCGCCTCCCCCTGGCAGGTGCTGCGCGGGGTGCAGGTCCCGCTGCTCGCGCCGGCCCTGGCCGGCGCGGCCTTCCTGGCGTTCCTCGTCGGCTGGAGCGACTACGTGGTGACCCTGCTCGTCGGCGGCGGCCGGCTGGTGACGCTGCCGCTGCTCATCGGGTCGGCGGCCTCGGCGACCGGCAACGAGGCGCAGGTGGCCGTGCTGTCGCTGGCGGCGGTGCTGCCGCCGCTGGCGCTGCTGGCGCTGGTCGGGCTGCCGGGTCGCCGGGCGCGCGGGGGACGGCGGTGAGCGGGGAGCTGCGGCTGGCCGGCCTGACCCGCGTGCACGGCCGGGGCCGGCCGCCGGCGCTGGACGGCCTGGACCTCGCGGTGCCGGCCGGGTCCTGCGTGGCGGTGCTCGGGCCCTCCGGCTCCGGCAAGAGCACCGTGCTGCGGCTGACCGCGGGCCTGGACCAGCCGACCCGCGGCAGCGTGCACCTCGACGGCCGCGACCTCGCCGGCGTCCCCCCGGAGCGGCGGGGCATGGCGATGGTCTTCCAGCGGCCGCTGCTGTTCCCGCACCTGTCGGTGCGCGACAACGTCGCCTACGCCGACCGGGTGCGCGGGGTCCCGCGGCGGCGGGCCCGCGGGCGGGCCGGGGAGTTCCTCGACCTGGTGGGCCTGGCCGGTCTCGGCGACCGGGCGCCCCGCGAGCTCTCCGGCGGGCAGGAGCAGCGGGTGGCCCTGGCCCGCGCGCTGGCCGCCGAGCCGCGGGTGCTGCTGCTCGACGAGCCGTTCAGCGCGCTGGACACCCCGTTGCGCGAGGAGATGCACGAGCTGCTGGCCGACCTGCGGGCCCGGCTGGCCCCGACCGTCCTGCTGGTCACGCACGACCCCGCGGAGGCCGCCGCCCTGGCCGACACCGTGGCGGTGCTCGAGGCCGGGCGGCTGCAGCAGCACGGGCCGGTGGCCGAGCTGCACGCCCGGCCGGCGTCCCTGGCGGTCAGCCGGCTGCTCGGCGGGCGCACCGAGGTCCCCGGGGTGGTGCGCGGCGGCGTGCACTCCTCGCCGCTGGGCCCCCTGGCGCTGCCCGGGGCGGTCGCGGACGGGCCCGGGGTGCTCGTCGTCCGGCCCGAGGCGGTCGGGCTCGCCGGCGGGGACGCCGACGTCACCGGCACCGTCGTCCGGGTGCGGTACCGCGGGCTGCGCCCGCTGGTCACGGTGGACGCCGGCGGGGTCGCCGTGCACGCCGAGCTGGCCCCGGGGGACGACGTCGCCGTGGGCGCGGTCGTGGGCCTGCGGCTGCCGGTCGCCGCCCGGCACGTCGTCCCCGTCAGACCGGCGTGAGCGGCAGCAGCCGGCGCAGCCGCGCGTTCTCCCCCGGGTCGAGCACCGAGTGCTGCACGCAGGCGGGCACCAGCTCCCCGGTCCCCGGGTGGGCCATCGAGTACGTGCAGGCCGCCAGCCGCTCCTGGGTGGCGCGCAGCCGCGGGTCGCCGGCGGTCTCGCCGCGCCGCATGAGCTCCCAGGCCGGGGCCACGTCGGCGGCGTCCATGAAGCTGTGCACCTCGAAGGTCATCAGGCCCAGCCGGCGGGCCCGGGCGGCGGCCAGCAGCCGCCGCGGCCCCCCGGCCCGGCGCACCACCCGGCGGGCCCAGCGCAGCGCGACCGCGACGTCCCCCGGGTGGTGGCGCAGCACCCGCAGCACCTTGACGGCCAGCAGCAGCGGCGGGGTGCCGCTGAAGGCCACCCCGCCGAAGTGGGCGAGGAACGCGTCCCGGGCGGCCACCTCCGCCGGGTCGGCGGGGTCGACGAACGGGTGCCAGACGCCGTCGGCCAGGAACCCGAAGGCCAGCCGGTTGCAGCGCGGGTCCCCGAACTCGACCGCCTCGTGGGGTACCCGGCGGCCCAGCGCGCGCTCCAGCTCCGCCCACACCGCGTCGGCGTCGACCGCGGCGTAGCTCTCCGTCCACCGGCGCGCGTCCCCGACGTGCGCGGCCGGCTGGAAGCTCATCATCGAGAACCCCATCGGCAGCACGGCGCGGACCGTGCCGGCGACCTGGCCGAGGTTGGCCGGCGCCACGGTCATGGTGTGGGCCAGGTAGTACCGCAGGCCGGTCCGGGCGCGCAGGTCCCGGAACTGCTGCACGAAGCGCTGCCGGAACGGGTGCAGCTCGGCCTCGCTGCGCGGCCGCACCGCCCCGCGGCGGCCGCGCATGAGCGAGTCGAAGTGCCCGGCGAAGCTGACCCGGTCGAACCGCAGCCGCCCGTCGGGGCCGGTGACCAGCGCGCGCAGGTACCCGGCGTCGACGTCCCCGTGCGTCATCGACATCGGTGAGCGGCCGGCGTCGCGCATCGCCTGCAGCGCCGCGGCGTGGTCGTCGGGGGCCAGCAGGGTGACCTCGCCGCCGATGAGCTGGGCGTGCGCGTAGGGCCCGCGCCGCCGGCACAGCAGGGCCATCTGGGCGGTGACCTCGCGCAGCGTGTGCCCGCCGTCCACGCGCACCTTGTTCGCGTCCGCCGAGTGGTAGCAGGGCGTGCAGGTCAGGTTGCAGCGGGGGAAGACGCCGTGCGTCCCCTCGCAGCCGACCGCGTGCCGGCCGAGGGTCTGCGCGGGCGTCCGGACGTGCGCGGGCAGCGCCGCCCACCGCTCGGCCAGGGCCCGCGCCGTCTCCGGGTGCACCGGCCGGGTGCGCTCGACCAGCTCCCGCCACCGTGCCGTCAGCCGTGCCGTCAGCCGTCCCACCGGGCCTCCTCGTCGCCTCGCCCCGGTGGCCGTGCCGTGCTCGTGCCGCCCCCTGACGCGGCCGCCCACCGGTCCCGCCGTCCAGCCTGCCCGGGCGCGGCCGTCCCCGCCGAATGGCGGCGGGCGGATCGGGTACGTGCTGCACCTCACCGCCCCGACACCCCCGCCGAGGAGTTCCCATGGCCCGCAACACCCTGTCCCGGTCCCTGCACGACGTCGGCCTCGCCGCCTGGTTCGGCGGCACGCTGGCCAACGCGGTGGCCCTCAACGCCGCCGCGGCCGAGGCCGGGGGCGCCAAGGGCAGCGCACGGGTGGCCGACCTGGGCTGGGACCGCTGGACCCCGGTCAACGCCGTCGCCATCGGTGCGCACCTGGTCGGCAGCGTCGGCCAGCTGGCGGGCAACCGCGGCCGGGTGGCCCGGCAGAAGGGCGTGGCCGGCACCTCCGCGCTCAAGACCCTGCTCACCGCGGCCGCCCTGGGCGTCACCGCCTACAGCCGCTCGCTGGGCCGGGTGGCGCACGGCTCCCCGGCCCGCTCCGGGACCCGGCCGTCGAAGGTGAGCCGGAAGCAGGCCGCGGCGGCGCGGGAGCAGCTCGACCGCCTGCAGTGGGCGGTCCCCGCGCTGACCGGCGCGCTGGTGTGGGTCAGCTCCTACGCCGGGGAGCAGCAGCGGCCCAGCGAGGTGGCCCGCGGCGTGGCGCAGCGCTGAGCGCCGGCCGTGGCCGTCCCGCCCGGTAGCGACGACGTCACCCTCACCTTCGGCGGCACCGCCACCACCCTGCTGCGCATCGGGCCGTTCACGCTGCTCACCGACCCGAACTTCCTGCACCGGGGGCAGTGGGCGCACCTGGGCTACGGGCTGCGCAGCCGGCGGCGCACCGACCCCGCGCTGGTGCCCGCCCAGCTCCCCGAGCTGGACGCCGTGGTCCTCTCCCACATGCACGGCGACCACTGGGACCGCGTGGCCACCCGCGCGCTGCCCAAGGAGGTCCCGGTGGTGACGACCCCCGAGGCCGCCCGCTGCCTGGACCGGCGCGGGTTCACCGCCGCCGCCGACCTGCGGGCCTGGCAGACCCACGAGCTCTCCCGCGGGGAGGAGGCCCTGCGCGTCACCAGCGTGCCCGGCGTGCACGGCCCCGGCCCGCTCGCCCGGCTGCTGCCCGAGGTCATGGGCAGCGTGCTGGAGCTCGTCCGGGGCGGCCAGGTCGCCTGGCGCGGCTACGTCACCGGCGACGTCCTCTTCCGCCGCTCGCTGGGCGAGGTGCTCGAGCGGTGCGGCCCGCTGGACGCCGTCGTCCCCCACCTGGGCGGCACGAAGGTGCTCGGGGTGACCGTGACCATGGACGCCCGCCAGGGCGCGGACCTGGTGGACCTGCTGCGCCCGCCGCTGGTCGTGCCGGTGCACTTCGACGACTACGGCGTGTTCCGGGACCCGCTCGGCAACTTCGTCCGCGAGGTGGCCGAGCGCCGGCTGCCGGGCACGGTGCGCACCGTGATGCGCGGCGAGACGGTGCCCCTGCGGGCGTGAGCGGAGTGGGGGGGGGGGGGGGGGCGTGCCCCGCCGCCACCCCCGCCGCCCCGCCGCCGCCGCGCGGCGCGGGGGGGGGCCTCGCGGGCTCCG
>NZ_JBJGYK010000065.1:0-16728 GCF_054049955.1 Geodermatophilus sp. SYSU D00758
CCCCCTGCAGGGACCCGCCGTGAGCCTGCGAACGGTGGGGCACGCGGCTCCCCGCAGGGCGTTCCCTGCGGCCCGTGCCCGGTGCGGCCCCCCTGCAGGGACCCGCCGTGAGCCTGCGAACGGTGGGGCACGCGGCTCCCCGCAGGGCGTTCCCTGCGGCCCGTGCCCGGTGCGGCCCCCCTGCAGGGACCCGCCGTGAGCCTGCGAACGGTGGGCGGCAGGGGGGTCCTTCTAGGATCGAGCGGTGCCGCCGACGATCACCGCCACCGACCGCCCCCTCGAGAAGCTCTCCGCCGACGCCGTGGTCGTCGGCGTCGGCAAGGGCCCCGACGGCCTGCTGTCCACCCCCGGGGCGGACGCCGTCGACCGGCTCCTCGGCGGCCGGCTGCTGCCCGCCCTGGCCGACCTCGGTGCACGGGGCGGTGAGGACGAGGTGACCCGCGTGGCCACGCTCGGCCAGGGCCCGTTCCCCGTCGTCGTCGCCGTGGGCCTGGGCGCACCGCGCACCGAGGGCGGCTACGACGACGAGGCGGTGCGTCGCGGCGCCGGGGCCGCCAGCCGGGCGCTGTCGGGCCGGGCGTCCGTGGTCACCCTCCTGGCCGCGGTGGGCGGGGCGCCCGACGGGCTGCGCCTGCACGCCGTCGCCGAGGGCAGCCTGCTGGGCGCCTACGAGTTCACCGCCTACAAGTCCGACCTGCCCGCCGACCGGCCGCTGCCCCCGCGGGAGTTCACCGTCGTCGTCCCCGACGCCGGGGACGCCAAGGCCGCGCTGGCCCGCTCCCGTGCCGTGGCCGGGGCGGTCACCCTGGTCCGGGACCTGGTCAACACCCCGCCCAACGACCTGCACCCGGCCGAGCTGGCCGCCCGCGGCGCGGCCGCGGGCAAGAAGGCCGGCCTGAGCGTCGAGGTCCTCGACGAGGACGCCCTGGCCGACGGCGGCTACGGCGGCATCCTCGCCGTCGGCGGCGGCTCGGTCCGCAAGCCGCGGTTGCTGCGGATGACCTACCGCGGCAAGCGGGCGCAGAAGAAGATCGCGCTGGTCGGCAAGGGGATCACGTTCGACAGCGGGGGTCTGTCGATCAAGCCCGCGCTGAAGATGGAGGACATGAAGAGCGACATGGCCGGCGCGGCCGCCGTGATCGCCACCGTGTGCCTCGTCGCGGAGCTCGGCCTGCCGGTGGAGGTCACCGCGACCGTGCCGATCGCCGAGAACCTGCCCAGCGGGACCGCCTACCGCCCGGCCGACGTGGTGACCTTCCGCAACGGCAAGAAGGCCGAGATCACCAACACCGACGCCGAGGGCCGGGTCGTGCTGGCCGACGCCATCTCCCGCGCCGCCGAGGACTCCCCCGACTACCTGCTCGAGACCGCCACCCTCACCGGGGCCCAGCTGGTCGCGCTGGGCTCCCGCACGGCCGGCGTCATGGGCAGCGACGACCTGCGGGACGCCGTGGTGGCGGCCGGCCGCCGCTGCGGTGAGGCGATGTGGGCCATGCCGATGCCCGCCGAGCTGCGCCGGGGCCTGGACTCGCCGGTGGCCGACTTCGTCAACGCGAACGCCGACCGCATGGGCGGGATGCTGGTGGGCGCCCACTTCCTGGCGGAGTTCGTGCCGGCCGGGCTCCCCTGGGCGCACATCGACATCGCCGGCCCGAGCTACAACACCGGCTCCGCGTGGGGCTACACGCCCAAGGGCGGGACCGGGGTCCCGGTGCGCACCCTGCTGGCGACCATCGAGGCGCTGATCGCGGGCTGACCCCGCCGCCCCGCCCGTCCCGGTGGGGACGGGCGGGGCGCCGGCCGGGCCCGGCCCGTGCGGCTCAGCCCTGCCCGTGGTGCCGCTGCGTCCACGCCCGCATCCGCTGCGGGTAACCGGTGACCTGCACGTCGTGGACGGGGATGCCCAGCTCCCGGGAGAGGCGGCGGGCCGCCCGCAGCCCCGCGATCCGGCGCCGGGTCCACTCTCCGTCGGCGGCGACCAGCACGATCGTCGTCTCGGTGACCGCCGTCCGCGGTTCGACGTAGCCCTCGACGCCGCGGCGGGTCGCGACGAACCGCTCGAGGTGCCTGGCGTCGTCCCGGCCGGGCTCCCGGTCGAGCGTCGGCCGGTCGGGGAGACCGCGCCGGTGCGACCGCCCCCTGCGCCAGAACCGCATCCCCGCCTCCGTCCCCGGGCCGCCGTGCACCGCTCCCCCGACCGGTGAACGGTCGCTCCGGGCCGGGTGGTTCCGCTAGTGGCAGGATGAGCACGGACGTTCCCCCGCCCGTGCGGGCGGGGCGCCGACGACAGCGACGAGGAGTTCCCGTGAGTGCACCCACCTCCCCCGCCGACCTGGTCATCCTCGGTGGTGGCTCGGGTGGCTACGCCGCCGCGCTGCGCGGCGCCGAGCTCGGGCTGTCCGTCGTCCTCGTCGAGCGGGACAAGGTCGGCGGCACCTGCCTGCACCGGGGCTGCATCCCCACCAAGGCGCTCCTGCACGCAGGGGAGATCGCCGACGCCGCCCGCGAGGGCGAGCAGTTCGGCGTCAAGACCTCGCTGGCCGGCATCGACATGGACGGCGTCAACGCCTACAAGGACGGCGTGGTCTCGCGGCTCTACAAGGGCCTCCAGGGGCTCATCAAGAGCCGGAAGATCACCTACGTCGAGGGCGAGGGCCGGCTGGTCTCGCCCACGGCCGTGGAGGTCGACGGCCAGCGCTACGAGGGCCGGCACGTCCTGCTGGCCACGGGTTCCTACGCCCGCAGCCTGCCGGGCATCGAGCTCGACGGCACCAAGGTCATCACCAGCGACCACGCGCTCCGGATGGACCGCGTACCGACCTCCGCGGTCATCCTCGGCGGCGGGGTCATCGGGTGCGAGTTCGCCAGCGCCTGGAAGTCCTTCGGCGTGGACGTCACCGTCGTCGAGGCGCTGCCCCACCTGGTGCCGCTGGAGGACGAGTCGTCGTCCAAGCTGCTCGAGCGGGCCTTCCGCCGCCGCAAGATCAACTTCGAGCTGGGCAGTCGGGTCTCCGGGGTCCAGACCACCGAGAACGGCGTCAAGGTCTCGCTGGAGAACGGCAAGGAGATCGAGGCCGAGATCGTGCTCGTGGCCGTGGGCCGCGGCCCGGTCAGCCAGGGCCTCGGCTACGAGGAGGCCGGGGTCGCCATGGACCGCGGCTACGTGCTCGTCGACGAGTACTGCCGCACCAACGTCGAGACCATCTCGGCCGTCGGCGACCTCATCCCGACACTGCAGCTGGCCCACGTCGGCTTCGGCGAGGGCATCCTCGTCGCCGAGCGCCTGGCCGGGCTCAACCCGGCGCCCATCGACTACGCCGGGGTCCCGCGCATCACCTACTCCGACCCGGAGGTCGCCTCGGTCGGGCTGACGGAGGCCCAGGCCAAGGAGCGCTTCGGCGAGGTCAAGACCCTGACCTACGACCTCGGCGGGAACGGCCGCAGCCAGATCCTCAAGACGCAGGGCGCGGTGAAGCTGGTGCAGGCCGTCGACGGCCCCGTCGTCGGTGTCCACATGGTCGGCAGCCGCGTCGGCGAGCTGATCGCCGAGGCTCAGCTGATCTACAACTGGGAGGCCGAGGCCGACGACGTCGCCAGCCTCATCCACCCGCACCCGACGCAGAGCGAGGCCCTCGGCGAGGCGCACCTCGCGCTGGCCGGCAAGCCCCTGCACGTGCACGGCTGACCCCGCACCACCCCCACCCACCCAGCGCTGCGAAGGAGCCCCGCCCCGATGCCGACCTCCGTCACCATGCCCGCCCTGGGCGAGAGCGTCACCGAGGGCACGGTCACCCGATGGCTCAAGCAGGAGGGTGAGCAGGTCGAGGCCGACGAGCCGCTGCTCGAGGTCTCGACCGACAAGGTCGACACGGAGATCCCCTCCCCGGCCGCCGGCGTGCTGACCAAGATCCTCGTCGCCGAGGACGAGACCGTCGAGGTGGGTGCCGAGCTCGCCGTGATCGGCGGCGACGGGGACGGCGGCGGCGCACCGGCCGGCCAGGACGAGGCCGCTGAGGAGGCCGCTGAGGAGGACGCCGGGGAGCAGCCCGCCGCGGCCGAGGAGCCCGCACCGGAACCGGCCGAGGAGCCGCAGCCGGAGGCCCAGCCCGCGGCCGAGGCGCCGTCCGGTGACTCCGGCGGCCCCTCGGGCGGCGGCGAGGGCACCCCGGTCACCATGCCCGCCCTCGGCGAGAGCGTCGCCGAGGGCACGGTGACCCGGTGGCTGAAGTCCGTCGGCGACGAGGTCGAGGCCGACGAGCCGCTGCTCGAGGTCTCCACCGACAAGGTCGACACCGAGATCCCGGCGCCGGTGAGCGGCACCCTGCAGGAGATCCTGGTCGGCGAGGACGAGACCGTGGAGGTCGGTGCGCAGCTGGCCGTCATCGGCAGCGGCGCCGCCGGGGGCGGCTCCGCGCCCCAGCAGCAGGCGGAGCCGGCCGCCCCGCCCCAGCAGCAGGAGCCCCAGCAGCAGGAGGAGCCGGCCGCCGAGCAGCCCACCCCGGAGCGCGCGCAGCCGGCCTCCGAGCAGCCGGGCGCCGACTACGGCTCCAGCGGCGCGATGCCCGCCGAGTCGCCCACCTCGGCGCCGTCCCCCGCGCAGGCGGTGGCCCCGCAGGCACCGCAGGCGCCGAAGACCCCGTCGCCCGCGCCCGCGGGCGGCGGCGACGGCGGCGGCACGTACGTCACCCCGCTCGTGCGCCGTCTGGCCGCCGAGCACGACGTGGACCTGTCGTCGGTGACCGGCACGGGTGTCGGCGGGCGGATCCGCAAGCAGGACGTGCTGGCGGCGGCGCAGCAGGGCCGGCAGCCCGCGGCGGAGCCGCAGGAGGAGACCCGGCAGGGCCCGGCCCGCACGGCCCCGACCCCGTCGCCGGCGGCCATGCCCGACACCTCGCTGCGCGGCCGCACCGAGAAGCTCTCCCGGCTGCGGAGCGTCATCGCCCGCCGGATGGTCGAGTCGCTGGCCGTCAGCGCGCAGCTGACCACGGTGGTCGAGGCCGACGTCACCGCGATCGCCCGGCTGCGGGACAAGGCCAAGCGCGACTTCGAGGCCCGCGAGGGCGTCAAGCTCTCCTTCCTGCCCTTCTTCGCCAAGGCGTCGGTCGAGGCGCTCAAGGCCCACCCGGCCGTGAACTCCTCGATCGACCTCGAGGCCGGCACGGTCACCTACCACGACGCCGAGAACCTGGGCGTCGCGGTCGACACCGAGCGCGGCCTGCTGGTGCCGGTCATCAAGGACGCCGGGGACCTGAGCATCGGCGGGCTGGCCCGCAAGATCGCCGACCTGGCCGAACGCACCCGCACGAACAAGGTCACCCCGGACGAGCTGGGCGGCGGCACCTTCACGCTGACCAACACCGGCAGCCGCGGTGCGCTGTTCGACACGCCGATCATCAACCAGCCGCAGGTGGCCATCCTGGGCGTGGGCACCGTGGTGAAGCGCCCGGTCGTCGTCCAGGACCCCGACCTCGGCGAGGTGATCGCGGTCCGGTCGATGGTCTACCTGGCGCTGACCTACGACCACCGGATCGTCGACGGGGCCGACGCCGCGCGCTTCCTCGGCACGGTGAAGGAGCGGCTGGAGGCCGGCCAGTTCCACGGCGAGCTCGGGATCAGCTGAGCGGGCCCCCTGCCCCCCGTCGTCGGGGCCCCGGCACCCGCCGGGGCCCCGGTCGCGTCCGCCGTCCCGGCGCCAGCGGAGGAAGTGCATGAGGATCGCGGTCACCGGCTCGTCCGGTCTCATCGGCACGGGTCTGGTCGCCACGTTGCGGGCCGACGGGCACGAGGTGCTCCGCCTGGTCCGGCGGACGCCCCGGACCGCCGACGAGCACCGCTGGGACCCCCATCACCAGCGTATCGACGCCACGCTGCTGGCCGACGTCGACGCCGTGGTCAACCTCGCCGGCACGCCCATCCGGCCGCGGCCGTTCACGTCCTCGTACAAGGAGAGCCTGCGCCGCAGCCGGCTGGACAGCACGACCACGGTCAGCCGGGCGTTCGCCGACGCCGCGACCGCCGAGCCCGGCCGCCGCAGGGTGCTGCTCTCCGCGTCCGGCATCGACTACTACGGCGACACCGGCGACCTCCCGATCGACGAGACCGCCCCACCCGGCTCCAGCTTCCTGGCGCGGTTGTGCGTGGAGTGGGAGGCGGCCACCGCGCCCGCCGAGGCCGCCGGCATCCGGGTGGCCCACCTGCGCACCGGTCTCGTGGTGGGTCGGGACGCGATGCTCATGCGGATCCTGGGGCTGGTCTTCCGGGCCGGCCTGGGCGGCCGGATGGGCTCGGGACGGCAGTACTGGCCCTGGATCAGCCTGGACGACGAGGTCGCCGCGATCCGGTTCCTGCTGACCGCGGACGTGTCCGGCCCGGTGAACCTCACCGCGCCCGATCCGGTCACCAACGCGGAGTTCGTCCAGCACCTGGCTCGGGTCGTCCACCGGCCCGCCGTCCTCCCCGTCCCTGGTCCCGTCCTGTCCCTGGCCCTGGGTGACTTCGCCCGGTCCAGCGTGCTCGGCGGGCGGCGGGCCGTTCCGGCCGTGCTGGAGCAGGCTGGGTTCACCTGGACCCACCGGGACCTCGACGCCGCCCTGCGGACGGCGCTCGGCCGGGACTGAGGCTCACCGCGCAGCCCGCGCCTCGGCGATCCGCCACCCGTCGGCCCCGCCGACGAGGGTGATCCGGGCACCGCTCGGCCCGCGGGGCCCGACGGTCTGCACCGGCGCCTCCCCCGCGGCCCCGACGACCGCGTAGGCCGCCCACTCGTCCACCACGGCGAGCACCACCCGCCCCTCGTCGGCCGACACGACGGAGGCCTGGACGACACGGGGGGCGAAGCCCTCCAGCCGGTGCCCCGCAGCGCGCAGCGCCTCCACCGCCGCGCGGTCCGCGGCGAGCATCGGGCTGCCCGGGGCGTGCACCCGGTCGAGCGGCTCCGCATCGGCGGCGGTGAACGCGCGGGCCCGCGCCTCGTACAGGTCCGCCAGGACGGCGCGCCAGTCGGCGCCGTCACCCTCCGCGGCCTCGTCCGCTGCCGGGGGCCGGGGGCCGGAGCCCGATCCGGCGTCGCCCGTGCCGTCCGGGCCCGTGCCGTCCGGGAGCGCGCCGTCCGGGCCCGTGCCGTCCGGGAGCGCGCCGTCCGGGGTCGCGGTGGGCGCGGCCGCCGGTGCGGGGCCGGCAGGGCCCGGTGCCAGCCACACGGCGACCGCCGCGACGGCGACCAGCACCGCGAGCACGGCACCGGCCCGTACCGCGCCGGCCCGCAGCCCGCCCGCCCCGGCGCGCAGCGCACCCAGCCCCACCGCGCCGGCCCGCACCCGGCCGGCCACCCGCCGCCAGCGCGGTGCCCGGTCCACCACCCGGGGCGGCTCGCGCCGGTGCCGACCGGGCACCTGGTGGGTCAGCTCCACGCGGGCGGAGGTGCCGCCGGCGCGCCCGGCCGCCCGGTCGCCCGCACCGGAGGCGGCCAGCTGCACGGGCTCGGGCCGGCAGGCGTGGCGGAGGTCGAGGGCGAAGGCCGCCGCCGACCCCCTCCGGTGCGGGTCCGGGTCCAACCCCCGGGCGATGACCGCCAGCAGCGCCGGCGGGGCCTCCGGGGCCAGCTCGGCGAGGTCGGGCAGCTCACCCTCGGCCGCGACGCGCAGCGTGTCGGCCGGGGTGGCCGCGTTCCAGGGTGCGACGCCGGTCAGGCCGTGGAAGGCCGCCGCGGCCACCCCGAACACGTCCGACGAGGGGTCCGGTGCGCCACCGCGGGCCACGACCGGGTCCACGTAGGCCGGGGTGACCTCAGCGGCGGCCTCCTCGCCCAGCACCCGTGCCACGCCCAGGTCGGTGAGCACCGGGCGCCCCTCGGTGGTGAAGACGACGTTGCCCGGGGACAGGTCGCCGTGGACCACGCCCTGCTCGTGCGCGCAGGCCAGCGCGGCGGCCACGGGGGCGATCGCGGTGACCACCTCCCCCGGGCGGAGCCGCCCCCGGTCGGCGAGCAGCGCCCCCAGGCTGCCGCCGGGGAGCAGCTCCAGGACCAGCGCCACCCGCGGGGGCCCGCCCCGGCGCGGCTGGTGCACCACCTCGACCAGGCGCACGAGGTGCGGGTGGTCGAGCGCCCCGAGGAGGGCGGCCTCGCGGGCCTGGCGCTGCGGGTCGCCGGCCACCAGCACCTTCACGGCCACGGGTGCGCCACCGGCCCGGGGCACCGCACGCCACACCTCCCCGGAGGCGCCGCGGCCGAGCAGCTGCTCGAGCCGGTAGCCGGGGACGACAGGGGCATCCGGGTTCCCGGGCGCAGGCAGCAGGGGCACCGCGGCACGGTAGAGCCGCGGGCCGCTCGGTCGCCCCGGTCGTCCACAGGCACCGCACCGCGACCGCCGTCCCCCGCACGGGCCGGCGGCAGCGGCACCACCACCCGCCCCGTGTGCCCGCCGTACCGGACGCCTAGGTTCGGGCCATGCCACCGCCCGCCTGCGCCGAGGTCGTCGTCGTCGGAGCCGGACTGGCCGGGCTGTCCGCGGCGGTGCGGCTGGTCGGCGCCGGGTGCGACGTCCACGTCGTCGAGGCCGCCGCGCACGCCGGCGGCCGGCTGGCCACCGAGCGCATCGACGGGTTCGTCGTCGACCGCGGGTTCCAGGTCCTCAACACCGGCTACCCCCGGGCCGCCGACCTCGACCTCGAGGCCCTCGGCCTCGGGTACTTCTGGCGCGGCGCGGGCATCCGCGTCGAGGACCGCGTCCACCGCCTGGTCGACCCGCGCCGGCACCCCGCGGCCGCGCTGGAGACCCTCCGCGCGCCCGTGGGGTCCCTCCCCCGCAAGGCCGCCATCGCCGCCTTCTCCGCCCGGGCCGCCTGGACGCCCGTCCCCCGGCTGCTGCGGGCGCGGGAGCTCACCGCCGAGGAGCACCTGCGCCGCTCCGGGGTCGGCCCGGCCGCGCTCGAGCGGTTCCTCCGCCCCTTCCTCTCCGGCGTGCTGCTCGAGTCGGGGCTGCAGACCTCGAGCCGGTACCTCGACCTGCTGTGGCGCAGCTTCGCCCGCGGGGACATCGGCCTGCCGGCGCGCGGGATGCAGGCCGTCGGTGAGCAGCTGGCCGCCCGCGTCGGCGGCGGGCGGGTGCACCTCGGCGTCCGGGTGACCGCGGTCGAGGGGACCTCCGTGCGCACCGACCACGGCCGGGTGGAGGCCGACGCCGTCGTCGTCGCCACCGACCCGGGGACCGCGGGGCTGCTGGTCCCCGGCGTCGTCGCCACCGCACCGCGCCAGGTCACCACCCACCTGCACGTGCTGCCGTCCTCACCGTGGCGCGACCCGCTGGTGCTGCTCGGCCGGCCCGGCGGCCGCCTGGTGAACTCGGTGGTGGTGACCGACGCCCAGCCGGCCTACAGCCCCGACGGGCGGGCCCTGCTCGCCAGCTCGACGCTGGCCCCGACCGGCGAGGCCGAGGTCCGCGACGAGATCGCCGCCCTGCACGGCGTCCCCACGCGCGACCTCGAGCACCTCACGTCGGTGACCGTGCCCGGCGCCCAGCCGGCCGCCCTGCCCCCGTTCACCCTGCGCAAGCCGGTCGACCTGGGCGGGGGCCTCTTCGTCTGCGGCGACCACCGCGACACCCCCTCCATCCAGGGCGCCATGGCCAGCGGTGCGCGCACCGCCCGCGCCGTCCTGCGCGCCCTCCGCCCCGGCCAGCAGGGAGCCACCTGACCGTGCCCGCATCAGCACCGACCATCCTGGCGACCAGCATCGGGTTCGACTCCCGGGGCCGCGGTCCGTACGACTGGGCGCCGGGGCCGGTCTTCGACCTCGCCTTCGACCTCGCCGGCCGGCCGGAGGCGCCCCGGCTGTGCTACGTCGGCACCGCCACCGGTGACGACCCGGTGCGCGTGGCGGGCGTCTACGGCGCGTTCGCCGGCAGCGGCGTCCGGGTCAGCCACCTGAGCCTCTTCCCGATGCCGACCGTGCCGGACCTGCGGGCGCACCTGCTCGCCCAGGACGTCGTCTGGGTGGGCGGCGGGAGCGTGGCGAACCTGCTGGCCGTGTGGCGGGTGCACGGCCTCGACGAGGTGCTGGCCGAGGTGTGGCGGGCCGGCGTCGTGCTGGGCGGGGTGTCGGCCGGGTCGCTGTGCTGGCACGTCGGGGGCACCACCGACTCCTACGGCCCGGACCTGCGGCCGGTGACCGACGGTCTGGGGTTCATCCCCACCTCCAACGGCGTGCACTACGACTCCGAGGAGCAGCGCCGCCCGCTCTACCAGCGGCTGGTCGCCGACGGGACCCTGCCCGGCGGGCACGCCACCGACGACGGGGTGGGGCTGGTCTACCGCGGCACCGAGCTGGCCGAGGTGGTGGCCGACCGGTCCGGCCGGGCCGCCTACCGGGTCGAGCGGGGGACGGACGGCGCCGTCGTGGAGACCCGGATCGAGCCGCGGCGGCTGCGCTGAGGCCTCCCTGCAGGGTCGTCGCGGCCCGGTCCCGGGCACCGCCCCGAGCGGAGCGAGGGGTGGGGAGGACGGGTCCTTCCACGGTGGGGGGCCGGGAGGTCCTTCTATAGGCTCGGGACGTGAGCGAGCTGCAGGTCATCCGCGCCGGCCTGGTCCCCTACGAGGAGGCCTGGGCCTGGCAGCGCAGGCTGCACGAGGAGCGGGTCGCCGGCACCGGCCCGGACACCCTGCTCCTGCTGGAGCACCCCCCGGTGTACACGGCCGGCAAGCGCACGGAGCCCCACGAGCGGCCGGTCGACGGCACCCCGGTCGTCGACGTGGACCGCGGCGGCAAGATCACCTGGCACGGGCCGGGGCAGCTCGTCGGCTACCCGATCGTGGCGCTGCCCGATCCGGTCGACGTGGTCGCCCACGTCCGCCGCCTCGAGACCGCGCTCATGGCGGTCTGCGCCGGCCTGGGCCTGGTCACCGAGCAGGTCGAGGGGCGCAGCGGGGTCTGGGTGTCGGCCGACGAGCCGGGGCCGGGAAGCCGTGCCCGGCCGGCCCGGAAGGTGGCGGCCATCGGGGTCCGGGTGGCCCGCGGCGTGACCATGCACGGCTTCGCGCTCAACTGCGACCCCGACCTCGGTGCCTTCGGCTCGATCGTGCCGTGCGGCATCGCCGACGCCGGCGTCACCTCGCTGTCGGCCGAGCTCGGCCGCGACGTCCCCGTCGGCGAGGTGGTCGATGCGGTGGAGACCGCCGTGCGCGCCGTGCTGAGCGGCGCGGCCGCGGTCCCCGCCGCGAGCTGAGCCGGCCGGGTGGAGTGCCGGGGGCGCGTCCACCGCGCCGCGGCACTCCACCCGGGGTCGGCTACCCGACCACGAAGTTGACCAGCCGGCCGGGCACCGCGATCACCCGGCGCACGGTCCGGCCCGCCAGGAGGCCGGCCACCTTCTCGTCGGCCCGGGCGGCCTCTTCCAGCCCAGCGGCGTCCGCGTCGGCGGGCACGTCCACCTGGGCCCGGACCTTGCCGTTGAGCTGGACGGCCACCTGGACGGTGTCCTCGACCAGCCACCGCTCGTCGGCGACCGGGAACGGCGCCCAGGCCAGCGACTCGCCGTGCCCCAGCCGCGACCACAGCTCCTCGGCGATGTGCGGGGCCAGCGGGGCCACCATCAGCACCAGCGGCTCGGCCACCGAGCGCGGCACCGGGCGCCCCTCCCCGTAGGCCTGCGTCAGGTGGTTGGTCAGCTCGGTGATCCGCGCGATGGCGATGTTGAACCGCAGCGTCGCCATGCCGTCGCGGACGCCGGCGATCGCCCGGTGCAGCGCGCGCAGCGTGCCCTCGTCCGGCTCGGCGGCGGCGTCGGCCCGGACGGCCCCGGTCTCCTCGTCGACGACCACGCGCCAGATCCGCTGCAGCAGCCGCTGGGAGCCGACGACGGCCTTGGTCTCCCAGGGCCGGGACTGCTCCAGCGGCCCGGTCGACATCTCGTAGACCCGGAAGGTGTCGGCCCCGTAGGCGCCGATCATCTCGTCCGGCGTCACCATGTTCTTCAGGCTCTTGCCGATCTTGCCGTACTCGCGGTTGACCTCGGCGCCCTGGTGGAAGAACCGGCCGTCCTTCTCCACCACCTCGGCGGCGGGCACGTAGAAGCCGCGCTCGTCGGTGTAGGCGTAGGCGGAGATGTAGCCCTGGTTGACCAGCCGGCGGAACGGCTCCTCGCTCGACACGTACCCCAGGTCGAACAGCACCTTGTGCCAGAACCGCGCGTACAGCAGGTGCAGCACCGCGTGCTCGACCCCGCCGACGTACAGGTCGACCCCGCCGACGTCGCCCTCGCCGCGCGGGCCCAGCCAGTAGCGCTCCAGCTCCGGGTCGACCATCCGCTCGTCGTCGCCCGGGTCCAGGTACCGCAGGTAGTACCAGCAGGACCCGGCCCAGTTGGGCATCGTGTTGGTCTCGCGCCGGTAGGCCTTCGGGCCGTCGCCCAGGTCCAGCTCGACCGTCGTCCACTCCGTCGCCCGCGACAGCGGCGGCTCGGGGGCGGAGTCGGCGTCGTCGTCGGCGAAGGTCTTCGGCGAGTAGTCGTCGACCTCGGGCAGCAGCACCGGCAGCACCGGGTCCGGGACGGCGACCGGCATGTCGTGCTCGTCGTAGACGATCGGGAACGGCTCACCCCAGTACCGCTGCCGGCTGAACAGCCAGTCGCGCAGCTTGTAGGTGGTGGTCGCCTCGCCGTGCCCGCGCGCCACCAGCCATGCGGTGATCCGCTCGATGGCCTCGGCCTTCCCCAGGCCGTCCAGCGAGACCTCGTCGTTCGCCGAGTTGATCATCGGCCCGGCACCGGTGTAGGCGCCGCCCTCGAAGCCCTCCGGCGGCTGCACGGTCCGGACGACGGGCAGCCCGAAGACCTGCGCGAACTCGAAGTCGCGGGTGTCCTCCCCCGGCACCGCCATGATCGCGCCGGTGCCGTAGCCGGTCAGCACGTAGTCGGCGATGAACACCGGCAGCTCGCGGCCGTTGACCGGGTTGACGGCGGTGACGCCCAGCCAGACACCGGTCTTCTCCCGCGCCTCGTTCTGCCGGTCCAGCTCCGAGCGGCGGGAGGCCTGCCGCTGGTACTCGGCCACCGCCTCCGCGGGGGTCGCGGCCCCGCCGGTCCAGCGCGGGTCGGTGCCCTCCGGCCAGGCGTCGGCGGTGAGCGCGCCCACCAGCGGGTGCTCCGGTGCCAGCACCATGTACGTGGCCCCGAACAGCGTGTCCGGCCGGGTGGTGAAGACCTCGATGGTCTCGGTACCGGTCGCGAACCGGATCCGCGCACCGGTCGAGCGGCCGATCCAGTTGCGCTGCATCAGCTTCAGCGAGTCCGGCCAGTCCAGCCGGTCCAGGTCGGCCAGCAGCCGGTCGGCGTAGGCGGTGATCCGCATCATCCACTGCTTGAGCGGACGGCGGAACACCGGGAAGTTGCCGCGCTCGGAGCGCCCGTCGGGCGTGACCTCCTCGTTGGACAGGACGGTGCCCAGGCCGGGGCACCAGTTGACCGGCGCCTCGTGCAGGTAGGCCAGCCGGTGGGCGTCGACGACCCGCCGCCGCTCGACCTCGTCCAGCTCCGCCCACGGGCGGCCGGTCGGGTTGCTGCCGGGCGCGGGCTCCCGGGTGCCGGCGTCCAGCTCGGCCACCAGCTCCGCGATCGGCCGCGCCCGGCCGGCCTCCTCGTCGAACCACGACCCGAAGACCTGCAGGAAGATCCACTGGGTCCACTTGTAGTAGCCGGGGTCGATGGTGGCGAAGGACCGGCGGTCGTCGTGGTCGACCCCCAGCCGGCGCAGCTGCGCCTTGATGGCGGCGATGTTCGCCTCGGTGGTCACCCGCGGGTGCTGGCCGGTCTGGACGGCGTACTGCTCGGCGGGCAGGCCGAAGGCGTCGTAGCCCATGGGGTGCAGCACGTTGTCGCCGTCCATCCGGCGGAACCGGCTGGTGACGTCGGTGCCCAGGTAGCCCAGCGGGTGACCGACGTGCAGCCCGGCACCGGAGGGGTACGGGAACATGTCCATCACGAAGAACTTGGGCCGGTCGGCGACCCGGTCGAAGCCCGCGGACAGCCGCCCGGTCGGGTTCGGCGTGTGGAAGGTGCCCTCCGCGGCCCAGCGGTCCTGCCACGCCAGCTCGATCCGCTGCGCCAGCGCGGGGGTGTACCGGTGCGGGGGCGTGCCCTCCGCGGCGGGGTCGGTGCTCGGCTGGCTGGCCGTCTGGCTCATCGTCAGTGCTCCTGGGGGCTCGTACCGGCGGCGGACATGAAAAAACCCCTCACGCAGGAGGGGTCGCCGTGCTGCCTGATCCGGTCAGGTCAGCACGGCCGCGGAAGGAGGAGCCGACCGGTCACGCGCCCAGGATAGCGCGGCCCGACCACACCGTTCCGCGCTCGTCCGGCCGACCCCCGCCCCGGTGCCGAGGGCGGGGGTCGGCCGGCGCGGGTCAGGCCAGCTGCGGGGCCACCTCGGCGGCGACGAGGTCGAGGTGGTCGAGGTCGGAGAGGTCGAGCACCTGCAGGTACGCCCGCGAGGCCCCCGCCTCGGCGTAGCGGCCGAGGACGTCGACCACCTCGGCCGGGGTGCCCGCCGCCCCGTGCTCGTCCACCTCGCGCCCGATCGCCGCGGCCCGGCGGGCCAGCTCGGCCTCGTCGCGGCCGACGCACAGCACCAGGGCCGAGCTGAAGACCATCGACGCCGGGTCGCGGCCGGCCTCCTCGCAGGCCTCCCGGACCCCGGCGAAGAGCCGCGCGTTCTCCTCGGCCGAGGAGAAGGGCACGTTGAACTCGGCCGCGTAGCGGGCGGCCAGCCGCGGGGTGCGCTTGCGCCCCCGGCCGCCGACCAGCACCGGGACGCCGCCGTCCTGGAGCGGCTTGGGCAGCGCGGGGGAGCCGGCGAGCCGGTAGTGCTCGCCGGCGAAGTCGAAGGTCTCCCCCACCGGCGTCGACCACAGCCCGGTGACGACGGCGAGCTGCTCCTCGAACCGGTCGAAGCGCTCGCCCAGCTCCGGGAACGGGATGCCGTAGGCGGTGTGCTCGGCCCCGTACCAGCCCGACCCGAGGCCGAGCTCCACGCGGCCGCCGCTCATCCGGTCCACCTGCGCGACCGCGATGGCCAGCGGCCCCGGCAGCCGGAACGTGGCCGCGCTCATCAGGGTGCCGAGCCGGATGCGGCTGGTCTCCCGGGCCAGACCGGCGAGGGTGACCCACGCGTCGGTGGGCCCGGGCAGCCCGTCGCCGCCCATGGCCAGGTAGTGGTCGGACCGGAAGAAGGCGTCGAAGCCGGTCTCCTCCGTCCGGCGCGCGACGGCGAGCAGGTCGTCGTACGTGGCCCCCTGCTGGGGCTCGGTGAAGATCCGCAGCTGCACGGCCGCGACGCTAGCCCGACCCGACGGGGGGCGCGCAGCCGAGATCGGGATCCGGGGTGTGCGGCCTGCGGCGAGCGGGCAGGATGGCCGCCGAGACGATCAACTCGGAGGTGCATCCCGTGTTCCGCAAGAAGACACACGGCCAGATCATCGGCGAGGAGCTGCAGGAGGGCTTCAGCCACCTCGGGACGGCGGTGGCTGAGGCGGGCCGGGCCGCGGCGGAGCAGCTGGCACCGCGCGTCGAGGCCGCCCGCGAGGCCTCCGGTCCCGCGCTGCAGGCCGCCAAGGTGGCGGTGGCGCCCAAGGTTGCCGCGGCCGCCGCGATCGCCGCCCCGGCGGTGGCGCAGGCCCGCGAGGCCGCCGGCCGTGCCGCCGCCGACCTGTCCCCCCGCGTGGAGGCCGCGCGCGACGCCCTGACCCCGCGCGTCGAGGCCGCCCGGGAGTCCCTGAGCCCCCGCGTCGAGGCCTACCGCGACTCCCTGGCCCCCCGGGTGGAGGCCGCGCGCATCGCCGCCCAGGAGGCGGCCGCCGACCTCGGCCCCCGGTTCGAGGCCGCCCGGGAGTCGGCCCGCAGGACCCTGGAGAAGGACGTCGGCCCCCGGCTGACCGCGGCGCAGGCGGCGGCCCTGGCCTACGCCACGCCGAGGGTGCTGGCCGCGCGCGAGTCGCTCGGCCCCGCGTTGGAGAGCGCCCGCGACAGCCTGGCCGGCGTGCTCGAGGAGCTCGACCTGCGGCGCGAGGAGCTGGCCGCGAGCACGGACGAGGCGCGCAAGCAGGTCGCGAAGCGTCGCCGGGCCCTGGAGAAGCGGGCCGCCAAGCAGGGCGGGAAGGTGTCGAAGGGCACCACGGCGGCCAAGCGGCGGGCCGGCCAGGAGTCCCCGCCGCGCCGCTGGCCGTGGGCGGTCCTCGTCCTCGCCGTCGGCGCCGTCGCCTTCTCGCTGCTGCGCCGCCGGACGGACGACGACCTGTGGACCCCCGCCCCCGCCGGGGACGGGCCCGTGCCCAGCTACCGAGAGGACCCCGTGCCCAGTTCCCCCAGCAACTCGGAGAAGGCGGTCTCCACCGCCCAGGAGACCGCCGGCGACGCGACCCCGCCCGACAGCGACCTGGGCGAGCAGCCGCAGCAGATGGCCTACGGGGACGCGGAGAACTCCGCCACCCCGGGCACGGCCACGACCAGCTCCAACGACCCGGCGCTGGACACGGCGACCGCGTCGCCGACCGACCGGCCGCAGACGGCCAGCAGCGGCCTCGGCTCGGACGCCGAGGACCCGCGCAACCCGGCCACCTGACCGGCACCGCACCCGCAGCACCGACGGGGGGCGCCCCCGCCGCGGGGGGGGGCGGGGGCCCGTCCGGCGCCGGGCGGCCCCCGGGGTTACGGTGGGGGTCAATATTGAGTACGTGGGGCCCCCCCC
>NZ_JBJGYK010000066.1:0-15868 GCF_054049955.1 Geodermatophilus sp. SYSU D00758
CCCCGCCCCCCCCCCCCCCCGCCCCCCCCCCCCCCCCCCCCCCCCCCCCCCCCCCCCCCCCCCCCCCCCCCCCCCCCCCCCCCCCCCCCCCCCCCCCCCCCGGCGGCCCGGCCCGTCGTCCCGTGCCCGCTCATCCCGCCGTCCTCCCTCTCGACCCCGATGATCAGCGTGGCACAGCGGCGGCGCCGCCGCCGGGTCGGACGGCGGGCGGTCAGCCGACCGGGTGCCGGGCCCTGGCCAGGCAGTACACGGCGAACGAGGCCAGCCCGACGGCGACGGCGGTGAGCCCCCACGCGCCGTACGGCTCCATGGCCACCGCGCGCAGGGCGCCGTCGAGCCCGGTGGCCTGCTCGGGGTCGAAGGTCGCCGCCGCCCACGCCATGACCGCGCCGACGAGCACCAGGGCCACCCCCTTCAGGGCGAAGCCGGCCTGGCTCCAGCGGTGGACCAGCGCGCGCAGCGGACGGGGGTGGGCCGGGAGGTCGATCTCGTCGAGGAACCGCGACCGCAGCCCCTTCTGCACGTGGTAGACGCCGATGCCGACGACCACCAGGCCGACGGCGACGACCAGCAGCTGACCGCCCGGCCAGGACAACACGCCGCGGACGGCCTGCCGGTCGGCGTCCCCCTGGTCCGGCGGCGGCCCGAGGGCGGCCCGGCCGGCGGCCACGGCGAGGTAGCCGTAGAACACCGCCGTCCCGACCGTCTTGACCAGCTGGACGAGCACGCCGCGGCGCTCGCGCCCGGGTCCGGGCAGCCCGCGGCGGTGCCGGAGCAGCTCGACGGCCTGCCAGAGGCACAGGCCCGCCAGGCCCGCCACCAGCAGCCAGAGCAGGACGTCGCCGCCCGGGGACCGCGCCAGCAGGCGCAGGGCCCCGCCCTGGTCGGTGGAGGCCTCGGGGCGGCTGAGCGCCGAGCCCCACGCCAGCTGCAGCGCCAGCCAGGCCACCAGCAGGTGCAGCAGCGCGTACCCGACCAGACCCGCGCCGGCCAGGCGGCGCAGCCCGGCGCTGCGCGCGGCCCGCTGGGCCCGCTCGCCCGTCTCGCTCGCCACACCGCTCCCCGTCAGGTCCCCGCCCGGACCCGGCGGGTGTCCCCTCGAGCCTGGCACGGGTGGCGGCCGCCCGCCGGGCGCCTCCCGCGGTGGGGGACACTGGTCGCCGTGGGACACGCCTCGACGACGACTGCCCCGGCGGCCTCCCGCGCGGGCCGCCCCCCGGCCGCGATCGGCTGGACGGCGTGGGTCGCGGCCGGCCTGCTCCTCCTGGGGCTCGCGGTCGCCGGGGTCGCGTGGTCCGGGGGTGCCCGCCTGCTGCTCGGCGCCGCGGGGCTGGCCGTGGGGGCCGCCGGGGCGCGGGCCGGCGTCCGGTCGCCCGCGGGCGTGACCGCGGTCGCCGGCGGGCTCGCCGGGCTGGCCGTCGCCGCGCTCTCCGGGCCGCTGTCGGCCGGGGTCCTGCTCGTCACGGTGCCGGCCGGGCTGCTCGCCGGCGCGCTGACCCTCCTGCGCCGGGGCGGCGAGGCCCGGCGGGGTGGTCAGGCGGCGCTGGTCTGGTGCGCCCTGGTCACCGGCCTGCTCGTCGCCGCCTGGCTGGGCAGCGGGTGGGAGCGGGCGACCGGCGGGGCCACGGTGGTCGCCGCCCTCGTCACCGGGCTGCTGGGCGTCGTCCTCCTCGTCGGCGGGGCGACCCGCCGGGCCGTCCCCGACCGCCCGGGCCCCGCGGCGCGGCCGGCCGCCTGCGCCGGCTGCGCGTGCGGTGCCGGGGGCTGCCTGCCCCGCGCCTGAGCCGCCGCGCGGTCAGCCGAGCGCCCAGGCCACCGGCTGCTCGACCCCCTCGGGGGTCCGGCAGGTCCCCGCGACCCACAGGGTCGTGCCGTCGGCGGCGGATGCCGCGTCGCGCAGGTCGCCGTCCGGGCACAGCTCGACCGGTGCGGCGTCCCCGGAGACCAGGTCGACGGCCAGCAGCACCGAGGTGGTGACGTCGGCCCGGTCGGTCGCGAGCACGTGGGCGGTGCGGCCGTCGCCGCCGACGGTGACGCCCCCGGCGAGGAACCACTCGGCGTCGGCGAGGTCCACCGCCCGCGGCTCGCCGTCGGCCACCACGACCAGGCGCACGTCCCGCTCCCGGGAGTCCGGCGTCCCGGTGGCGACCACGGCGACGGCCGCCCCGCCGGCGCCGGGGAGGACCTCGCCGGCACCGGCCAGCTCGGCGTCGGGCGCCAGGTCGACCGCCTCCGGGCGCCCGGTGAGGTCGGCGGGGAAGCGCAGCAGCACCCCGCGCTGCACCTGGCCGGTCCCGAGGCCGGTGTCGAAGGTGGCCAGCAGCGTCCCGTCCGGGGCCGCGGTGAGGTCCCGGGGCGCCGAGTGCGCTGGCAGGTCGACCGTCCCCCGCCCGCGCACGCTCCCGTCGGTGGCCGAGAGGGCCAGCAGCTCCGGTGCCGCGGCGGTCAGCGTGCCGGCCAGGTACAGCGTGCCGCCGTCGGGGCTCAGGGCCGAGCGGTGCAGCCGGTACCGCTCGCCGTAGCGGGTGTCGGGGGCGACGTCGAGCGGCACGGTGGCCACCGACCCGGCCGCGGCGACCCGCACGAGGGAGAGGGCGTCGGCGACGGTGCCGACCAGCACCAGCCCGCCGGCGCCGTCGGCGTGCACGTCCACGAGGTCGGCGACGTGGGGAAGGGGCACCGGCGCTCCGGCGCCGCTGCCGCCGGCCGGGAGCGGGACCGGCACGGCGACGGTGGCCGCGCCGTCCTGGGCCACCACCCAGGCGCCGGTGCCGCCGTCGCCGACGACGGCCACCGGGCGCGCGCCGGGCGGCACCGCGGCGGTCAGGTCCGCCGCGCCGAGCGGTGCGGGCGGAGGGGCGGGGGCCGGCGGGGTCGCGGCCGGCGGGGTCGGGGCCCCGGCCGCGCTGACGGCCCCGGGAACGGAGGTGCTGCACGCGGCGAGCAGGAGGGCGGCGGCCAGCACGGTGCCGGCCGTGGGGAGGGTGCGCATCGGGTCGGTCGTCCTCGGGGTGGTGGGGGTGTCGGGAGGACCGTCGCCCGGCGGCCTTGCGCGCCGCTGCCGTCCCGCTTGCGGTTCCCGCGGCGGGTCCAGCGGGTACGCCCGGTCCCGTGGCGGGGCACGTGTTCGCGGTGGGCGCCGACCTCCGGCGGCTGGTGTGCGACGACGTCCTGGTGCCCACCGACCGCTCGCTGCGGGTCACCGCCGGCTGGCGCGAGCTGCTGCCGGAGGACCTCGTCGCCACCGAGGACGACGGCGGCCTGTGCCTGCGCTTGCGCTGGTCGGGGTCCGAGCGGGTGCTGTGCGCGCCCGGGGGGACCTCGCCGCAGGTGTGGCTCGTCGACACCGTCGACGACGGCGTGGTCGACGACGGCGACGCGCTGCCGTGGCTGCTCGACGGCACCCGCGAGGCCCTGGACGCCGTCGCCCGGCGACCGGTGGAGCGGCCGGTGAACGGGCGCGCGCGGCGGCTGGTCGCGCTGCCCGCGCTCGGCACCGGCTGGGGCGGCGCAGCGGGGCAGCGGGGCACCCTGCTGGCCCGGCTGCTGCCGGTGCTGCGGGAGGCCGCCGAGCGGCACGGCTTCGACATCGCGCTCGTGCTGCGCGGGCCCAGCGACCTGGCCGCGGCGCAGCGGGTGCGCCGCGGTGAGGACGCCAACTGGGCGTTGCCCGACCCGCTGCGCGCCGTGGCGGACGACCTCGGGGAGCGCGCCCGCCGCGGCCAGCTCGCCGTCTTCGCCGGCGCGGGGGTGAGCGCCGCCGCCGGCCTGCCGACCTGGGAGGAGCTGCTCGACGAGCTGGCCGGGCACAGCGGCCTGGACGCGCGGCTGCGGGCCGGGCTGGACGGGCTGCCGGCCCAGGACGCCGCCGCCCTGCTGGCCCGCGAGCTCGGCGCCGAGCGGCTGCAGGCCTACGTGCAGGAGCGGTTCGGGCCGGCCCGCTACGCCCTGGCCCACGCGCTGCTCGCCGACCTGCCGGTGCAGGAGTACGTGACCACCAACTACGACCCGCTCGTGGAGCTCGCCGCCGGGGACATCGGCCGCGAGCTCACCGTGCTGCCCTTCGACGAGGCCGAGCCCGGCCGGCCCTGGCTGCTCAAGCTGCACGGCGACGCGGCGCACCCGGAGAGCGTCGTCCTGACCCGGGAGGAGTACCTGGCCTTCGGCGACTCGCGGGCCGCGCTGGCCGGCGTCCTGCACTCGCTGCTGCTCACCCGGCACGTCCTCTTCGTCGGGACCTCCCTGCAGGACGACGACCTGATCCGCATCGCCCACCAGGTGCGCACCGCGGTCCAGGCCCCCGGTGCGGCGCCCCGGCGGCAGAGCGGCACCGTGCTCGCCCTGCGCGAGGACCCGGCCCGCGCCCGGCTGTGGGAACGCGACGTGCACACCGTGGCGATGGCGCCGGCCGACGCGAGCCCGGCCGAGGCCGCCCGGCTGCTGGAGGTGCTGCTCGACCTCATCGGCTGCCTGTCCACCCCGCCCACCGGCTACCTCCTGGACCCGGCCTACCGCGGGCTGCTCGGCGAGGAGGAGCGGACGCTGGCCGACCGCCTGGCCGCCGTCGAGCGCGACCTCCCCGAGCGGGTCACGACCTCGGCGACGGCCGAGGTCGCGGCGCTGCTGCGCCGGCTGGGGTCGCGGACCCGCGGGCGGTCGCCGGCCGACGGCGCGACCCAGCCGCGCGACGACCGCGTGCAGGAGCAGCGACCCGGCTGAGGCATACCCCCGCGGGGGCCGGGGCAGACCGGGGGCATGCGCCTGCCCCGGATCGACGACTCCCTCGCCCTCGCCCGCCGCGGCTACGGGTGGCTGCCCGACCGCCGCCGCGAGGACGGTCGCAGGACGGTGCGCGCCCGGCTCCTGGGGCTGCCCGTGCTGGCCGTCCAGGGCCCGGAGGGGGCGCGGTTCGTCTACGACGAGGACCACGTGCGCCGCGCGCACGCCATCCCGGAGCCGGTGCAGGCGACCCTGTTCGGCAAGGGCGCGGTGCACACCCTCGACGGGCCCGAGCACCGGGTGCGCAAGCACATGTTCGTCGACCTGCTCATGGACGACACCCCTGGCCGGCCCAAGCTCGCGCCCCTGGTGGAGCGGGTCACCGCGGCCTGGGACGACGCGGTGCCGGGGTGGGCGCGGCAGGGATCGGTCGTGCTGTTCGACGAGGCGGCCCGCGTGCTGACCCGGGGGGTGTGCGGCTGGGCCGGGGTGCCGCTGGCCGACGACGAGGTGCCCGCGATGGCGCGGGACCTCACCGCCATGGTGGACGGCTTCGCCACCGGCGGCCCCCGGCACTGGCGGGCCCGGCGCGCCCGCAACCGTCGCGAGGCCGAGCTGGCGCAGCTGGTCGCAGACGTCCGCAGCGGGCAGCGGTCGGTGCCGGCCGGCTCGGTCGTCGACGCGGTCGCGCGGCACCGCGACGCCTCCGGCGAGCAGCTCGACCCGCGGGTGGCCGCCGTCGAGGTCCTCAACGTGGTCCGCCCGACCGTGGCGGTGAGCTGGTTCGTCGCGTTCTCGGCGCACGCGCTGCTGCACTGGCCCGGGGTGCGCGAGCGGCTGGCGGCCGGCGACCCGGCCTACGCCGAGGCCTTCGCCCACGAGCTGCGCCGCTTCTACCCCTTCGCGCCGTTCATCGGCGGCCGCGCCCCGCGGGCGGTGGAGTTCGACGGCGTCCGGGTGCCGGCCAACGCCATGGTCTTCGTCGACCTCTACGGCACCGACCACGACGGGGACCTGTGGGAGGACCCGTACGCCTTCCGCCCCGAGCGGTTCCTCGACCGCGAGATCGGCCCGTGGGAGCTGGTCCCGCAGGGCGCGGGGGACCCCCGCACCGGCCACCGCTGCCCGGGCGAGCAGATCACCGTGGCGCTGCTGTCGGCGCTCGGGGTCCGGCTGGCGAGGCTGCGAGCCGACGTCCCCGAGCAGGACCTGACGATCTCGCTGCGGAGGATCCCGGCGCTCCCGGCCGACCGCGTGGTGCTGCGCGTGCACGGCACCGACTGACCCCGTCGCGCTGCGTCACGGCCGCGCCGGGGCCGGTCGGGGACGTCGGTACGCCGTGCTCTGATCGGTGCCGGTCGGCGACGTGGGGGAGGCCCGGGTGGAGATGACGAGGTGGCTCGCGCCGCTGTTCGGGCTCGCGGGCCTGCTCGCCCTGGCGGTCGGCATCACCTGGGCGGAGCTCGACAACACCGCGATCAACACCGGGCTGGTCGGCCTGGGCGCCCTCGGCCTGCTGCTCGGGCTCGCGGTGGTGGCCGTGCACGAGGGCGTCGAACGCCGGCGCTGAGGGCCCGCCGCCGGCGCCGACGCCGTGCCGACGGCGTCCGGTCAGGCCTCGACGACGGTCACACCGACGGCGCGCAGGTCCCGCACGGCCGCGTCGTCGGGCGGGGCGTCGGTGACCACCCCGCTGACGGCGGACAGCGGCAGCACCGCGTGCGGTGAGGCGGCGCCCACCTTCTCCCGGCTGGCCAGGACGTAGGTGTCGGCCGCGCGCCGGGACAGCGCCCGCTTCATCGCGGCCTCCTCGGCGTCGCCGGTGGTCAGCCCGGCCTCGGCGTGCACGCCGGTGACCCCGAGCAGGAACACGTCGGCGGTCACCAGCTGCGCCGCCTCGACCGCGGCCGCGCCGCAGGCCACCACCGAGTGCTTGAACAACCGGCCGCCGATCAGCTGCACCGCCACGCCGGGGTGCTCGACGAGGGCGACGGCGACCGCGGGACTGTGCGTGACCACCGTGGCGGTCAGGTCGCGGGGCAGTGCCCGGGTGACGGCCAGCGCGGTGGTGCCGCCGTCCAGCAGCACCGTGCTGCCCGGTCGGACGAGCGCCGCGGCGCGCGCGGCGACCCGCTCCTTGCTCGCCACGGCGACGCTGCTGCGGGCAGCGTGGTCGGCCACCGCCGGGGACACGGGCAGGGCACCGCCGTACACCCGCTGGCACAGCCCGGCCGCGGCGAGCTCGCGCAGATCGCGGCGGACGCTGTCCTCCGACACGCCGAGCTCGGCCGCGAGGTCCTTGGCGATCAACCGGCCGTCGGTGCGCAGCCGGTCGAGCAGCAGGTCACGGCGATGGGCAGCCAGCATGCACGTTCCTCCTTGTTCATGCACGATTCTGCACTATGGTGCCGGGCCATGACGACAACCGTGCAGACACCGGGCATCGACGTCCCGGACTCCCGTGGGCGCACCGGCCTCGACCGCGTCGGACGGGACCTCGACGGCAACCCCGGGGTCCGCGTGACCGACGTCCAGCTGGTGGCGGCCGCCTGGCACGTGCTGCGGCGCACCACCTTCGAGTACCGGCACGCCGACGGCCGCTGGACCACGGAGACGCGGGAGACCTACGACCGCGGCAACGGGGCGACGATCCTGCTGCACGACGTCGCGCGGGGCACGGTGCTGCTCTCCCGCCAGTTCCGCTTCCCGGTGTACGTCAACGGCCACCCCGACGGGATGCTGGTCGAGGCCGCGGCGGGGTTGCTGGACGACGACGACCCCGAGACCGCGATCCGCCGGGAGGCGGAGGAGGAGCTCGGGGTGACCGTCGGCTCCCTCGAGCACGTCTTCGACGTCTGGATGAGCCCGGGCTCGGTGACCGAGCGGCTGCACTTCTACGCCGCGCCCTACACCGCCGCCGACCGCACCGGCGCCGGCGGCGGGCTGGCCGAGGAGGGGGAGGACGTCGAGGTCCTGGAGCTGCCCTTCCACGAGGCGCTGGACATGGTCGCCGACGGCCGCATCGCCGACGCCAAGACGGTGATGCTCCTGCAGTGGGCGGCGCTGCGCGGCCCCTTCGCCCGGGCCCGACAGTGAGCCGCCTCAGCGGAGCCGGGCGAGCTCCGCGGGCAGGTCCCCGGGGGCGAGGACGCCGAGCCGCTGGGTGGCGCGGGTGAGCGCCACGTAGAGGTCGTTGTGCCCGCGCGGGCCCTCGTCGAGCACTCCCTGCGGGTCGACGACCAGCACGGAGTCGAACTCCAGGCCCTTGGCCTCGGCGGGCGTGAGCACCACCGGGCCGAGCGAGGAGTCGGCGTCCGCACCGGCCGTCACCCGCGGGAGCCGGTCGGCCAGGGCCGCGGTGAGCGCGCCGGTCCGCGCGGCGGGCGCGACGACGGCGACCGTGCCCTCGTGCTCGGCGAACCCGGCCGCGACCTCGGCGGCGCGGCCGGCCAGGAGCTCCTCGCCGGTCGTCTCGGCCCACGGGGCGGTGGTGGCCGGGCGGACCGAGCGGGGTGCGGTGGCGCCGGTGCCGGCGGCGGCCAGCACGTCGGCGGCGACGTCCATCATCTCGGCGGGCGTCCGGTAGTTGACGGTCAGCTCCGCCAGCCGCCAGGCGTCGCCGACGTGCGGGCGCAGGGTCTCGCCCCAGTCGCCGGCCCCCGCCGCCGACCCGGTCTGGGCCAGGTCGCCCACCGCGGTCATCGACCGGGTCGGGCAGCGGCGCACGAGCAGCCGCCAGGCCATCGGTGAGAGCTCCTGGGCCTCGTCGACCACGACGTGGCCGAAGGTCCAGGTGCGGTCGGCCGCGGCCCGCTCGGCCGTCGTCCGGGTGTCCACCGCCCGCTGCCGCTCGGCGAGCTCCTCGGCGCCGATGAGGTCACCGGCACTGAGCACCTCGGCCTCGAGGTGCTCGTCCTCCAGGTCGATCGAGCGCGACCCGTGCAGCACGTCGAGGGTCTCCTGGGCCTCGGCCAGCCGGCGCCGCCGGTCCCGCTCGGCGCGCGCCCGCTGGGCGCTGTCGTCGAAGCCGAGCAGCTCCTCGGCCTCCTCGAGCAGCGGGACGTCGGCCGGCGTCCACTCCCGGCCGCGGGGACGGTGCAGGAGCGCGCGGGTGCCGTCGTCCCAGCCCGGGGTGGCGCGGGCGATGCGCGCGGGGTCGGCGTAGAGGTCGGCGAGCAGCCGCTCGGCGGTGAGGACCGGCCACAGCTCCTGGAGCAGGGCCCGGACGGCGTGGTCCTCGGCGACCTCGCGGCGCAGCGCGGCGAGGTCTCCGCG
Source organism: Geodermatophilus sp. SYSU D00758 (assembly GCF_054049955.1). Taxonomy (NCBI): domain Bacteria; kingdom Bacillati; phylum Actinomycetota; class Actinomycetes; order Geodermatophilales; family Geodermatophilaceae; genus Geodermatophilus; species Geodermatophilus sp. SYSU D00758. Next base: position 8,995 of record NZ_JBJGYK010000066.1, read on the forward strand.
GTCGAACAGCGACGCGCCGCCCTCGATGCCCGTCCCGATCCGCTCGGCGTAGCGCGCGGTGAGCGTGTCGACGACGCGCCGGGCGAACTCGGGCCGGGCCAGGTTGTGCAGCCGCTCGGCCTTGCGGGCGGCGTTGCCGGCGCGGCGGACGTCGATCGGGCGCAGCCGCAGCGGGAATCCGTCGACCACCACCTCGCGCGGGGCGTCGGGGACCACCTGCCGGTCGGCCACGGCCCGCTCCAGCACCTGCACCATCTCCAGCCGACCCTTGACCGCGGCGCTCGCCGGGGGCTCGGTGCCGCGGGCGTCCAGCCCCGGGCGCAGCTGGCCCAGGCCGGCGAGCAGCACGCCGGTCTCGCCGAGGGCGGGCAGCACGTCGGCGATGTAGCGCAGGAACGTCGGCGTGGGGCCGACCACCAGCAGGCCGCGGCGGGCCAGCCGCTCCCGGTGGGTGTAGAGCAGGTACGCGGCGCGGTGCAGCGCCACGGCGGTCTTGCCGGTGCCCGGCCCCCCCTGGACGACGAGCACGCCCCGGTCATCGGCGCGGATCACGGCGTCCTGCTCGGCCTGGATGGTGCGCACGATGTCGGTCATGCGGCCGGTGCGGGCGGTGTCCAGGGCCGACATCAGCGCCGACTCACCGGTGAGGCCGGAGCCGACCCGGCCGTCGATCACGCCGCCGGTGAGCACCTCGTCGTCGAGGCGGACGACCCGGCGCCCGCGGGTGCGGATGTGCCGGCGCCGGGTCACCCCGAGCGGGTGCACCGGGGTGGCGGTGTAGAACGGCCGGGCCGCCGGCGCGCGCCAGTCGACCAGCGCCGGGTCGCCGCCGTTGTCGTCGGCGGCCAGCCCGATCCGGCCGATGTAGAGGGGGCCGTCCTCGGTGCGGTCGATCCGGCCGACGCACAGCCCGGCCTCGGCCGCGTCCAGCGCGGTGACCCGCTCGGTCTGGAAGCGCACGGTGGCGTCCCGCTCGTGCAGGGCCTGCGGGTCGACGGCCGGCCAGGAGATGGCCTGGCGCAGCCGCTCGGTGGCCAGGGCCCGGGCGGTGTCCAGCCGGGTGTAGAGGTCGGACACGTACTGCTGCTCGTCGGCGAGCTCGGGGTGGGCGGCGACCTCGGGCTGCGTCGTCGGTGCGGTCGGCGGCACGGGGCTCCTCGCGTGGGCGTTCGTCTGCGGGAAGACAGGAACGCCCATGGTGCCCCGGCATTCCCGGCGCGCGGGTCAGCCGCTCCGGCTGACCCCGAGCCCCGCGACCAGCGCGTCGGCCAGCTCGGCCGGGCGGCTCAGGGCCGCCAGGTGGCCGCCGGGGACCTCCTCGACGTCCAGGCCGAGCCGCTCGGCGGCGATCCGCCGCTGGAAGGCCGGCGGGAAGAAGCGGTCGTCGCGGCCGGCGAGCACCCGGGTCGGCACGTCCGGCCACGCCGCCAGGGGCCACGGCTCGGTGAACGGGGTGCCCGACTGCGCGACCGGTCCCGGCGCGGTCGCCACCACCTCGGGCGGGACGTCGTGCAGGAAGTCCTCGTCGAGGTCCTCCGGGTGGTACGGCCGCCCGTCCGCGGCCGCCGCCGCGGCGCGGGCCGCCTCGTGCCCGGTGGCCGCCCACCACTCGCCCCCCGTCTCGCCGGGGCGCGGCACCATGGCGTTGAGGAGGACCAGCCGGTCGACCGGGACCCGCGCGCAGGCCAGCGGTGCGGGCAGGCCGCCCATCGACTGGGCGACGACCACGACCGGGCGGTCCCGGCCCCGGGCGGCGTCGGCGACCACCGCCGCGTACGCGCCGAGGCCGGCCGCGTCGTCCTCGGCGGGCAGGTCGACGGCGACGGCGGCGTGCCCGCGGCGCTCGAGCTCGGGCACCAGCCGGTGCCAGTACCAGGCCCGGCCACCGGCACCGGGGACGAGCACGAACGTCGCGGGCATGCAGGGGGGACCGTCCCGGGACGCGGGACTCATCGCCGCACTCATCGTCACCGGGCGGTCAGGCCGAGCCGGTGAGGGAACCGAGCAGGCCGGCGACCACGCTGCCCGGCAGGTCGCCGTCCGCCGCCGGGGCCGCCGCGGCCGGGGTGCCGGTGAGCGTGGCGAGGCCGCCCGTGCCGCCGTCCGCCGTGCCGCCGGCGGTCAGGCCGTGGCCGATCTCGACGGCGACCTCCCAGTAGGCCCAGTCGCCGGCCTCGGCGAGGACGACGGTCACCGCCGCGTAGGTGGAGCCCGCGGGCTCGGAGTGGTCGGCCCAGCCGTCGTCGTCCACGTCGTAGGCGTAGGCGTCGACGTGGCCGTCGAGGTCGGTGTCGGCGCCCCACACGTCGGGGAGGGCGTTGGAGGTGGTGTCGACGCCGACCTCCTCGACGTAGCCGTCCTCGTCGGAGTCGAAGGCGAACGTGTCGGCCCAGCCGTCCAGGTCGGTGTCGACGGCGACCTGCTCGACGACGCCGTCGCCGTCCCGGTCGACGGCCCAGGTGTCCTCGTAGCCGTCGCCGCTGTCGTCGAAGCCGTAGGTGTCGGCGAAGCCGTCGGCATCGGTGTCGTAGGCGTTGAACGGCACGGTGGACGCCGCGGCGCTGCCGGCCGCGGCCAGGACCGCGGCCACGGCGGCGACGGGGACGGTGGTGCGGAGCAGGGCGGTGCGGGTGCGGGTCATCGGTGGGCCTCCCGGCCTCTCGGGGCCCCGGTGGGGCGCGGTGCGGCCACCGTGGCGGGGGGCACTGGGAGCGCTCTGGGAGCGGACTGCAACGGCGGCGGCCGGCCACTTGCAGGCGAGCTCACACCGCCCGTTCCGAACGGCAACGTGCAGGTCACCTCGGTGACACGTGGCCTCCCTACCGTCGGGAGCGCACCCCCGAGGAGGATCGGATGAGCACCGTGACCAGCGGCCGCCAGGCCGCCCGGCGGCCCCGCCGCCCCCGCATCGACCGGACCGCGTGGACCTGCCCGAACTGCCGGCGGGAGACCCGCCCGCCGCGCAAGCGCTGCGCCGACTGCGGCACGTCCCGCTACTGAGCCCCGCCGCGCGGGCCCGGGCGCGCCCCCGTCCGCCGGCGGTCGCGACGGGGCAGACAGAACAGGACCGCCCGGATACGTTCGACGCGTGAACGTGCGGCAGCGCAACCGGGTCCGCGAGAGCGGGGTCGCCGGCGCGCGGCCGATGGTCTTCGCGCACGGTTTCGGCTGCGACCAGGCGATGTGGCGATTCGTCGCGCCGGAGTTCGAGGCCGACCACCGGGTGGTCCTCTTCGACCACGTGGGCGCCGGCGGCTCGGACCTGTCGGCCTACGACCCCACCCGGTACGGCTCGCTGCGCGGCTACGCCGACGACGTCGTCGACATCTGCCGCGAGCTGGGGTTGACCGACGCGGTCTTCGTCGGTCACTCGGTGAGCGCGATGATCGGCGTGCTGGCGGCGCAGCAGGCCCCGGACGCCATCGGGGCGCTGGTCATGGTGGGGCCGAGCCCCCGCTACGTCGACGACGAGGGCTACGTGGGCGGGTTCAGCCGGGCCGACGTCGCCGCGCTCCTGGACAGCCTGGACAGCAACCACCTGGGCTGGTCGGCGGCCATGGCCCCGGTCATCATGGGCAACCCCGACCGGCCGGAGCTGGCCGCCGAGCTCACCAACAGCTTCTGCCGCACCGACCCCGAGATCGCCCGCCGGTTCGCCCGGGTCACGTTCCTGTCCGACAACCGGGCCGACCTGCCGGGCGTCGCCGTCCCCACCCTGGTGCTGCAGTGCAGCGAGGACGTCATCGCCCCCGAGGTGGTCGGCCGCTACGTGCACGAGCACGTGCCGGGCAGCGCGTTCACCCAGCTGGCGGCCACCGGGCACTGCCCGAACCTGTCCGCCCCCGAGGAGACGACCGCCGCGATCCGGGCCTTCCTCGGCGCCCGCTGAGCCGTGGACCCGCCCCCCGCGGGCTCCCCGGCCGCCCCGCCGCCGGAGCTCGACCGACTCCTCGACGACGACCCCGCCGAGCTGTACGAGAACGCGCCCTGCGGCTACTTCTCCACCACCCCCGACGGGCGGGTGGTGAAGGTCAACCGCACCCTGTGCGAGTGGCTGGGCCGGCCGGCCGCGACGGTGCTCGGGCGGCGCTTCCCCGAGCTGCTCGGCGTCGGCGGGCGGGTCTTCTACGAGACCCACATGGCCCCGCTGCTGCGCATGCAGGGGGCGGTGCGGGAGGTCGCCGTCGACGTCGTCCGCGCCGACGGCACCCCGCTGCCGTGCCTGGTCAACGCCGTCGAGGTCCGGGACCCCTCCGGCGCGCCGGTGCTGGTCCGGGCCACCGTCTTCGAGGCGACCTCGCGGCGGCGGTACGAGCGGGCGCTGCTCAACGCCCAGCGGGTCGCCGCGGAGTCCGAGGCGCGGTCCCGCACGGTGCAGCACGTGGTCTCCGAGCTGGCCGGGGCGACCTCCGCGCGGGAGGTGGCCGAGGTGCTGGTGCGCCGCAGCCAGGAGGCGGTCGGGGCGACCGGGGCGGCGCTGTGGCTGGCCGGGGACCGGGGGGAGCCGGCGCGGCGGGAGGGGGAGCAGGGGGAACCGCGGCCGGTGCCCGCGGTCGAGCTGGTGGCCTCCGCCGGGCTGCCGGCGGACCTGCTCGCCGAGATGGCCGGCGCGGCCGCCGGCGCCGAGCTCGTGCGCGACGGTGCGGTGCACACCGTGCGGCTGGGGGCGGGCCTGCGCGCGGTGTGGCCCGGCCTGGCCGAGCGGCTGACCGCGGCCGGGCAGGAGTCGCTGGTGCTGGTCCCGGTCGGCGGGGACGCCGCCCACCTCGGGGTCCTCGTGCTCGTGCTCGGCGCCGCGGGCGACACCGAGCTCATCGACCTCACCGAGCCGGGGACGCGCGGCGAGCTGCCCCGCGCCGACGAGGAGCTGCTCGCGACGCTGGGCCGGCAGGCCGCGCAGACGCTGGTCCGGGTGCGCCTGCACGAGGAGACCGCGCGGCAGGCGGCTCGCTCGGCGTTCCTCGTGGAGTCCGCCCGCCTGCTGGCGCAGGCCCCGGGCGTCGCCGAGAGCGCCGAGCGGCTCGCCGACCTCGTCGTCCCCCGGCTGGCCGACCTCTGCGTCGTCGACCTCACCACCGAGCACGGGCTGACCCGGCCGGTGGCCCGGCACGCCGACCCGGCGCTGGCCGGGCCGGTGGCCGAGCTGGGGCAGCGGCACCTCCCGCGCCGCGGCGGGGGACACCCGACCACGGAGGCGCTCCGGCGGGGCCGGACCGTGTGGGTCCGGGAGGTGACCGACGACTGGCTGGCCCGGATCACGACCGACGACCGGCACCGGGAGATCGCCGCCGCGCTCGGGCTGAGCGACCTGCTCGCCGTGCCGCTGGTCTCCGACGGCCGGGTGCTGGGTGTGCTGACCCTCGGCACCGGACGCAGCCGCGGCCCGTTCCGCGCGGCCGACGTCGAGGTGGTCGAGCAGCTGGCGCTGCAGGTGGCCCAGGCGCTGGACCGGGCCCAGCGCTTCGAGCTCGAGGCGGGCACCTCGCACACCCTGCAGGCCAACCTGCTGCCACCCGCCCCGCCGCCGGTGCCCGGGCTGGCGGTCGCGGTGCGCTACCTCGCGGCCGGCCGGGGCGCCGACGTCGGCGGCGACTTCTACGACGTCGTGCCGCTCTCCGAGGGGGAGGTCGCGCTCGCGGTGGGGGACGTCGGCGGCCACGACATCACCGCCGCCGCGGTCATGGGCCAGCTGCGCAGCGTCTACCGGGCGCACCTCGCCGACCGGCCCCCACCCGGTGCGCTGCTGCACCGGCTGCAGGCCGGCTGGCCGCTGCTCGGCCTGCAGCGCATGGCCACCGCGCTGTTCGCCCTTCTCGAGCCGGGCTCGGGGCGGCTGCGGGTGGCCTCGGCGGGACACCCGCCACCGGTGGTGGTGACCGACGGCGACGCGGAGCTGCTGCCGGTGCAGCCCGGCCGGATGCTGGGGGCACCGGCGACCGGGGTCGCGGAGTGGTCCGGCGTCCTGCCGCTCGGGGCCACGCTCCTGCTCTACACCGACGGGCTCGTCGAGCGCCGCGGCGTGGACCTCGACGCGGGCCTGGCGCTGCTGCTGGCGGCGGCCGCCCGGTCCGCCGGGGCGGGGGCGGACGGGCTGTGCGACCGCGTGCTGGCCGAGCTGGCCGGCGGGCAGCGGCAGGACGACGTCGCCCTCCTCGCCGTCACCCGGCTCCCCGGCTGACCCCCCGCACCCGACCCCGCCCGGACCCGACCCCGCCCGCCCCTGGCGCGCGCCCGTGTCCCGCGCGACGATGGCGCCACGCTCGAGCGGCGGGAGGCGGCCATGTCACGTCCGGCGCCACGTCCGACCGACCCGGTGGCCGACCCGGTGCGCACGGCCATCGACGGGGCCACCGGCGACCTGTCGGTGTCCTCCGACGCCATGCGCTGGTCCCCCGAGCTCGCCGAGGACCGGCGCTCGGAGGCCGGCGGGGCGGGCCTGCCGGCGCTGCCCGGCCTCGACGTCGCCGCCGGCCTCGGTGCCCTCGTCGGCCTCGACGGCGCCGGGGTGCGCCGCCTGGTCTCCGGTGCGGTGACCTCCCTGGCCACCGTCGCCGGTGAGGTGGTCACCGAGCTGCGCGCGCTCACCGCCGGACCGCCGGAGCACCCTCCCCCCGACTGACCCCGCGCCGCGCGCGACCCCCGGGCCCTGTACAAACGACGCGGAGGCACCGGTCGCACCTGGGAGTCGCACGCATGACGAGCTCGCTCACCCCGGCCCCCGCCCCGTCCTCGGAGGCGGCGGAGCGAGTGCGGGCGGAGGTGCGGGAGTTCCTGGCGGCCGAGCGGGAGGCCGGCACCTTCGCCACGCACGTGGACACCTGGTTGTCGGGGGTGGACCCGGTGTTCTCCCGGAAGTTGGGGGAGCGGGGCTGGC
>NZ_JBJGYK010000067.1:0-15155 GCF_054049955.1 Geodermatophilus sp. SYSU D00758
GGCCGGACCTCGCAAACCCGGGGTGGTGCCCCAGGACCGGCAACCGTGAGCCCGGACGGCCGCCGTCCGGCTCAAGAGCCCGGGCGCGCTGCCGAAGTGTGCTGTGACCCCTCCTGTCCAGCCACGGAAGGCAGCCGCACCCATGGAGCACACCCGGACGCCCGACCCCCGGGACCCGGCCGAGGACGCCACCGGTAGCCGCTGGGGCCTGCGCACCCGGCTGCTGGGCGCGGTCCTCGTCGTCGCCCTGACGACCCTCGGCGTCGGCCTGTTCGGCATCCAGCGCATGTCGGCGCTCAGCGGGCAGGCCGAACGCGTCCACACCGAGGGGGCCGTCCCGCTCGACGGGCTGCGGCAGCTGCAGGCCGACTGGTGGGAGCTCATGGCGCACACCGCCCGCGCGAACATCCCCACCCTGCCCCCGGAGTCGCTCGCCGCGTCGCAGCGGAACGCCGAGGCGGTGGGGGCGCGGCTGGTCGAGCAGACGGCCGCGGTGGCGGCGATGCCGCTCTCCGCCGACGCGCGGGGGGCCTTCGACCGCTTCCAGCCCGCCGTCGAGTCCTACCTCGCGGTGCTCGGGCAGATGGTCGCCGCGCGGGGCACCAGCACCCCGGACCAGCTGCGCACCATGGTCGCCCGGCTCAACGAGCAGGAGGCCGTGATCAGCGAGTCGATCGCCGCGGCCACGGCCGCCGCGAGCGCGCAGGCGGTCCGCACCGCGGCGGACGCCGAGGACGCCTACACCGCGGCGCGCACCCTCACCCTGGTCATCATCGCGCTCGGGCTGGTGGTCTCCGTCGCGCTGGCCTCCCTGGTCGCCCGGGGCGTGACCCGTCCCGTGCAGCGCATCCGCGAGGTCCTCGGCCGGGTCGCCGCCGGCGACCTCACCGTCCGGGCCGGCCGCACCGGCGGCGCGGAGCTCGGCGAGATGGCGCGCTCGCTGGACGCCACCCTCGACGCGCTCGGCGGCGTCCTCACGCTGGTGCACGACTCCTCCCGGCGGCTGGGCGACGCCTCGGCGAAGCTGAGCGCGGCGTCCGGCGCCATCGCCGGCAACGCCCGCACCGCGGCCGGCCAGGCCGACGTCGTCGTCGCCTCCTCCGGCGAGGTGGCCGCCAGCGTCGACACCGTGGCGGCCGGCTCCTCGCAGATGGAGTCCGCGATCCGGGAGATCTCCCGGAACGCGACCGAGGCCGCCCGGGTGGCCGGTCAGGCGGTCGGGGTCGCCGAGAGCACGACCCGGACCGTCGGCAAGCTCGGCGACTCCTCGCAGGAGATCGCCACCGTGGTGAAGCTGATCAACGGCATCGCCGAGCAGACCAACCTGCTCGCGCTCAACGCCACGATCGAGGCGGCCCGGGCAGGCGAGGCCGGCAAGGGCTTCGCGGTGGTCGCCAGCGAGGTCAAGGAGCTCGCGCAGGAGACCGCGCGGGCGACCGAGGACATCTCGCGGCGGGTCGAGACCATCCAGGGCGACACCGCCGGTGCGGTCGAGGCCATCCGGCAGATCAGCGCCGTGATCGGGGAGATCAACGACTTCCAGGCGACCATCGCCGCGGCCGTCGAGGAGCAGACCGCCACGACCAACGAGATGAACCGCAACGTGGCCGAGGCGGCCACCGGGTCCCAGCAGATCGCCGCGGCGATCACCGGCCTGGCCGCCGGCACCCAGGAGACCAACGCCCGCGTGGAGGACGCGCAGCGGGCGGCCGAGGAGCTGGCCCGGATGAGCGGCGACCTCCAGGGCGCCGTCCGCCGCTTCACCGTCTGAGGCCCTGCCCCCCCGGCCCCGATCCTGGGGGATCATGGACGGGGACGGGCCGGCGCCCCACGGCGCCGCGGGAACGTCCTGACGTCGCCGCGCCGGCCGGGAGGAGGCCGGCCATGGACGTCGCCCTCGTCGTGCTGGCGGTGGTCGCCGTCGTCGCCCTGGTCGTGCTGGGCGCGAGCGTCCGGATGGTGCAGCAGTACCAGCGCGGGGTGGTGCTCCGGTTCGGGCGGCTGCTTCCCACCGTCCGGGAGCCGGGGTTGCGGCTGCTCATCCCGTTCGTCGACCAGATGACCAAGGTGCCCGTGCAGACCCTGGTGCTCGACGTGCCCTCCCAGGGGACGATCACCCGCGACAACGTCACGATCGGGGTGGACGCCGTCGTCTACTTCCGCGTCGTCGACCCGGTCAAGGCGGTCATCAACGTCGAGAACTACATGATCGCCACCTCGCAGGTCTCCCAGACCTCGCTGCGGTCGGTGATCGGCCGGGCGGACCTCGACACCCTGCTGTCGGACCGGGAGGCGATCAACGCCGAGCTGCGCGCGGTCATCGACACCCCCACCGAGGACTGGGGCATCAAGATCGACCGGGTCGAGGTCAAGGACATCTCGCTGCCCGAGGGCATGCGCCGGTCGATGTCGCGGCAGGCCGAGGCGGAGCGGGACCGGCGGGCCCGGGTCATCTCCGCGGACGGCGAGCTGCAGGCCTCCAGCAAGCTGGCCCAGGCGGCCGACGCCATGAGCGCCACCCCCGGTGCCCTGCAGCTGCGGCTGCTGCAGACCGTCGCCGACGTCGCGTCGGAGAAGAACAGCACCCTGGTCATGCCGTTCCCGGTCGAGCTGCTGCGCTTCTTCGAGCAGGCCGCGGGGGCGCAGCAGGCCCCCGGGGCCCAGCAGGTCGCGGTCTCCCGGGAGGCCGCGGACGACGGTCAGCCGGAGGCGCGGGAGGAGCCGGCCGAGGACGGCACCCGCGCGCTCCCCGCGGCCGTGCCGGAGGGGCGCGTCGACGGGTTGACGGGCGCCACCACCGCCGGGCTCACCACAGACTCCGCGGCAGGTCGGCGGTGAGCCGGGCGAGGTCGCCGCGGGTGCGGGCCGCGTAGGCGGCCTGCACCCGCTCGTCGAACTCGTCGACGGTCAGCCGCCCCTGGGTCAGACCCCGCTGGAGCTGGCGCACCGTCTCCTCGCGCTCGGCGTCGGACGCGCGGACGGCGTCGTCCCCTGCTGGCACCGGCCCTCCCCGCTCACAGGTACTGGCCGCCGCCGGGGCGCAGGTCGGGCTGCTGCGGCGGCTGCGAGCCGCCCGGCAGCGCCCGCCGGCGCATCTCCTCCAGCTGCGCCCGGGCGGCCATCTGCTGGGCGAACAGCGCGGTCTGGATGCCGTGGAAGACGCCCTCGAGCCAGCCCACCAGCTGGGCCTGGGCGATGCGGAGCTCGGCGTCCGACGGGGTCTGGTCCTCGCTGAAGGGCAGGGTGATCCGCTCCAGCTCGTCGCGCAGCTCGGGGGCCAGGCCCTGCTCGAGCTCGCGGATCGAGGAGGCGTGGATGTCGCGCAGCCGCTGCCGGCTGGCGTCGTCCAGCGGCGCGGCGCGGACCTCCTCGAGCAGCTGCTTGATCATCGTGCCGATCCGCATGACCTTCGCGGGCTGCTCGACCATGTCGCCGACCGCCGGCGCGCCCTCGCCCGTCTCGACGTCCCCGCCCGGCCCCTGCGGCATGGGCATCGCGCCGACCGGCCGGCCGTCGGGGCCGACGACGACGACCTGCTGAGGGCGTTCACTGCCGTTTCCCGGTGCGGTCATGCACCCATCCTGCCCCGCCCGGTCGGCCCGCGAACGCCGCCCCCGCGCACCCGCGCCCGGCAACCGGCCAGCGTCTACGGTTCCACCCATGGCGTGGGGGGAGGCACGGCTGGACGTCGCGCGCGTCCGCGGTCTCTTCCCCGGGCTCTCCGACGGGTTCGTGCACGCCGACGGCGCGGCCGGCGCCCTCCTGCCGGAGAGCGTCGTGCACGCGGTCAGCTCGGCGATGCGGGTGCCGGTCGCCGGCCGCGGCGGCGTCTTCCCCTCCTCCGGGCGCGCCGAGGGGCTGGTCTCGGCCGCGCGCGCCGCGGTGGCCGACCTGGTGGGCGGGGTGCCCGGCGGGGTGGTGCTCGGCCCGAACCCCACCGCGCTGACCTACACCTTCGCCCGGGCGGTCGCGCGCACCTGGCGCCGCGGCGACGAGGTCGTGGTGAGCCGGCTCGACCACGACGCCAACATCCGGCCCTGGGTGCAGATGGCCGCCGAGCGCGGGGTCACCGTGCGCTGGGCGGAGGTGGACATCGAGACGGGGGAGCTGCCCGACTGGCAGTACGACGACCTGCTGACCGAGCGCACCCGCCTGGTGGCCGTCACCGCGGCCAGCGACGCCCTCGGCACCTGCCCGGACGTGCCGGCGATCGCCGCCCGGGCGCGCCAGGTCGGCGCGCTGGTGCACGTCGACGCCGTCCACGCCGCGCCGCACGCCCTCCTGGACCGCGCCGCGCTGGGCGCGGACTCGCTGACCGTCTCGGCCGACCGGTGGTGCGGCCCGCGCGTGGCGGCGCTGGTCGCCGACCCGGGGCTGCTGGAGGAGCTGCACCCCGACAGGCTCCTGCCCGACCCGGACCGGGTGCCGGAGCGGTTCGAGACCGGTGGTCTCCCGTTCGAGCTGCTCGCCGGGGTCACCGCGGCGGTCGAGCACCTGGCCTCGCTCGCCGACGGCGCCACCGGTTCCCGCCGGGAACGGCTGCGCACCTCGATGGCCGCGGTCGCCGCCTACGAGGGGGAGCTGTTCGCCTGGCTGGACGAGGCGCTGCGGGCCATGCGGCACGTGCAGGTCCTCGGGGAGGCGCCGCGGCGCACGCCCACCGTGTCGTTCACCGTCGAGGGCCTGCGCGCCCGCCAGGCCGCCGCCGAGCTGGCCCGCCGCGGCATCTGCGCGTGGGACGGCGACTTCGCCGCCCGGGAGCTGTTCGACGCCCTCGGCGTGAACGAGCAGGGCGGCGCCGTCCAGCTGGGCCTCATGCACTACAACACCGCCGACGAGGTCGGCTACCTGGTCGACGCGGTGGCGGCGCTGCGGCCGAGGTGAGCCGGCGGCCGAGCTCCCGCGGCCGGGCTCCGTCGCGCCCCTACGGGTTGGCCGACCACTCCCGCGGTGCCCGGCCCTGCCGGCCGGCGAGGACCCGGATCTGCTCCGCGCTGGGGCTGCAGCCGTTGGGGCAGTCGAACTCGACGGGTCGGACGCTCGACCAGCCGACGGCCGCGACCCGCCGGCAGACCGGGCAGTCCTCCCAGGTGACCCGTTCGCTCACGTCCAAGGTGCTGTCCTCCGTGGCCGGTCGCCGTCCGGGAGGGACCGGCCGCGCTGCTCCGCCCAGGCGCCCCCTGCGACACGGCGTGCATCGGCCCGGAGGAACCCTCCGAAACGCCCGGGGGCGGGGGACCTCGTTCCGGTACGCGCGGGTGCCGCCCGTCGGGAGCTCTCAACCGTCGGTCAGCAGGAGCACCTTCCCCACGTGCTCGCTGGCGTCGACGACCCGGTGCGCCTCGGCGGCGCGGGACATCGGCAGCCGCCGGTCCACGATCGGCCGGACGACGCCCCGCTCGACGTCCGGCCACACGTCGTGCCGCACCGCCGCCACGATCTCCGCCTTGCTCCCCGGACCGGTCGCCGGCCGGCCGCGCAGCGTCGTCGCGTGGATCGACCCGCGCTTGCGCATCAGCTTGCCGAGGTCGAGCTCGGCCCGTGTCCCGCCCTGCATCCCGATGCACACCAGCCGCCCGCCGGTGGCCAGCGCGTCGACGTTGCGGGCCAGGTACTTGGCGCCCATGTTGTCCAGGACGACGTCCACCCCCGCTCCGTCGGTCTCCTCGCGGACCCGCTCGACGAAGTCCTCCTCGCGGTAGTTGATCCCCACCTCCGCGCCCAGCTCCCGGCAGACGTCGAGCTTCTCCGGCGTCCCCGCGGTCGTGAACACCCGGGCGCCGGCCCGGGCGGCCAGCTGGATGGCCATCGTGCCGATGCCGCTGGAGCCGCCGTGCACGAGGAAGCAGTCGCCCCGGCGCAGCCCGGCCACCATGAACACGTTCGACCAGACCGTGCACACCACCTCGGGCAGCGTCGCCGCCGTCGCCAGCTCCACCCCCGCCGGGCGCGGCAGGAGCTGACCGGCCGGCACGGCGACCCGCTCGGCGTACCCGCCCCCCGACAGCAGGGCGCACACCTCGTCGCCGACCGACCAGCCGGTGACCCCCTCGCCGACCTCTCTGACCACCCCGCTGCACTCCAGCCCGAGGACGTCGCTGGCCCCCGGGGGCGGCGGGTAGTTGCCCGCCCGCTGCAGCAGGTCGGCCCGGTTGACCGCCGTGGCCACCACGTCGACCAGCACCTCGCCGGGCCGCAGCACCGGGTCCGGCGCCTCCCCCCACACGAGGACGTCGGGGCCGCCGGGCTCGGAGAACGTCACCGCACGCATGCCCCGACCCTAGAAGGACCCCCTTGCCCCCCACCGCTCGCACGCTCGCGGCGGGCCCCTGCAAGGGGGCCGCCGTCCTCCTCACGCCTCGCAAGCTCGGCGCGAGCCTCTGGACGGGGCCGAGCCCCACCGCTCGCAGGCTGGTAGCGGGCCCCTGCAAGGGGGCCGAGCCCCCCACCGCTGGCAGGCTCGCGGCGGGCCCCTGCAAGGGGCCGCCTTGCCCCCATGGACCCGCGATCATGAAGTCCGGCGAGCGGCGCGCCGCTCAGGGGCCGCGTGTCTGCTCCGCAACTTCATGATCGCGAGGGAGGTGGGGCGGGCTCAGGCCCGGGACGGGCTCGGGACGGGCCGGTCCGTCCCGCCGGAGACGGCCACGCTCGCGCCGCGCGCGCCACCCCCGGTCGCCAGGTCGGCGAGGACACCGCCCACCGCACGCCGGGACACCCGCATCCCGGCGACCTCCCCGGTCGTCGAGCAGGACGCCGGCTCCTCGCCGTCGGTCAGGTCGACCGGCTGGACGAGGGTCCAGTCCAGCCCGCTGGCGCGGACCAGCCGCTCCTGCCGCTCGTGGTCGTCGATCTGCGGGCGCAGCACCAGCGCGAAGACCAGTCGCGACGCCAGCGGCAGCCGGTCGCGGGTCTCGCCGACGCCGTAGGAGGACTGCACCACCAACCGGCGCACCCCGTGGCGCTGCATCGCCGCGACGACCGCCGCGGTGCCGCGTGAGCGGACGTCCGGCGCGGTGCCGGCCGGGCCGCGCAACCGCACCCGCAGCGCGTTCTCGCTGATGCCCAGGGTGACGACGACGGCGTCCTGACCCTGCACCGCCCGCTCCACGTCGGCGGCCACGGTGGCGTCCCCGGTGACCGGGCGGACCCCTTCGCGGCCGGCGGCACCCGCCCGCCGGCTGAACGCCGTGACCTCGTGCCCCCGCTCGGCGAGGGCCTCGACGACCGCCCGGCCCGTCCCGCCGCTCGCTCCCACGACCAGTACCCGCATGACCCGACCTCCCCTCCGTGCCGGCCCGTGCGGCCGACGTGCGTCCAGGGTGGGTCGGACGCCCGGTCGTCCGGAACGGCCCGGAATCCGGATCGCATGACCGTTCGTCCGGACACCCTGGACTCCCGGTGCCGCACGCCGCAGGCTGGCGGGCGTGAGCGCACCGTGGACCCCGGTGGACCCGCTGGCCGGCGTGCTGGTCGACCTGCGGGTGCGCGGCACCTTCTACTGCCGGGCCGAGGCCACCGCGCCCTGGGGCGTGGAGATGCCCGCCCTGCCCGGGTGCATGAGCTTCCACGTCGTCACCGAGGGGACCTGCCGGCTGGAGGTCGAGGGGGAGGTCCACGAGCTGCGGGCCGGCGACCTCGCCCTGGTGCCGCACGGCCGGGGGCACGCGCTGCGCAGCGGGCCGGACGCGGCCGTCGCCGGCCGGGCCGACCTGCTGCCGCAGGAGTACCTCGGCGAGCACTACTCGGTGCTGCGGGTGGACGGCGGCGGCGCGCCCGCCCGGCTGGTGTGCGGTGTCGTCGAGCCGGAGCGGGCCGGGGTGGCGCACCTGCTGGAGCTGCTGCCCGCGGTGCTGCTGGTCGACGGGCGGGACGGCGCCCGCAACGGCTGGCTGCCGGTGCTGCTCGGCGTGCTGGCCGAGGAGGTGCGGCACGACCGGCCGGGCGCCGAGGCGGTGGTGACCCGGCTGGCCGACGTCGTCGTCCTGCAGGCGGTGCGCGGCTGGCTGGCCGGCGGTGACCCCGGGCCGGGCTGGCTGCGGGCGCTGCGCGACCCGCAGGTCGGCCGCGCGGTGGCGCTCGTGCACCGCGACCCGGGCGGGCCGTGGACCCTGGACCGGCTGGCGCGGGAGGCGCGGATGTCGCGGTCGTCCTTCGCCGCGCGGTTCACCGAGCTGGCCGGCGAGCCGGCGGTGCGGTACGTGACCCGGTGGCGCATGCAGCTGGCGACCGTGGACCTCGGCCGCGGGGCCCGGGTCGCGGAGGTGGCCCGGCGGCTGGGCTACGAGTCGGAGGCCGCCTTCTCCCGGGCCTACAAGCGGGTGGTCGGCGTCCCCCCGGGAACGGCCCGGGGCCGGCCGGACGCGCCGGCCGACCCCGGGGTCCTCACCGGGCCTTGAGGTCCTTGCGCAGGATCTTGCCCGCCGCCGACTTCGGCACCTGCTCGATGAACTCGACGAAGCGGATCTTCTTGTGCGGGGCGACCTTGCCGGCCATGTAGTCCATGACCGCCGCCTCGTCGATCCCCGAGCCGGGCGTGCGGACGACGAAGGCCTTGGGCAGCTCCTCGCCGCTCTCCTTGTCCAGGACGCCGATGACCGCGGCGTCGGCGATCTCCGGGTGGCCCAGCAGCACGGCCTCGAGCTCGGCCGGGGCGACCTGGTAGCCCTTGTACTTGATCAGCTCCTTGACGCGGTCGACCACCGTGTAGCGGCCGTGCTCGTCGACGACCGCGACGTCACCGGTGTGCAGCCAGCCCTCGGGGTCGAGGGTGTCGGCGGTGGCCTGGGCGTTGTTCAGGTAGCCCTTCATCACCTGCGGGCCGCGGACCCACAGCTCACCGCGCTCGCCGGGGCCGGCGTCCTGGCCGGTCTCGGGGTCGACCAGCCGGCACTCGGTGTTGGGGACGGCGTAGCCCACCGACCCCTTCGGCACCGGGGAGGTGACACCGGCCGGCTCCTTGCCCTGGTCCGGCGTGGTGTGCGAGACCGGCGACAGCTCGGTCATGCCGTACCCCTGCGCCACGGTGACGCCGGTGTCGGCGCCCTTGCGCAGCCGCTGCTCGGCGGCCAGCGCCAGCTGCTCGTCCAGCGGGGCGGCGCCGGAGGTGATCGAGCGCAGGGACGACAGGTCGTAGGAGTCGACCAGCGGGTGCTTGGCCAGCGCCAGCAGGATCGGCGGCGCCACGAACGCCCGGGTGATCTTGTGGTCCTGGATGGTGCGGAGGAAGTCCTCGAGGTCGAAGCGCGGCAGCGTCACGACCGCACCACCCCAGGCCAGGCCCTGGTTCATCAGGACCGTGAGGCCGTAGATGTGGAAGAACGGCAGGACGGCGATGATCCGCTCGTCCGCACCGAGGTCGATGAGCGGCTTGCACTGGGCGACGTTGGCCACCAGGTTGCGGTGGGTCAGCATGACGCCCTTGGGCAGGCCGGTCGTGCCGCTGGAGTAGGGCAGCGTCACCAGGTCCTCGGCCGGGTGGATGTCGACCTGCACCGACGGCGCGTCGCTGCTGAGCAGGTCCAGCAGCGAGGCGTGGCCCTCGGCGCCGTCCATGACGACGACCTCGTCCACCGGCGCCTTCCCGACCGCGGCCATCGCCCGGTCCAGGAACGGCGAGACGGTGACGAGCACCTTCGCGCCCGAGTCGCGCAGCTGGAAGGCGATCTCGTCGGGGGTGTACAGCGAGTTGATCGGGCTCATCACGCAGCCGGCGGCCGCGATGCCGTGGAAGACCACGGGGAACCACGGGGTGTTCGGGCAGAAGACGGCGACGACGTCGCCCTTGCGCAGCCCGCGGGCGTGCAGGGCCGCGGCCACCCGGTCGACGTAGGCGGCCAGCTGGCCGTGGGTGATGGTGTCGCCCTTGAGCCCGTCCACCAGCGCGGGTGCGTCCGGGTTCGCGCCGCCGGCGGAGAGGACGTACGCGGGGACCGACAGGTCGGGGATCTCGATGTCGGGGTACAGGCTGGCCAGGGCCACGGATCGTGCTCCTCGGGTCTCGGGTGTGGCGCCAGTCTCACATCCCCGGTGGCCCCCGCCACAGGGGGGTTACCCGTGAGTACCGGAACGGGTCACCGGGGCCGGAGCACCGACTGGGTGCAGCGGAACAGCGCGAGCGTCCTGCCGCTGGCCTCGGCGGTCACGACGGCGTCCCAGACCTGCGTCGTCCGCCCGGCGTGGACGTTGGTGGCGACCGTGGCGATCCGGCCCTCGCGGACCGTCCCCAGGTAGTTGGCCTTGAGCTCGATCGTGGTGAAGCCGCTCGAGTTCTCCGGCAGCAGCGCCCGGGTGGCCAGCCCGCAGGCGGTGTCGGCGAGCCCCACCACGGTCGCCGCGTGCAGGTACCCGTTGGGGGCGAGCAGCTCCGGGCGGACGTCGACGTGCGCGGTCAGCCGGCCCGGCTCGTGGGTGTCGATGACCAGCCCCAGCAGGCCGGGGAGGGTCCCGGGGAGGAGGGCGTTGAGCTCGTCGGCGGTGTGGAACCCGGTGGCGGCCATGCGCGGCAACCTATCCAGGGGCCGTGGCCGGTGATCAGGTGACCTGATCCCCGGGGCTCCTCGCTCAGCGCCGGTGGTGAGCCAGGACCGGCAACGCTGATCCCACCTGATCCCTGCGGGCCGGCCACGTCTGATCCCTGCGGGCCGGCCATGCCTGATCCCTGCGGGCCGACCTACGCGAGGCCGCGGGTGGTGCGCGCCGGCGGGCGGTCGCCGCGGATGGCGGCGACCATGTCCAGCGTCTGCCGGGTCGGCGCCACGTCGTGCACCCGGAACACCCGCGCCCCCAGCCAGGCGCTCACCGCGGTCGCGGCCAGGGTGCCGGTGAGCCGCTCCTCCAGCGGGACGTCGAGGGTCTCGCCGACGAAGTCCTTGTTCGACAGCGCGACCAGCACCGGCCAGCCGGTGGCGACCAGCTCGTCCAGGCGCCGGGTCGCCTCCAGCGAGTGCCGGGTGTTCTTGCCGAAGTCGTGGCCGGGGTCGACCAGGACCCGCCCGGGGTCCACGCCGGCGGCCACCGCGGCCTCGGCCAGCGCCGTCGTCCGCCGCACCACGTCGGCCACCACGTCGTCGTAGGTGACCCGGTGCGGCCGCGTGCGCGGGGGCAGCCCGCCGGCGTGGGTGCACACGATCCCGGCCCCGGCCGACGCGGCGACGGCGGCGAGCGCCGGGTCCACCCCGCCCCAGGCGTCGTTGACGACGTCCGCCCCCGCCGCGAGCGCCTCCCGCGCCACCTCGGAGCGCCAGGTGTCGATCGAGATCGGCAGCGCCGGGTGCGCCGCCCGGATCCCGGCGACCAGGTCCACCGTGCGGCGGATCTCCTCGGCGGCGTCCACCTCCTCGCCGGGCGCGGCCTTGACCCCCCCGACGTCCACCATGTCCGCCCCCTCGGCGACCACCCGGTCGACCCGATCCACGGCCCGGGCGAGCTCGTAGGTGGCCCCGCGGTCGTAGAACGAGTCGGGGGTGCGGTTGACGATCGCCATGACGACGAGGCCGCCGTCGGGCACGTCCAGGCCCCCGATCCGCAGCACGCCGTCCCCCCGTCCTCGCCGGTGTGGTGGAGTCAGCCAACCAGACCGGGACGAGGGAGGACGGACATGGCGCAGACGACCGCCGACGGCGTCGAGGGGGTGCAGGCGCTGGTCGGGCAGCACCTGGGGCACAGCGAGTGGCTGGAGATCACCCAGGAGCGGGTCGACCGGTTCGCCGAGGCCACCGGCGACCACCAGTGGATCCACGTCGACCCCGAGCGGGCGCGGCGGGAGAGCCCGTTCGGCGGCCCGGTGGCGCACGGCTACCTGACGCTGTCGCTGCTGCCGATGCTCATGCCGCAGATCCTGGAGACCACCGGGTTCCGGATGGGCGTCAACTACGGTCTCGAGAAGGTGCGCTTCCCCGCACCGGTGCCGGTGGGCAGCAAGGTCCGCGCCGGGGCGACGCTGGACTCGGCGACGCCGTTCGACGGCGGGGTCCAGATGGTGGCCACGGTGACCGTCGAGGTCGAGGGCGGGTCCAAGCCGGCGATGGTCGCCACGACCGTCTCCCGCCGCTACGTCTGACGCGCTCCGTGTCAGCGGCACAGGAGGCTTTCCCCACGTCCCGGGCCGCCGGACGTGGGAAAAGCTTCCTGTGCCGCAGGTGCCGCAGGTGCCCCGGGCGGGCTCAGTCGACCAGGGCCTGGTTGACCAGCTGGCGCAGGTAGTTGCGGATCGGCAGCGTGCTCGAGGGCAGCAGCTGGGTGAAGAAGGTGACCGTGACGTCCTCGACCGGGTCGACGTAGAACGCCGTGGACGCCGCCCCGCCCCAGCTGTAGTCGCCGACGCTGGAGAGCACCCCGTAGCGCGCCGGGTCGATCACCATCGAGAACCCGAGCCCGAACCCGACGCCTCGCAGCGGCGTCTCGGCGAACAGCGGCCGGCCGAAGGTCTCCAGGTCGGCGTTGCCCGGCAGGTGGTTGCGGGTCATGAGCGCGATGGTGCGGGGGCCGAGCAGCCGCCCGCCGTCGTAGGAGCCGCCGCGGCGCAGCAGCTCGACGAAGCGCAGGTAGTCCCCCGCGGTGGAGACCAGGCCGCCGCCGCCGGAGAGGAACGCCGGCTTGCTGTGCGCGGTGGCGCCCATGGTGTCCAGCGGGGCGTACGTCGTCGGCGGGCCCCCGGGCTGCCCGGGGACGGCGGTGTACAGCCGGGCCAGGGAGTCGACGTCGTCCCCCGGCCGCAGCCCGAAGGACGTGTCGGTCATGCCGAGCGGCCGGAAGACGCGCTGCTCGAAGAACTCGTCCAGGGGCTGGCCGGAGACGACCTCCACCAGCCGGCCCAGGACGTCGGTGGAGACCCCGTAGTTCCACTCCGCCCCGGGCTGGAAGACCAGCGGGATGGCCGCCCACTGCCGGCACACCTCGGCGGAGTCGGCGCCCGGCGGGGTGCCCCACTCGTGCCCCGCGGCCCGGTACATCGCGTCGCAGGGGTGGGCGTGGTGGAAGCCGTAGGTCAGCCCGGAGGTGTGGGTCAGCAGGTGCCACACCCGGATCGGCTCGGTCTGCGGGGCGGTGACCGGCTTCTGGGCCGAGCCCGCCACGTACACCCGGGTGTCGGCGAACTCCGGGAGCCACTGGGCGATGGGGTCGGAGAGCTGGAAGGCGCCCTCCTCGTACAGCATCATCGCCGCGACCGAGGTGATCGGCTTGGTCATGGAGTAGATCCGCCAGCGGGTGCCGGGCTCCACCGGCAGGCCGCGCTCCACGTCGCGGGCGCCGTACGTGCTCATGTGCACCAGCCGGCCGTGCCGGGCCACGGTGACGAGGGAGCCGGGCATCCGCCCCTCGTCGACGTAGCGGGCCAGCCGCCGGTCCAGGCGCTCCAGCCGGGCGGGGTCGAAGCCCACCTCGGCGGGGTCGGTGTCCACCTTCAGCTCGGTCGTCACGCGTCCTCCCTCCCCGCCGCCGTCCCCCGTCGGGCGGCGGCCACCAGCGCATCCTGACCCACGGCGCCGTGGGTCAGGCCACACGGGGTGCCGCCCGACGGCGGGCCCGCCGTCGGCGGGCGCACCGGGACGTCGTCGCGCGCGCCCGGTCACGCCGGGACGTCACCGGGCGGCCCCGGTCGGACCGGGACGTCGCCCGGCCGCCGGTGCGCACCGGGACGTCGCCGGGCGGTTCCGCTCAGACCGGGACGTTGCTCGCGGCCTTCTTCAGGTTGGAGCCGGCGGTCACCTTGACGGTGTTGGCGGCGGGGATCTCGATGGACTCGCCGGTCTGCGGGTTGCGGCCGGTCCGGGCCGAGCGCTGCGTGCGCTCGACGGTCAGCAGACCCGAGACCGCGACCTTCTCGCCGCGGGTGATGGCGTCGACGAGCTCGTCCTGCAGCCCGGCGAGCACCGAGTCGACGGTCGAGGCGGGCACGTCGGCGCGCTTGGCGATGGCGGAGACCAGTTCGGCCTTGTTCATGTCGTCCTCCCGTGGGTGGGTGTGGGGTGGTCCGGCGTCCGGACCTCGGCGGATTCCGCGGTGCGGACCGCAGGGCACGCTGCCATGCCGACCCGGGCTCCCGCCACCGAGGGGGTCGGACGGGTCCCCCGCGCACCAGCGGCCCCACCCGCCGGGACGGCGTCGCGGGCCCGCCCGGCATAGCTTGGGGACATGCCCCAGATCCCCGGGACCGACCTGACCGTCAGCGACCTCTGCCTGGGCGCGAACGTCTTCGGCTGGACCGCCGACGAGGCGACCTCGTTCGCCCTGCTGGACCGCTACCTCGACGCCACCCCCAGCACGCTGGCCCCGTTCGTGGACACCGCGGAGATGTACGGCGACGGCCGCTCCGAGCAGATCCTCGGCGCCTGGATGGCCGAGCGGTCGATGCGCGACCGTCTCGTCGTGGCCACCAAGGCCTCGCCCGGCCGCAAGGAGCACCCGCTGTCGGCGCCGGAGATCCGGGCGGCCGCCGAGCGCTCGCTGCGCAACCTGCGGACCGACCGCATCGACCTCTACTACGCCCACTACGACGACGAGAGCACGCCGCTGGAGGAGACGCTCCAGGCGATGGACGAGCTGGTGCAGGCCGGCAAGGTCCGCTACGCGGCGGCGTCCAACTACCCCGCCAAGCGCCTGGTGGAGGCGCGGGAGACCGCCGACCGGCTCGGCGTCCGCGGGTACGTGGCGCTGCAGCCGCACTACAACCTGGTGGAGCGGCGGGCCTACGAGGCCGAGCTGCGC
Organism: Geodermatophilus sp. SYSU D00758; assembly: GCF_054049955.1. Lineage (NCBI taxonomy): Bacteria > Bacillati > Actinomycetota > Actinomycetes > Geodermatophilales > Geodermatophilaceae > Geodermatophilus > Geodermatophilus sp. SYSU D00758. The sequence goes on from NZ_JBJGYK010000067.1 coordinate 14,707, forward strand.
GACGTCGTCACCGCCCAGGGGATGGGCGTACTGCCCTACTTCTCCCTGGCCAAGGGTTTCCTGACCGGCAAGTACCGCGCGGGCGAGCAGGTCGACTCGCCGCGCGCGGCGAAGGCGTCGGCCTACGTGGGGGAGCGCGGCGACCGGGTGCTCGCCGCGCTGGAGGGCGTCGCCGGGGAGACCGGGACGACGATGGCCGCGGTCGCCCTGCGCTGGCTGGCCGAGCAGCCGACGGTCGTGGCGCCGATCGCCAGCGCGCGCTCGGTCGAGCAGCTCGCCGACCTGCTGCCCGTGCTCGACCTGCGGCTCACCGACGACCAGCGGCAGCGGCTCACGGACGCGTCGGCGTGAGCGGAGGGGGGGGGGGGGGGGGGGGGGGGGGGGGGGGGGGGGCGCGCCGCCGCCCCCCGCGCCCGCCCCCCCCGGCGCGGCGCGGGCCGGGGACGCCC
>NZ_JBJGYK010000068.1:0-14562 GCF_054049955.1 Geodermatophilus sp. SYSU D00758
GCGTCTCCTACGCTCCGTGACCGGGCGCGCGTAGCCGGCAGCGGGAGGCCGTGGCGGGCGCCACAGCCGCCACCCGAACGGGTGACCAGCGCCGGGCGGGGGCCGCCGGGAGCCCCGGGCCGCGGTGCCCCTCGGACCCCGTGCCCGGCGCTAGCGTCAGGGACGTGACGTCCGACGAGCAGCCCCCCGACCGCGAGCCACCGAGCCCCGCCGTCCGCATCTCGGACGCCGACCGGGAGGCCGTGGTGGCCCGGCTGCAGCACGCCGTGGCCGAGGGCCGCATCGACCTGGGGGAGTTCGGCGAGCGGGTGGAGGCCGCCTACGCCGCCGTCACGGCGGACGACCTGGCGGGCCCGGTGGCCGACCTGCCCGCCGAGGGCAGCACCGAGGTGGAGATCGTCGGGTCGCGGCCGCCCAGCCAGGTCGACAGCGTCTTCGGTGACATCCGGCTGACCGGGGCCGGCGCGGCGCCCGAGCGGGCGCACACGGTCTTCGGTGACATCCGGCTCGACCTGCGCGACCTGCGCACCCGCGAGCAGCGGGTCGAGATCGAGCTGAGCACCTGGTTCGGGGACGTGGACGTCGTGGTGCCCGAGGGGGTCGACGCCGAGCTGATCGGGCGGACCGTCTTCGGCGACCGCGTCGTCGACCTCGCGCCCGTCCCCCGGCTGGCCGGGACCCCGCGCGTCGTCGTCCGGGCCCGCGCGGTCTTCGGTGACCTGCGGCTGCGCAGCCTCGCCCCTGGCGAGTCGGCCAGCCGCTGGCGGGCGCTCGTCGAGCGGCTCGCCGCCCGGCACCTCCCGCCGGCGCCGCAGCCTCCGCCGGCGCCGCAGCCTCCGCCGGCACCGCAGCCTCCGCCGGCACCGCAGCCTCCGCCGGCACCGCCGCGGCCCTGAGGGCGGCGGCGGGGCCGGCGGCGCCGGTCGTCGGGGTCAGTCGTCCATGCCGCCCCGGTGCGACCACCAGCCGCCCTCGACCTTGGCCGCGACCCAGTCGGGCAGCCGCTCGCGCAGCTCGGCGGCCTGCTCCTCGCTCAGCGAGCCGGCGGCGACGGCCTCGTCGATCCGGGCCTGCGCCCGGGCGACGAGGGCGTCGACGACCGCCTGGGTGTCGACGCCCTGCTGCTCGGCCACGTCGGCGAGGCTGGTCCCCGGCTCGGAGAGCGCGTCCTGCAGCTCCTCGGTGCTCATGCCGAGGGCCTCGGCGGCCGCGCTCCAGACGGCGTCGAAGTCGGCCTCGTCGACCCAGTCCGGCGGGCCGTCGCCGTCCCAGCGGTGGTGCCAGCCCCAGCCGGGCCCGACGGCGGGGGAGTCGGCGAGGGTCTCGGCGACGCGCGCGGCCTGGTCCTGGGTGAGGGTGCCGTCCTCGACGAGCCCGCCCAGGGCCTCCTCGATGGCCGCCCGGCGCTCGTCCTCGGCCGCCGCGGCGTCCTCCTCCGGCGTGGCGGACGGCGTGCTGGTCGAGGGTGCGGGGCTGGGTGTCGGCTCGGCCACCGCCACACCGATGCCGGTCAGCGTCAGCGCCCCCGCGGCGCCCACCCCGACGACGAGGGTCCTCGTGCGCATGCTCTCCCCCTTCCGGGGCCCGGTCGCGGTCGTGCCGGGCCGTGCCGAGGAGGATTCCCGCCCAACCTGTGACGGACCTGTGAGACCGCCCGGTCTCAGTCCTCGACGTCCCGGTCGAAGGGCACCGCGGAGTAGGCGCGCAGCTTCGACAGCGAGTGCAGGCTCTCGATCGACCGGATCGTGCCCGAGCGCGACCGCATCACCAGCGACTGGGTGGTGCAGCCCCCCGCGCGGTACTGGACGCCGCGCAGCAGCTCGCCGTCGGTGATGCCCGTGGCCACGAAGAACACGTCGCCGCGGACGAGGTCGTCGATGTGCAGCACCCGGTCCAGGTCGTGGCCGGCGTCGATCGCCTTCCGGCGCTCGTCGTCGTCCTTCGGCCAGAGCCGGCCCTGCAGGGCGCCGCCCATGCACTTCAGGGCGCAGGCGGCGATGATGCCCTCCGGGGTGCCGCCGATGCCCAGCAGCAGGTCGACGCCGGTGCCCTCCCGGGCCGCGGCGATCGCGCCGGCGACGTCGCCGTCGGTGATGAACTTGATCCGTGCACCGGCCTCCCGGACCTCGCGCACGAGGTCGTCGTGCCGCGGGCGGTCCAGGATGCAGACGGTGACGTCGGCGACCGAGCTGTGCTTGGCGCGCGCGACCCGGCGGATGTTCTCGGCCACGGGGGCGGTGATGTCGACGACGTCGGCCGCGGCCGGGCCGGTCGCCAGCTTCTCCATGTAGAAGACCGCCGACGGGTCGTACATGGCGCCGCGGTCGGCGACCGCCATCACCGCGATGGCGTTCGGCATGCCCTTGGCCATGAGCGTGGTGCCGTCGATCGGGTCGACCGCCACGTCGCACTCGGGGCCGTTGCCGTCGCCCACCTGCTCGCCGTTGTAGAGCATGGGCGCCTCGTCCTTCTCGCCCTCGCCGATGACGACGACGCCCCGCATGCTCACCGTGCCGATGAGCGCGCGCATGGCGTCGACCGCCGCGCCGTCGCCGCCGTTCTTGTCGCCGCGGCCGACCCAGCGACCGGCGGCCATCGCCGCGGCCTCGGTGACGCGGACCAGCTCGAGGGCGAGGTTGCGGTCGGGGGCGGGGCGGTCGGAGCGGAAGCTGCGGTCGGTGGCGGTCAGCGGGCCGTTGGGGAGGGGCAGGGACACAGGACCTCCTGTTCGCACCGCCGCAGGGTGCGGGAGCGGCGCTGTCATCCTAGGGGGGTGAGCACCACCGGCCCCACCAGTCAGCCCCCCGCGGGGACGACGGCCCCGCCGCCGTCCCCGGCGATCGAGCGGGCCAACCGGATGAGCGCGGCCAACATGATCCGCTCGCTGGCGCCGCTCGTGCTGATCTGCCTGCTGATCGCCGGCTGGGTGGCCTTCCAGCAGGGCCCCGAGGCACGGGTGCAGACGGTGGACCCGACGTCGTCGGTGCAGCTGGCCGCCGCGCGGGCCTCCTACCCGCTGCCCGCCCCCGCGGACCTGCCGGAGGGGTACCGGCCGACGAGCGTCCGCACCGACGCAGGCGCCGCCGACGAGGGCGACCCGGTGACGCTCTCCATCGGCTACCTGACGCCGGACGGCGAGTACGCCGGGTTCGCGGTGAGCGACGACCCCCGGGCGACCGCGCTCACCGACGTCCTCGGCGACGCCGAGCAGGAAGGCAGCAAGGACGTCGACGGGGAGGCCTGGACCCGCTGGAGCACCGCCCGCGGCGAGACCGCGCTGTCCCGCGAGGCCGACGGCGTCACCGTGGTGGTCACCGGGTCGGCCTCGGACGGCGAGCTGGCGGAGGTCGCCGCGGCCGTGGAACCGGTCGCGACCTGAGCCGCACGTTGCGATCGCGTGACGGTCGCGGGGAGAGGTGGTGACCGGCGCGGGCCTGCCCGCGCGGGCCGGGGCCGGTCGCGGGACGCTCGGACCCCGGCCGGCACCTCCTGTGCCGGCCACGGCCCTGCGAGGAGTCCTGCGATGACCGGACCCGCCCTCTGCGCCGGCGGCGACCACCGGCCCCCTCCCACCGGCGGGTCCTGCTCCTGCGGCCTGGTCACCCGGGTCCCGGCCCGGCCCGCGGCCGCCGGGACCAGCCTGCGCGACCTCGTCGCCGGGCTCCTGGGCGACGCCCCGGCCGACCCGCACGCCGCCGCCGACCGGCTGCTGGCCGCCCTGCGCGCCGCAGGGCTGCCGCTGCCCTCGAGCGCCCCGGAGCAGCTGCCGGCCTGACCGGCGCCGCCCCGGTGCCGTCCCGCCGGGTCACCCGCCGCCGGCGCCCTCGGCGGTGCTGGCGGCGGGGCCGGTCGCGGCCAGGCGCTCGCGCGCCCGGTCCAGCCAGTGCCGGCACAGCTCGGCGAGCTGCTCGCCGCGCTCCCACAGGGACAGCGACTCCTCCAGCGTCAGGCCACCGGCCTCGAGCCGGCGGACCACCTCGGCGAGCTCCTCGCGGGCCTGCTCGTAGGTCGTGGTGGGCTCCGTCGGCCCCGTCGGCTCGCTCATGACGCCCCATCCTCCCGGTCCACCCGGACCGCCATCCGGCCCCCCGCCACCCGGACCGACAGCCGCTCGGCGTCGGCCACCTGGCCCGGGTCGCGCACCAGCGTCCCGTCCGCCCGCTGCACGACCGCGTAGCCGCGCTGCAGCGTCGCCGCCGGCGAGAGGGCGGCCACCCGGGCGCGGGCGTGCTCGAGGTCCCGCTCGGCGCTCTCCACCCGGTGCACCAGCGTGCGCCGGGCCCGGGAGCGCAGCTGCTCGACGTCGTCGGCCCGGCCGTGCAGCAGCCGCTGCGGATCGGCCAGCACCGGCCGGCTGCGGACGCCGTCCAGCCACCGCTCCTGCTGCTCCAGGCGGGCGGCGAGCAGGTGCCGCGCACGGGCCCGCAGCCCGTCGACCAGCCGCTGCTGCTCGCCGATCTCCGGGACCACCCGGTGCGCGGCGTCGGTGGGCGTCGCGGCGCGGACGTCGGCGGCGTGGTCGACCAGGGTGGTGTCCGTCTCGTGGCCGACCGCGGTGACGACCGGGGTCCGGCAGGCGGCGATCGCGCGCACCAGGCCCTCGTCCGAGAAGGGCAGGAGGTCCTCCACCGACCCGCCACCGCGGGCCACGACGATCACCTCGACCTCCGGGTCGGCGTCCAGCCGCCGGAGCCCGTCGATGACCGAGGCCGCTGCGCTCGGCCCCTGGACGAGGCTGTGGTGGACGGCGAAGCGCACCGCCGGCCAGCGGCGGCGGGCGGTGACCAGCACGTCCCGCTCGGCGGCGCTGTCCCGGCCGGTGACGACGCCGACCACGGCCGGCGCGAACGGCAGCGGCTTCTTGCGGGCGGCGTCGAAGAGGCCCTCGGCGGCCAGCAGCCGGCGGATCCGGTCGATGCGCGCCAGCAGCTCACCGAGGCCGACCGCGCGGATCTCGGTGGCGCGCAGCGAGAACGAGCCCCGCGCGATGTAGTAGTCCGGGCGGGCGCGGACGACGACGCGGGCGCCCTCGGCGAGCTCCAGGCCGGGGCGGTCGGCGACGTCGCGGGCGCACGTCACCGGCACCGACAGGTCGGCGGCCGGGTCGCGCAGCGTGAGGAACACCGTGGCCGCGCCGCGGCGGGAGATCTGGGCGACCTGCCCCTCGACCCAGACCTCGCCGAGGCGGCCGATCCACTCGGCGACCTTGCGGGCCACCGTGCGGACCGGCCACGGCGCGTCCGGTGTGGGGGGAGCGGTCATGCCGCGAGCGTGTCAGACGGCTCCGACACCGCGGCCGGCCCCGTCCCGAGGCCCTCCCGGGCCCCGCCGGCCCCTCACATGCCGCGCGGGGCCAGCGGGCTGGACTCGACCGCCTGCCGCTCGAGCTTCTCCAGCCGGTTGCGCAGCATCCGCAGGTACGGCTCGCGGGCCTCGTTGGCCTCCTCGTAGGCGAGCAGGTCGGCGACGGTGGAGAGCTGGTAGCCGCGCAGCCGGCCGCGGAGCTGGGCGATGGTCATGGACTCGTAGCCGTCGACCGGTGCGCCGTCGGTCGCCGCGTCGGTGGCCTCGGCGGTGTCCGCCCCTGTGGTCGGGGGTGTGGCGGGCTCGGCGGTGGCGGGCTCGGCGGTGGCGGGCTCGGCCGCAGCGGTCTCGGGTGCGGCGGTCTCGGGTGCGGCGGTCTCGGGTGCGGCGACGCCCTCGTCGGTCACCGTGCCCTCGACGGTGGCCACCCCGCCGTCGGGGGTGAGCACGTCGACCTCCCCGGTCACGTCCGGGGCCCCGCCCGCCTCACCGACCGGCGAGCCGCCCGGGTCGGTGGGAGCGGTGTCGGTGGGAGCGGTGTCGGTGGCCGTGGTGTCGGTGTCGGTGGGAGCGGTGTCGGTGGGAGCGGTGTCGGTGGCCGTGGTGTCGGTGTCGGTGGGAGCGGTGTCGGTGGGGGCGGCGTCGCCGGCGACCACGCTCCGGGTGTCGAGCGGCTCGGGCAGCGTCGTGGGGGCCTCGGCGACCAGGTCGGCGTCGACCGTGCCGGCGTCGGCGGAACCGCCGTCGACCAGGGCCTCGTCCGGGGCGCCGTCTGCCTCGAGCAGCGCGGTCTCCAGCTCGTCCTCTGTGCTCAGCCCGGGCTGCGGGGCGCCGGAGGCCGCCGGGATGCCGGCCTCGCGCACCTCGTCGGCGATGTCCTCGAGCGCCTCGACGACCTCCTCGGGGCCCGGCTCGTCGTCGGGCAGCCCCAGGATCTCGTCGTCCACCAGCGGCGGCACCTGCTCCTCGGGGGTGGTGTCCTCGTCGGCGCCGGGGCGGTCGGGCACGACCGCGGCCGCGCGGTCGAAGGCCGACGTCCGTGCCGACGCCGCCGACCCCTCGACCGGCGGTGCCGGGGGGAGGTCCTCGTCGAAGGTCGCCATCCCCGGCTCGTTCTCACCCCGGAGGCCGGTGAACAGCTCGTCACCGCGGGCGACGAGGCCGGAGTACTGCTGCTGGAGGCGCATGGTGGCCTGCATGGCCAGGCCGATCACCCGCACCGGGAGGCCGGGCAGCTCCCCGGGCAGCTTGCGGGCCTCGTCGAGGACGGTGGCGGCCAGGCCGGCCGCGGCACGGACGACCTGCGGGATCTCACGCGACATGGCCTCAGACTGCCCCAGAGCGCGCGTGCCGACACACCCTCCCGCTCTCCTACCCCCGGATCGTGGTGCTCGTCTCGTCCGGAGGGGAGCGGCCGCGGGCCCACCTACCATGGGGCCATGGCTGATCAGCGCGGACGCGTCCTGCTCGCCGACCCCCGGGGCTACTGCGCCGGCGTGGACCGGGCGGTGGTCGCGGTCGAGCGGGCGCTGGAGATCCACGGCGCCCCCGTCTACGTCCGCAAGCAGATCGTCCACAACAAGCACGTGGTCGCCACGCTCGAGCGGCGCGGCGCGGTCTTCGTCGACGAGACCGACGAGGTGCCCGAGGGCTCGGTGGTGGTGTTCAGCGCGCACGGGGTGTCCCCGGCGGTGCACCAGGAGGCGGCCGCCCGGCAGCTGCGCACCATCGACGCCACCTGCCCGCTGGTGACCAAGGTGCACTCCGAGGCCAAGCGGTTCGCCAAGGACGACTACGACATCCTGCTCATCGGCCACCGCGGCCACGAGGAGGTCGAGGGCACCTCCGGCGAGGCCCCCGAGCACATCCAGCTCGTCGACGGCCCCGAGGGCGTCGACGACGTCGAGGTCCGCGACCCCGAGCGGGTCGTGTGGCTGTCGCAGACCACGCTGTCGGTCGACGAGACGCTGGCCACCGTGGACCGGCTGCGCGAGCGGTTCCCGCTGCTGCAGTCGCCGCCCAGCGACGACATCTGCTACGCGACCCAGAACCGGCAGCAGGCCGTCAAGCAGATGGCCCCGTCCTGCGACCTGGTGGTCGTCGTCGGCTCCACCAACTCGTCGAACTCCGTGCGGCTGGTCGAGGTCGCGCTGGAGGCCGGGGCGCGCGCCGCCCACCTGGTGGACTTCGCCTCGGAGGTCGACGAGGCCTGGCTGGAGGGCGTGGGCACGGTCGGGGTCACCAGCGGTGCGTCGGTGCCCGAGGTGCTGGTGTCCGAGCTGCTCGACTGGCTGGCCGAGCGGGGCTACGCCGACGTGGAGCCGGTCAAGGCGGCCGAGGAGCGGCTGGTCTTCGCGCTGCCCCACGAGCTGCGGCAGCGCCGCGCCGAGGTGCCCGACCCGGCCTGACGCCCGTGAGACGACGGTGGCCCCCTCCCGAGCGGGAGGGGGCCACCGTCGTCAGCGGGGAGGGCCGGTCAGCGGCGGGCGGCCCACCGGACCAGGGCGACGGCGAGGCACGCGGCGGTGGCCAGCGCCATGCTCGGGAAGCCCCGGACCATCAGGGTGGCGACGGCGGCCGCGTTGAAGGTGGCCGAGGGGGCCAGCGCGATGTTGACGCCGGCGACCGCGACGAAGACCAGTGGCGGGGCGACGACGGTCGTCACGAGGTCGCGCCGGCGCACCAGGGCGGTGGCCAGCGCCGCGGAGCCGGTCAGCGCCACCAGGGTGACCAACCCGAGACCGATGCCGAGGAACGAGTCCACCGCCGCCCCGACGAGGGTCACCAGGAAGACGGCGAGGACGGCGACCGCGCCGCGCAGCCGGCTGCCGCCCTCGGGGGCGGGGGGAGCGGCCCGGGTACCCGAGGAGCGGGCACCGCGGGAGCGGGGGCGCCGTTCCTCGTCGTCCCGCGCGACGGCCTCGCGGGGGGCGGCGCGGTGCTCGCCGCGGGGCACCGGCCGGCTGTGCTGCACGGGCCGGCTGTGCTGCACGGGCCGGCTGTGCTGCACGGGCCGGCTGTGCTGCGCCGGCTCGGCGGCCCCGGGCAGACCGGGCTCGACACCCCGGCTGCGGGCCAGCCGGGCCAGGTGCTCCGGGAGCGGGGGCAGGTCGGTGCGCCGGGGGCGCCCGTCGGGGCGCACCGACGGCGGGGGTACCGGGGGGACCGGTGGCCGTGCGCTGCGGGCGACCCGGTCCCCGGGTGGGGGGACGGGCGGGCCGGCGAGCGGCCGGCCGGCGCGGCGCTCGCTGTGGGCTCCGGGGTCCCGCCAGGTGTCGGCCGTGCTCACCGAGGCCATGGCACACCTCCCGTCGGCGTCGTCGGGGCGGCCGCCGGGGAGGACGGTCGCCGTCGCACGCCACCGTACTGAGGGCGTGCGGTCGGCCGTGGGAGGACGAGCCCGACGCGCACTGTCCAGAACTGCCAAAAGCAGCCCGTGGCGATGGGAGACGCCCTGCAGCGGTCAGCCGTCGTCGCCGGGGGAGGTCTCCACCACGCTCGCGGCCAGGTAGACCTCGCCGTCCCACTCCTCGAGGTCTTCCTCCGGGAGGTCGACGCCGAGCTCCTGCTCCAGCGCGGAGAGCTCGAAGTCGTCCTCCGGGGTGGCGGCGACGACGACCGCGATGCCCGGTGCGAGGTCGGTGACGTCCTGCTCGGCGACCACGAGCGCCGGCTCCGCGTCACCGGCCCCCGGTGGGGACTCGATGGTGAACACCCGCTGGGTGACGACCTCGCCGACCTGGGCGTCGAGGGTGACCTCCTGGCCGTTGTAGGCCTCGAGGTCCTCGGCGAACTCGCTGTCGTAGTCCCCGGTGTACGGGTCCTTGAGGTCGTCCTCGCCCCGGATGTCGGGGGTGCCCGGTTCGAGGTCGGGGTTGTTGGGCGGTGCCGCGTCGTCCCCGCAGGCGCCGAGCGCGAGGGCGAGCGCGGCCCCACCGGTCGCGACGGCGACGCGGGCGGTACGGCGACGTGCGGGCATCGGGGGGTCCTCCTCCGGTCGCGGGCTTCCCCCTCTGCGGTCCCCGTGCCCGGTGGGGGCGACACCCGGGCAGGCGCGATGTCACGGTTCTGCAACCTGGCCCCAGCCCGTGGTGCCGTCGCGCCCCTCCCCGAGCGCGGGCGGCACCGGCGGGCGCAGCGTGCGCACGGTCGCCTCGACCGGCGGGGGGGTGGGCACCGGGGTCTCGGCCACGCCGAGGTCGTCGAAGCGGCGGGCCGCCACCAGCACCGAGCCCTCGTAGGACCCCACCGCCTCGTTGTAGCGCGTGGTGGCCGACGACAGCGCCGACCCGAGCCGGGTGAGGTGACCCGACAGCGTGGCCAGCCGGGCGTGCAGCCGCCGGCCGACCTCGAGCACCTGGTCGGCGTCGCGCGCCAGCCGTTCCTGCCGCCAGGAGTAGGCGACCGTGCGGAGCAGCGCCAGCAGCGTGCTGGGGGTGGCCAGCACGACGTCGCGGGCGAAGCCGTACTCGAGCAGCCCGGGCTCGGCCTCCAGCGCGGTGGTGAGGAAGCCGTCGGAGGGGACGAACAGCACGGTGAAGGGGGCCGCCGGGCGGAACGCGGTGGGGTAGCGCCGCGCGGCGAGCGCGTCGACGTGCGCGCGCAGCTGCCGGGCGTGCGCCGCGACCCGCTGGCCGCGGACGGCGGCGTCCTCGGCCTGCACCGCCTCGATGTAGCCGGTGAACGGGACCTTCGCGTCGACGACGACCTGCCGGCCGTCGGCAAGGGTGACCACGAGGTCGGGCCGGACGCCGGCGCCCTCGTCGTTGGTGCCCGGCGGCTGCTCGACGAAGTCGCAGTGCTCGAGCAGGCCGGCCACCTCGACCACCCGGCGCAGCTGCACCTCGCCCCAGCGACCGCGCACGTGGGGGGTGCGCAGGGCCGTCACCAGCGCGGCGGTCTCCTGGCGGAGCAGCGAGGACGCCTGGCCGACGGTGCCCATCTGCTCGCGCAGCTCCCCGTGCGCCGTGGCGCGCGCCCGCTCCATGCCGGCGAGCAGCCGGTGCAGGTGGTCCAGCGACTCGTGGACCGGGTCCAGGCCGTCGTCGGCCGGCCGCCGGCGGGCGACCAGGGCGACCGCGCCGAGGGTGGCGGCGGTGGCCAGCAGCGCGCCGAGCAGGAGACCGGTGAGCAGCGAGACGGCGTCCACGGTGCCCGAGGGTGCCCGACGCGGCCGACACTTCCGGGTCGCCACTCGCGGGCGGCGTGCCGGGCGCGGGACCGGGAGCGCGCTCAGGGGACGGGGACCGCCGCGTGCGCGGCCTCGTGGTCGAGCAGCCAGCGCTTGACCGGCGTCCCCCAGCGGAAACCGCCCAGCCCGCCGTCCGAGCCGAGCACGCGGTGGCAGGGGACGAACAGCGCGGCGGCGTTCCGGGCGCAGGCGTTGGCCGCCGCGCGGACCGCCGAGGGCCGGCCGCAGCGGGCCGCGAACGCCGCGTAGGTGTCCGGCTCGCCGGCCGGCACGGTCCGCAGCACCTCCCAGGCGTCCTCGAGGAACGGCCCGGAGCGCTGGCGGACGGCCACCGCGTCGATCGCCGCCACGTCGCCGGCCACGAACGCCTCGACGGCGTCGAGCGGGTCCAGCCGGTCGGCGCGCTCGACCCAGGTCGGGCGCAGGGCGCGGTGGACGACCGGCAGCAGCTCGGCGACGTCGTCGGTCCAGCCGCTGGCGAGCACGGCGCCGTCGGTCCCCACCACCACGGTGAACGGCCCGGGCGGGGTGGGGACGCTGGCGAAGCGGGCGGAGGGGGTCACGAGGCGCTCCGGAGGGGTGCGGTCGGGGAGGCGGACGGGGTGGCGGGGTGGCGGAGGAAGAGGGACGGCGCGGCGAGCGCCCACAGGTGCATGACGGCGTACGAACGCCACGGGCGCCAGCGGGTGGCGGCCTCGGTGTCGCTGCTGCCGAGGGCGGCCAGCGAGCGTCGCAGCGCCAGGTCACCGGGCAACCACACGTCGGGGTCGCCGAGGCCGCGCAGGGCCACGAGGGCCGCCGTCCAGGGGCCGATGCCGGGGACGGCGCGCAGCGCCCGGCCGGCCTCCTCGCGGTCGGTGCCGGGGTCGAGGCGCAGCGCACCCCCGGCCAGCGCCGCGGCCAGGGCGTGCACCGTGCGCCGGCGCGCACCGGTCAGCCCCACCGCCGACAGGTCGGCCTCGACCAGGGCCTCGGGCCGCGGGAAGGCCGCGGTGAGCGTGCCGGCGGGCTCGGGCAGCGGCGTGCCGGCGGCGGCCACGACCCGCGCGGTCAGGGTGCGCGCGCCGGCCAGCGACACCTGCTGCCCGAGCACGGCCCGCACCGCCAGCTCCGCGGCGTCCGGCGCGCCGGGCACGCGGCGGCCGGGCGCGGCGGTGACCGACCCGGCCAGCGCGGGGTCGGCCCCCAGGGCCTCGTCCACCGCCACGGGGTCGGCGTCCAGGTCGAGCATGCGCCGGCAGCGGGCGACGGCGACCCCGAGGTCGCGCAGGGCCGCCAGGCGCAGCCGCGCCACGACGGTCGGCCCGTCGTCCGGGGCGGGGGAGAGGACGACCACCCCGGGGCCGTGCGGCAGGTCGAGGACCCGGGAGAACGTCGTCCCGTCCCACTCCTCGAGGCCGGGGACCGCGTGCGCGCCGAGGAAGAGCAGCACCTCCCCCGCGTCGTAGGGCGCGCGGGCGGCCAGCCGCAGGGTGAGCTCCCCGGCCGGGCCCGGGCGGCCGGGCCGGGCCCGGCGGCGCAGCTCGGTCGGTGTGGCCGCGAAGACCTCCCGCACGGTGTCGTTGAACTGCCGGATGCTGGCGAAGCCGGCGGCGAAGGCGACGTCGGACATCGGCAGGGCGGTGGTCTCCACCAGCACCCGCGCGGTCTGCGCGCGGCGGGCGCGGGCGAGGGCCAGCGCGCCGACCCCGAGCTCGGCTACCAGCAGCCGGTGCAGCTGCCGCTCGGAGTAGCCGAGCCGGGCGGCCAGGCCGGGGACCCCGGCGCGCTCGACCTCGCCGTCGGCGATCAGCCGCACCGCGCGGGCGACGACGTCGGCGCGGACGTCCCACTCCGGGGAGCCGGGCACCGCGTCCGGCCGGCAGCGGCGGCAGGCGCGGTAGCCGGCGCCCTGGGCGGCGGCCGCGGTGGAGAAGAAGGAGACGTTGCCGGCGTGCGGGGTGCGCGCCGGGCAGGACGGGCGGCAGTAGATGCCGGTCGTGGCGACGGCGGTGACGAACCAGCCGTCGAAGCGGGCGTCCCGGCTGGCGACCGCGCGGTAGCAGCGCTCCGGGTCCAGGGGCGGGGTCACGCCACGGAGCATCGCAGCCCCGGCGCGCACCGACCGGCGGTTTCCGGACGCCACCGTGGGCGGTGCCCCGGGCGCCCGGCGTGCGGGCGGACGGCTGCCCCCGCAGACTGCCCCCACCGCCGGGATGGTCCCCGGTGGCCGGGGGACCGGCGGGCGCACCGCCCGCGACCGGCGTCCGCGGAGCGAGGGGGAGCCCCGTGATCGATCCACCGGCCGCCGCCGGTCCGCGGAGCCCCGGTGCGCAGACCACCGGGCGGCAGGTCGTCGTCTTCGCCGACACCCCGGACGACGTGCCGGTGGACTGGTCGGCCGCCGGTATCGGCGACGTCGCCGACTCGCGCGACTTCGACGCCCGGCGCGTCCCGGCGCAGACGCTCCGGGACGCCGGCGCCACGGTCTTCGCCCGGCTCGGCATCGCGGTCGTCTCGGCCGCGCCCGACCAGCTCGCGGCGCTGCGGGCCGCGGCCGGCCGGCCGGTCCTGTCCGTCTCCCCCGAGCTGGTGCACCACGTGCTGGCCGACGACCTGCCGGCCTACGTCCGGGGCTACCGGGACGGCGTCTCCGACCTCGCCGAGCGGGTCCTCGCCACCGGCGCCGGGGACGGCGGGAGCGCGCCGGCGCCGCCGCCGTTCGAGGACACCGCGGTGGCCACCTGGGGGCTGCAGGCGGTCCGGGCGACGACGTCCCCGTTCACCGGCCGCGGCGTCCGGGTCGCCGTCCTCGACACCGGCCTGGACCTCGCGCACCCCGACTTCGCCGGGCGGGACGTGACCGCCGAGTCGTTCGTCCCCGGGGAGACCGCTCAGGACGGGCACGGCCACGGCACCCACTGCACCGGCACCGCCTGCGGGCCGCGCGTGCCGCCGACCGGGCCGCGCTACGGCGTCGCCCCGGAGGCCGAGGTCTTCGTCGGCAAGGTCCTCGGCGACGAGGGCAGCGGGGACGACGGCGGCATCCTCGCCGGCATCGAGTGGGCGGTGGCCGGCGGCTGCGCGGTGATCTCGATGTCCCTCGGGGCCGACGTGGCCGAGGCCCACCCGCCCTACTCGGCCGCCGGACGGCGGGCGCTCGAGCAGGGTTCGCTGGTCGTGGCCGCGGCCGGCAACAACGCCGACCGCCGGGAGGGTGGGTACGGCTTCGTCGGCGCGCCGGCCAACAGCGTGGAGATCATGGCCGTGGGCGCCCTGGACCCGCGGCTGGCGACGGCCTGGTTCTCGGCCCGCAGCCTGCCCGCGCCCGGCGGGGAGGTGGACGTCGCCGCCCCCGGTCTCGACGTGCTGTCGGCCTGGCCGATGCCCACCCGGTACCGGGTCATCAGCGGTACCAGCATGGCCACGCCGCACGTCGCCGGGGTCGCCGCCCTGTGGGCGGAGGCCACCGGGCGGCGCGGGTACGAGCTGTGGGCGACGCTGACCCAGGCGAGCCGGCGGCTGCTCGAGCCGTCGGTCGACGTCGGCAGCGGGCTGGTGCTGGCGCCGCAGGAGGGCGCCGGGTCGGCGCTCCGGGCGGGCGCCGCGCGGGCGTAGCCTCCCGCCCATGGCCCCTCCGCCGGCGCGGATCAGCGTGACCGTCGACGAGGTGCACCGCGACCGGTTGGACGCGGTGGCCCGGGCGCTGACCGCGTCGGGCATGCAGGTCGAGCGGGTGCTCGGATCCCTCGGCGTGATCACCGGCCGGGCGCCCGCCGGGACCCGCCCCGCGCTGCTGGCCGTCGAGGGCGTCGCCTCGGTCGACGAGCAGCTGCAGGTCCGGCTCCCACCCCCGGACGCGCCGGTCCAGTAGCGGGCCCGGCGCCGGGCGCCGGGCGCCGAGGCCCGTCCCGGCTCACCGCCGCGGGGGGGGGCGGGCCCCACCCGGGGGGGCGGGGGCGGCCCCCCCCCCCCGCCCCCCCCCCCCGCCCCGCCCGCCCCCCCCCCCCCCCCCCCCCCCCCCCCCCCCCCCCCCCCCCCCCCCCCCCCCCCCCCCCCCCCCCCCCCCCCCCCCCCCCCCCCCCCCC
>NZ_JBJGYK010000069.1:0-12124 GCF_054049955.1 Geodermatophilus sp. SYSU D00758
AAGGCCTGAGCAAGCAGGAGATCATGCGCTGCCTCAAGCGCTACGTCATCCGCGAAGTCCACACGTCGCTACTGGCCGACTTCGACCACCTGGCCACCGCCACTTGACGACGATAGGAGCATCCCCGACCAGCCCCGCCCGGCCCCGTCGCCGCTGGTGACGGGGCCGGTCCGCGTCCCCGCCCGGTCGCCGCCGCGGCCGGCCGCCCGGGCGCACCCGTGCCCCGGCCTGCGGGAACTGCCGCGTCTCACCCGGACGGGTGGCCGCTCTCCATAACCTGCAGGTCACGAACACGCCGGGCTTTGCCCCAGAGCGCGGATCGCCCTCTACAGTCACCGCTCATGTGTTCTGGCTCACAGTCCGTTGCCGGGTGCAACCAGTACGGGTCGGTGGTGGACCCGTGCTGAGGATCGACTCCCTGCGGGTGACCTACGGCGGCGCCGTCCAGGCGGTCCGGGGCGTGACCATGGAGGTCCCCGACGGCAAGGTGGTCGCCGTCCTCGGGAGCAACGGCGCGGGCAAGTCCACGCTCCTGCGCACCATCTCCGGGACCCTCTCGCTGCACCGGGGGAGGGTCGAGGAGGGCACCGTGCGCCTCGACGACGTCGACCTGGTGCGCCGCGACCCCGGGAAGATCGTCCGCCTCGGCGTGGTGCAGGTGCCCGAGGGGCGGCGCATCTTCAGCCGCCTGACCGTCGAGGAGAACCTCCGGGCCGGCGGGCTGAGCAGCCGGGACAAGGCCGCGAAGGCCGAGGCGCTGCAGCGGGTGCACGACCTGTTCCCGGTGCTGAAGGAGCGCGGCTCCCAGCGCGGCGGGCTGCTCTCCGGCGGCGAGCAGCAGATGCTCGCGATCGGCCGGGCGCTCATGACCAGCCCGAAGCTGCTGCTGCTCGACGAGCCCTCCCTCGGCCTGGCGCCCCGGATCATCGGGCAGATCGGCGAGGTCATCGCCGAGATCAACCGGCAGGGGACCTCGGTGCTCCTCGTCGAGCAGAACGCCACGATGGCCCTCGGCGTCGCCGACCTGGCCTACGTGCTCGACGTCGGGGAGGTGTCGCTGTCCGGCGACGCCCGGGAGCTGTCCCAGACCGACGAGGTGCAGCGCCTCTACCTCGGCCACGGGAGCGAGACGCCCCAGGAGCAGCGGACGAGCACGGCGCCCCGCAAGACCCTCTCGCGGTGGACGGCATGACCGCCGACCTGCACCAGGGGCAGGTGCGCAGCGACGTCCCGCCCCTCGAGGTCCGCGACGTCACCGTCCGGTTCGGGGCGATCCAGGCGCTCTCCGGCGTCTCGTTCGACGTCGCGCCCGGCACCATCCACGCCATCATCGGCCCGAACGGGGCGGGCAAGTCGACGATGTTCAACGTCCTCTCGGGGGTCTACAAGGCCTCGGAGGGCGAGGTCCGCTTCGGCGAGCACCGGCTCGACACGATGCGCCCCTACAAGATCGCCGGGATCGGGGTGGCCCGGGCGTTCCAGAACATCGCCCTGTCACCCACCCAGAGCGTCGCCGAGAACCTCATGCTGGGGCGGCACCACCTCACCAGGGCCGGCTTCCTCGCCGCCGGGCTGCGGCTGCCCCGCGCGACGCGCGAGGGCCGGCGGCACGGCGAGAGGGTGGCCGAGATCGCGGACTTCCTCGAGCTCGGGCCCAAGCTGCACACCCCGGTCGGCGTGCTGTCCTACGGCGACCAGAAGCGGGTCGAGGTGGCCCGCGCCCTCTGCACCGAGCCGCGGCTGCTGCTGCTCGACGAGCCGGTGGCCGGGATGAACGCCGAGGAGACCGACCGGATGGCCGAGGCGATCCGGGAGATCCGCTCGGCGCTCGGGATCTCGATCATCCTCGTCGAGCACGACATGGGCATGGTCATGGCGCTGGCCGACCGGATCACGGTGCTCGACTTCGGCCGCCGGATCGCCGACGGCACCCCCGCCGAGGTCCAGGCCGACCCCGAGGTGATCCGCGCCTACCTCGGTTCCGGCGAGGACGAGACGCCGGCCGAGTCCTTCACCGCCCACCACGGGGCCTCCGGTGGTCCCGCCCCCGGCTCCGGCTCCGGGTCCGGGGCCACCGCCACCCACCCCTCCGACACGCCCGGGACGCCCTCGTGACCCAGTTCCTCTCCCTGCTCGTCAACGGCATCTCGCTGGGGACGATCTACGCGCTGATCGCGCTCGGCTTCGTGATCATCTTCAAGGCCAGCGAGGTGGTGAACTTCGCCCACGGGTCGCTGCTGCTGCTCGGCGCCTACACCATCGCGGTGACGGCGGACGACCTCGGCTTCGTGGGCGCCGCCCTGCTCGGCATCGTGGTGACCGCGGTCGCCGCGGTGATCATCGAGCGGCTGATCATCAACCAGCTGCGCGGCGCCCCGGTGATCAGCCTGGCCATCGTCACCATCGGCGTCGACATCATCATCCTCACCGACCTGATCCGCCGGATCGGCTCGGACATCCTCAACGTCCCGCACCCCTGGGCGGGGGACTCCCTCCGGGCCGGTGGCATCGGCATCAGCGTGAACCGGGCGGTGGCCATGCTGGTCGCCGCCGTCCTCATCGGGCTCTTCTTCCTGGCCTTCAAGTACTCGAGCTGGGGCGTGGCGATGCGCGCCTCCGCCGAGGACGGCGAGACGGCCGCGCTCATGGGCATCCGCCAGGGGCAGGTCTCCGCGCTGGCCTGGGTGGTGGCCGGCGCGCTGGCCGCGGTGGCGGCCCTGTTCCTCGTCGGGTCGCCCACCCCGGGGGTCAGCCCGGCGGTCTACACCGTGGCGCTGGCCGCGTTCCCGGCGGCCATCCTCGGCGGCCTGGACTCCACGGGGGGCGCCCTCGTCGGGGGGCTGCTCATCGGCGTCGCCGAGACGATGGCCGCCGGCTACCAGGACGAGATGCTGTTCCTCGGCCGCGGCTTCGGCAGCGTCGTCCCCTACATCGTCATGCTCCTGGTCCTCCTCGTGCGGCCCTCCGGGCTCTTCGGGACGAAGGAGCTGACCCGTGTCTGAGCAGACCCTCGCGCGCGGCGCGAGCCCCACGGGCGCCGGTTCCGCCACGGCACGTCCGGGGCGTGACTGGCGCTCCTTCGTCAAGCCGGTGCTCATCGGCGCCCTGCTGCTGTTCCTGCTGGTCTTCCCGCTGTACTTCGAGGCGTTCTGGCTGCGCACCGGCTTCGCCGTGGCCGGCGCGATCGTCGGTGCCATCGGGCTGAACCTGCTCGTGGGGAACACCGGCCAGCTCTCCCTGGCCCACTCCTTCTTCCTCGCCGTGGGAGCGGTGACCTACACGTTCTTCTCGGGGACCGAGGGGGGCTTCGGTGACACCCAGGTGTCCGGCCTCGGGTGGCCCCCGATCCTCGGCATGGTCCTGGGGGTCCTGCTCGCCGGCCTGGCCGGCCTGATCTTCAGCCCCATCGCCGGCCGGCTCCGCGGCATCTACCTCGGCGTGGCCTCGCTCGGTCTGGTCTTCATCGGCCAGCACGTGCTCAACAGCTGGACGTCGGTGACCGGCGGCTTCAACGGGCGCTCGGTGCCGGACTTCACCCTGTTCGGGTTCAGCTTCGGCAGCGCCGACCCCGAGTTCTCCGTCCTCGGCGTGCCCTTCCGCGAGGCCGAGCGGCTCTGGTACCTGGGTCTGGTCCTCGCCCTCGGCGCCTACGTGGTGGCCCGCAACATGCTCCGCAGCCGCGGGGGCCGGGCGCTGGAGACCCTGCGGGACAGCGAGGTCGCGGCCTCGGTCATGGGGGTCAACGTCCAGGCGTACAAGGCGCGGGCCTTCCTCATCAGCTCGATGTACGCCGGCCTGTCCGGGGTGATGTACGCGCTGAGCATCGGCAGCATCGCACCGGAGTCGTTCGGCCTGTTCGTCTCGATCCAGTACCTGGCGATGATCGTGCTCGGCGGGCTGGGGTCGGTCGGCGGGGCCGTGCTCGGCGCGGTCTTCGTCGCGGGGCTGCCGCTGGTCTTCCAGCGCTACGCCGACGTGCTCCCGCTGGTGGGCGGGGTCGGCGGTGGGGCCCTCGCGGCCGGGGAAGCCGCCCGCTACCTCTACGGCCTGGCGATCATCCTCGTCATCCTCTTCGAGCCCGCCGGCCTGGCCGGGTTCGCCCAGCGCTTCCGCCGACGACGAGCTCGACCCGGCGGCAAGACCACCCGTCCACCCCTCGACCGGTCCAGCACGTCCGAACAGAGCACCAACGTGTCCGAACGCCCAGCCCAAGGGAGCGACCCAGCATGACGCGACGTAGAGCACTCCGCACGGCCACGGCCCTGACCGCCCTCGCGGTGGTCGCGACCGGCTGCGGGACCCGCGCCGAGGACACCGGGGGCGGTGGCGGCGGGGGCGAGGCCGGCGACGTCGCCACCGACATCGGTGTCGAGGGCAACACCATCACCCTCGGCGTGCTGACCGACCTGACCGGTGTCTTCGCCGCCCTCGGCAACGACATCACGAACGCCAACCGGCTGTTCTGGCAGGAGAACCAGGTCTGCGACACCTACGACGTCCAGCTCGAGGTCCAGGACACCGGCTACGTCCCGCAGAACGGCGTCCAGCTCTACGCAGGCATGCAGGACAGCGTCCTGGCGATGCAGCAGACGATCGGCTCGCCGATCAACACCGCCCTGGCTCCCGAGTACGAGGCGGACAACATCGTCAACTTCCCGTCCGCCTGGTCGGAGACGCTGACGCTCATCCCGGGCACCGGGGTCCTCGGCGCGACCTACGACGTCGAGCTCGCCAACGGCTACCAGTACCTGTTCGACCAGGGCCTGCTCGCGGACGGCGACACGGTCGGGCACATCTACTTCGAGGGCGAGTACGGGGCCAACGGGCTCGAGGGCAGCCAGGCGGTCGCCGAGGCGCGCGGTCTCAACCTCATCGAGGCGCAGATCACGCCCCAGGAGCAGGACATGAGCGCCATCGTCAGCCAGTTCAACGCGGCCGGCGTCAAGGCCATCGTGCTGACCGTCGCACCCGCGCAGACGGCGTCGGTGGCGGTGGCCGCCCAGGCCCAGGGGCTGAACGTGCCGATCCTCGGCAGCAACCCGGTGTTCGCGCCGGGCCTGATGGACGGTCCGGCCGCGCAGCCGCTGCAGGACAACCTGTACATCGCCGCCCCGTTCGCGGCCTGGGACGCCCACCCCGAGGTGCTGGAGGCCTACCAGGCCGAGTTCCCCGGCGCGGCCCCGAGCCTCGGCGCGCTGTTCGGTTACGGCATGGGCGAGGTCATGAAGCAGGTGCTCGACACCGCCTGCGAGAACGGCGACCTCACCCGCGAAGGCGTGCTCGAGGCCTTCAACAACCTGGAGGAGGTCGACACCGGCGGCCTGCTGGTGCCCATCCGCGGGTTCGAGGAGGGCCAGTCGCCGAGCCTGGAGAGCTTCGTCCTCCGGCCGGCGGCCGACGTCCCCGGCCGGGCCACCGTCGCCCAGGACGCCTTCCAGGGTGACCTGGCCGAGGACCTCGCCTCCGAGGCCGACTGAAAGAAGGTCCCTCTGCAGGAGCCCGCCGCGAGCGCGCGGCGGGCTCCTGCAGAGGGGCCGCTCGTCCCACCCCACGACACGCTCCGCGCGCCGCGGGTCCCCGGGACGAGGCCGGGACGGCGCCCCTCCCACCCGGGAGGGGGCGCCGTCCTCGTCCTGCCGGCCCCGGCTCTACAGGGCCCGGCGGCGGGCCACCGGGACCAGCCGCACGGCGAGGGCGGCGGTGAGGACGGCGGCGGCCTCCAGCGGGACGGCAGGGGACGTCGCCCGCGCCGCGGTCGCCATGAGGAACGGCACGGCGAACCCCAGGTACGCGCAGGCGAGGAAGACAGAGGTCAGCTCGCCGCGCCGGGTCGGTGCGGCCAGCCGCCCGACGACGGTGAGCCCGGCCGCGAGGCAGAGCCCGCCGCCGGAGCCGAGCAGGGGAGCGGCGGCCAGCAGCCACGGCCAGGCGCCGGTGGCCACGAACAGCGCGGCCGCGCCGAAGCCCGCGGCCCCCAGGCCGGCGCCGGTGACCGCCGTCCACTCGCCCAGCCGGCCCTGCAGGCCCGCGACGAGCGTCCCCGCCCCCAGGGTCACGCCGGCGAGCACGCCGGTGACCGCGACCCCGCCCGCCGGCAGCTCCCCGAGCAGCGGCACCGCGGAGATCACCGAGGACGGGAAGGCGTAGACGCACACCGCGACCGGCGCGACGACCGTGAGCGCCAGGACGGCGCTGCCCGGGGGCAGGAGGGGCACCGCCGGCGCGCCCGGCACCCGGCGACCCCGCTGCGCCGCGGGCACCGTCTCGGGCAGCCGCACGGCCACGGCCAGGGCGATCCCCACCAGCGCGGCGTGCAGCAGGTAGGGCAGCACGGTCGCGGCGGGGCCGAACTCGCCGAGCAGCCCGCTGGTGAGCGGGCCGAGCGAGAAGCCGGCCGTCATCGCGACCGCCGCCCGCCGCCCGCCCGCGCCCTCCCCGGCCGACAGGGACAGCTCGCCGACCCAGGCGCTGCCGACGCTGAAGACCACGCCGCTGACCACGCCCTGCGCGAAGCGGGCAGCGAAGAGCAGACCCAGCGAGTCGCCGGCGAGGGCGAAGGCCAGCGAGGCCAGCCCGGCCAGCGCCACCCCCGGGACCGCCACCCGGCGCCGGCCCAGCCGGTCCGACAGCGGGCCGGCGAGGAAGAGAGCGGGCACCAGCCCGGCGGCGTAGCAGCCGAACAGCGCGGTGAGCACCTCGGCGGACAGCCCCAGGCGCTCCTGGTAGACCAGCAGCAGCGGGGTCGGCACGTTCGTGCCGGCGGCGACCGCGAACAGGGTGAACACCGCCCGCCGCCACGCCACGGGGGGACCTTAGGGACTCCGCGGGCCGCGCGCCCGCCACCGGCGGAGGGCGGTGCCGCGCGCCGGGCCGCCGCGGGGCAGACTCGCCCTGGTCGTCGTGGACTACAGGAGGAGGATCCCCGTGCGAGATGCGGTCATCTGCGAGCCCCTGCGGACCCCGGTGGGGGGTTTCGGGGGGTCGCTGCGGGACGTGCCGGTCCAGGACCTCGCGTCCACGGTGATCCGGGCGCTCGTGGAGCGCACCGGCCTGCCGCCGGAGTCGGTGGACGACGTCCTGCTCGGGCACTGCTACCCCACGATGGAGGCCCCCGCGCTGGGCCGCGTCGCCGCCCTCGACGCCGGCCTGCCGGTGACCGCCTCCGGCCTGCAGATCGACCGGCGGTGCGGCTCCGGCCTGCAGGCGGTCCTCTACGCGGCCATGCAGGTGTCCTCCGGCGCCTCCGAGGTCGTCCTCGCCGGGGGCGCGGAGTCGATGAGCAACGCGCCGTTCTACACGCAGGCCGTGCGCTGGGGGGTCAAGGCCGGCCCCGGCGTGCTGCTGCAGGACGGCCTGGCCCGCGGCCGGGTCACCGCCGGCGGGCAGCACCACCCGGTCCCGGGCGGGATGCTCGAGACCGCCGAGAACCTGCGCCGCGAGTACCGCATCCCGCGCGAGGAGCAGGACGAGTACGCCGTCCGCAGCCACCAGCGGGCCGCCGCGGCCACCGACGAGGGCCGCTTCGCCGACGAGATCGTGCCGGTGACCGTGCGGTCCCGGAAGGGCGAGACGGTCGTCGACCGCGACGAGCACATCCGCCCCGACTCGACGGTGGAGACCCTCGCCCGGCTCCGGCCGATCATGGGCAAGGACGACGCGGAGGCCACCGTCACCGCGGGCAACGCCTCCGGGCAGAACGACGGCGCCGCCGTCTGCGTCGTCACGCACCCCGACAAGGCCGCCGAGCTGGGGCTGCGCCCGCTGGTGCGGCTGGTGTCCTGGGGCATCGGCGGCGTGCCGCCGCGCACCATGGGCATCGGCCCGGTACCGGCCACGGCCAAGGCCCTCGACCAGGCCGGGGTCGCGCTCAAGGACGTCGACCTCATCGAGCTCAACGAGGCCTTCGCCTCCCAGGTCCTCGCGGTGACCCGGGAGTGGGGTTTCACGCCCGGCGACTTCGACCGGATGAACGTCAACGGCTCGGGCATCTCCCTCGGCCACCCGGTGGGGGCCACCGGCGGGCGCATCCTGGCCACCCTGGCCCGCGAGATGGTCCGCCGCGACGCCCGCTACGGGCTGGAGACGATGTGCATCGGCGGCGGGCAGGGCCTGGCCGCGCTGTTCGAGCGGGTGGGCGCGTGAGCGAGGCCGTCGCCGGGGGCCCGCAGCGCGTCGCCGTCGTCACCGGTGCCGCCCGCGGCATCGGCGCGGCCACCGCCCGGCGGCTGGCCGCCGACGGCCTCGCGGTCGCGGTGCTCGACCTGCGCGAGGAGGACACCGCCGACACGGTGGCGCGGATCCGGGCCGCCGGGGGCCGGGCGGTCGGCGTGGGCGCGGACGTCGGTGACGCCGACCAGGTGAGCGCCGCGGTCGAGCGGGTCGCCGCCGAGCTCGGGCCGCCGCTCGTGCTGGTCAACAACGCCGGCGTGACCCGGGACAACCTGCTGTTCAAGATGACCGACGCCGACTGGGACGTGGTCATGCACGTGCACCTGCGCGGGTCGTTCCTCATGACCCGCGCCGTGCAGGCGCACATGGTCGAGGCGGGCTGGGGCCGCGTGGTGAACCTGTCGAGCACCTCGGCGCTCGGCAACCGCGGCCAGGCCAACTACGCCACGGCGAAGGCCGGGCTGCAGGGGTTCACCAAGACCCTCGCCGTCGAGCTCGGCAAGTACGGGGTCACCGCCAACGCCGTGGCGCCGGGCTTCGTCGTCACCGACATGACCCGGGCCACCGCCGCGCGGCTGGGCCGGGACTGGGACGAGTACGTCGCCGAGCGCGCGGCGGGGATACCGGTGGCCCGCGCCGGGCAGCCCGAGGACATCGCGCACACCGTCTCGTTCCTGGTGAGCGAGGGGGCCGGGTTCGTCTCCGGGCAGGTCCTCTACGTCGCCGGCGGCCCGCGGGGCTGAAGAGGAAGCGGAGTGGGAGGGACGCGTTCCCCGCGCCGTCCCACTCCGCTCGGCCGCCGGTCAGTGCCCCAGCAGGGGCTCCCACCGGCCGGCCAGGGCCGCGTCCACCGCGCCGGCCCACCGCCGCACGTCCTCGGCGGTGCGGCCGGTCGGCGGGTCGGGCTCGCACCGCCCGACGAGGGCGTCGCGCTGGGCGAGCACGGCGGCGCGCTGCCGCGGGGTCCGCGTCCGCCAGGCCACCTCGGCCAGCAGCGAGAAGAGCCGGACGACGACGGTGGGGTCCTCGCTGCCGTACAGCCGGGGCTGGGTGACGGCGAGGTCCAGCAGCGCCTCGAAGTCCCACGAGGCGACCTGCAGCCGCTCCCGGCCCGACTCGTCGCTGACCCGGCGGTTCCGGGTGTCGCGGGCGGTGGCCTGCCCGAGCAGGGCGGAGACGTGCGACAGCGCGTGCACCGCGGTCGTCGGGTCGTTGATGCCGGGGGACAGCGCCCGCGCCGCGATGTCGACCAGCTTGCGCAACCCGTAGCTGGGGTCGCCGAGGTCGTAGCGCTCGTACTCGAGGGTGAGGTGGCGCCGCAGGGCGGCCTCGACGTCCTCGACGGGCACCTCGGTGCCCGGGGCGTCGGTCCACGCCCAGCCCACCGGCGTCCCCTCGATCACCGGGTCGCCGGGGCGCACCGCCAGCTGCAGCGAGGCGCCGCTGTCGGCCAGCGCCTCCAGCAACGGGGCCTCGGCCAGCTGCACGTAGAAGCCGCTGTCCCGCGCGCAGACCGGGCGGGCGCGCGGCGGCACCGGCGGGAGGTCCTCGTCGGGCTGGTCGTCCTCGGCGAGCTCGCCGTCGATGCGCCGCACCGTGGGCGAGGCCTCGGTGTGCACGTCGCGCATCATCGTCTCGACCCGCAGCTGCCGGGTCTGGTGGCTGAGGAAGACCACCAGGGCGGCCACCGAGGCCAGCGCGAGGACGAAGGCGACGGTGACCGAGATGCGGGGGACGAACGACAGGCCCTGCGCCTCGTCGGCCGAGCGCACGGTGCGCAGCACCGCGAGGGCGTAGACGAAGGTGCCGAGCAGCACGCCCAGGCACACCTGCACGACGCGGTCGCGGACGAAGGTCTGCAGCAGCCGGGGGGAGTACTGGCTGCTGGCCAGCTGCAGGGTGACGATGGTCAGCGAGAACAGCAGCGTGGTGACCGATATCAGCGACGAGGCGATCGCCGACAGGACCGTCCGCGCCGCCGACGGGCCGCCGGTGAACACGAACGTCACCGGGTTGTCCCCGTAGGCCAGGGCCTGGTCCAGCTCGGTGAGTCCGATGCCGAGGCCCACCGCGGCCGTGACGGCCATGGTGGGGATCGGCCACAGCGACCCGGTGACCGTGGCGCGGACCGCCTCCCAGCGGCTGCCGCGGGTCCGCCGGTTCACGAGGAGGGGTCCCGGTCGGGGTAGCGGGCGCGGGCCAGGGCGTAGACCCCGTACGCGGCGAACCCGGCCGCGACCGCCGACAGCAGCCACTGCCCGGCGCCGGCCGAGCCGATGGTGGTCAGGGCGCCGTCCAGGCCGGTCGCCGTCGACACGTCCTCGGTGACCGCCGCCTGGAACAGCAGCACCCCGACGAGGCCGAACGCGACGCCCTTGGCGACGTAGCCGACCCGCCCGATGACCTCGATCAGCGGCTCCCAGCGGTCGGGCGCGGCGGGCAGGTCGATGTCGCGCATGAAGCCACCGGTGAGGCCGCGGGCCAGCGTGTACACCCCGACACCCACCACCGCGACGGCGACCGCACCCACCATCGCGCCGCCGCCGGGGACCTCCAGGGTCTCGTCGGTGAGGTGCTGCAGGCGCTCGTCGGCCTGGTAGGTGACGCCCACGGCGAACAGCAGCGCGGTGCCCCCGAGCACGGCGTACACGGCCGCCTTGGCCAGGCACTTGGCGCAGACGAAGGCGGTGTGCGCGCGGTGGCCGGCGTCGAGCAGGCCGCGCCACCAGAGCAGCACCTCGCCGGCCTGCCACACGGCCAGGGCGAGCATGCCCAGGCCGACGGCCCACAGCAGGACCGGGCCGGCGGGGGCGCCGTGCAGCGCCTGCATGGCCCCGGTCTGGTCGGCGTCGGCGGCGGGCACGCCCCAGGCCAGCTGCAGCGCCAGGTAGGCGATGAGGAAGTGCATGAGGCCGTAGGCGACCAGCCCGGCCCGCGCGACGTGCTCGAGCACCGGGTGGTCGGTGACCTCGCGGGCGTGCGCGACCGCCCGGTGCAGGCGGTCGAGCAGCGGCCGGGCGGCCCGCACGGGGGTGGCCGTCAGGGTCAGGTCCGCTCGGGGTAGCGGGCCCGAGCGAGGGAGAAGGCGCCGAAGGCGGCGATCCCCAGGGCGACGACGGTCAGCAGGACCTGGCCGAACGGAACGTCCAGCAGGGTGCGCATGACCCCGCCCAGGCCGGAGGCCTTGGCCGGGTCGAAGGTGATCGCGGCCCAGACGAACAGGCCGCCCAGCACGGCCAGCGCCACCCCCTTGGCGGGGTAGCCGACCTGACCCAGGCGGGTCACCGTCCGCTGCGTGCCCGGTGAGGCGCCGGCCATGTCGACGCCCTCGAGGAACTTCTTCGTCAGGCCCTTGACCACGTGGTAGACGCCGACGCCGATGACGACCAGGCCGGCGACGGCCACCAGCCACCGCCCGCCCGGCCAGCCGAACACGCCCGACACCTGCTGCTGCTGTTGCTGCGACGAGCCGGAGGACCCGCCCCCGGTGGCGGCGCGCAGGGCGGTGACGGCCAGGGCGGCGTAGACCACGGCCTTGCCGACCGACTTGACGACCTTGCCGACGGCCTTCTTCCGCTGCTCCCCCGAGGCGGACAGCGCGCCGCGCCAGCGCAGCACCTCGGCGAGCTGCCAGGCGGCCAGCGCGACCAGGCCGATGCCCAGCACCCACAGCAGGGGGGTGCCCAGCGGCTGCTCGGCGAGCACGGCCAGCGCGCCGGCCTGGTCGGCCTGCTCCTGGCTGCCACCGCCCCAGGCCAGCTGGAGGGCCAGCCAGGCGATGAGCAGGTGCACCACGCCGTAGGCGATCAGCCCCACCCGCGCGAGGTTCTCCAGCGCGTCGCTGTCCCCGGGGGGGGGGGGGGGGGGGGGGGGGGGGGGGGGGGGGGGGGGGGGGGGGGGGGCGCCGGGGTGGCGCGCGCGCGCGGCGCTCTGCCGCGGGGGGAGGCGGGGGCGC
>NZ_JBJGYK010000070.1:0-11573 GCF_054049955.1 Geodermatophilus sp. SYSU D00758
GGCACCCGTCACGGGTGCCGGGCCGCGTCGTGCCGCCGGACCGGGCTTCAGCCGCTCGACACCGCCCGGGTGAACCGCGCGATGTCGGAGACCGTCGCGTCGTACACGTCCCCCACGGCCTCCTTGAAGACCAGCTCGGCGCCGTGCGTCAGCCCCAGGTTGACCCGCCCGGTCGCGGGGACGCCGGCCGTCTGGAGCCTGCGGTAGTAGGCGATGCCCTCGTCGCGCAGCGGGTCCAGCTCGTTGACCGTGACGACGTGCGGCGGCATCCCGATGAGGTCCTCCTCCGTCGCGAAGTACGGCCAGGCCAGCGGGTCCCGCCGGTGCGCGTCGTCGGGGTCGTAGCCGCTGACCAGCAGGTCCATCATCGCGGTGTGGAGGAACCAGCCCTCGTTCTCCACCAGCGAGGGCAGCTCGGCCAGCTTCTCCTCGCGGGACCAGCCGTAGCCGCCGGAGATGTACGGGACGGCCGCGTACACCCCCGCGATCGCCCCGAGGGTGCCGGCGCGCTTGGCCGCCAGCGTCGTGGCGAGCGCCAGGTTGGCCCCGCCGGACTCGCCCTGCAGGACCACCGAGGACATCCCCAGCTCGTCGCGGTGCCCGGCCATCCAGTCGACGGCGTCGCAGCAGTCCTCCAGGCCCGCCGGGAACGGGAAGTGCCCGGCCGGCCCCCCGGCGTTGCGGAACTCGACCGCCACCACGGTGAGGCCCTGCGCGGCGAGGTCCTCGCACCAGCGGGTGTGCACGCGGTTGGTGCAGTCCAGGATCGTCATGCCCCCTCCGTGCACGTAGACCAGCCCGGGCAGCGCCCGCCCGGGGTCGGCGTCGGCCGGGCGGAAGACGTGCAGCGGGATGTCGTGCCCGCCCCGCCCCGGGGCCGCGGTCCGGGTGCGGACGACGTCGGCGCGGGGTGGCTGCTCCGCCGTCAGCGCGGCGTAGAGACCCTCGAATGCGTCGTGCGCCCCGCGGATGAACTCCAGCCGGGCCTCGAGCGGCGCCTCCCTCGTCAGCGGCGGGGCCGTCGCCGCGGCGTCGAGGCCGACCCGGGCGAGGGCCTCCCGCAGCGGGCGCGCGGCGCGGGGGTCGGTGCGGTACTCGGCGGCGGGGTCCCCGAGGCGGCCGGGCAGCCGCGGCCCGGCGGTGGGCGGCGCGGGGGCTGCGGCGGGTTCGGACGTCGTGGTCACGGTTCCTCCTGGCGGTCGGCGGCCCCCGCGGTGCCCGGACGCTAGTGACGCCGGCCACCCGCGGCAACGCCCCGCGGCCCCGCCCGGCAGCGCGGCCCCGCCCGGCGGTGCGGCCCCGGCCGGCCTGCCCGCCTCAGGGCGCCGGGGTCAGCGCCTCGACCGCGGGGAGGAAGACCTGCTCGCGGTGGACGTCCCCGCGCTCCGGCGTCGTCGTCAGCTGGACCAGCACCAGCCCCCGCGGGCTGTCGGCCAGCGCGAGCTCGACCCGCTGCCCGAGGTCGTCGATGCGGTACAGGTCCCACGCCAGGGCCCCGGTCTCCAGCTGCTCGACCGCCTGCGGCGGCTGCCCGGTGCCCAGCTGCGCGGCGAGCTGCTGCAGCAGCTGCTCCGCGGTGGCCCCCGGGACCACCCGCTGCACCAGCGAGACCAGCGCCGACTCCTGGTGGACGCCGGGCAGGAGCTCCGTCCAGCCCTCCGGCCGCACGCCGGCCAGGCCGAGCTCCTCGCTGTCGAAGGACGTCATCGTCACGTCCACGCCGTCCGCGGTGAAGGTCGGCGGCGGCACCTCGTCGACGCAGCCGGTGTCCGGCTCCGCGCCCGGGTCGTCGAGGAACTCGGTGGCGATGCCGACGGCGCAGTCGTGGGACGGCAGGGAACCGTGCCCGGTGTGCGGGAACAGCACGAGCCGCGCGTCGGAGAGGCCCGCCACGACGTCCTCGCCCCAGCGCGGCGGGGTGATGGGGTCGAGCTCGCCGGCGAACACGAGCACGGGGACGTCGCTGGTGACGGCCTCGTCCGCCGCCGGGTCGGGCCGGCCGGCGTCCCAGGCCTCGCAGACCTCGAAGACGGCGGGCCCGAGGGTCACCGCGCCGTCCAGGAAGCCCTCGACCAGCGGGTGCCCGGCCACCGCCTCGGCGACCTCCTCGCGGGAGCTGAAGGCGACCTCCTCCTCGCACTGGATCGCCAGCTGTTGGCCGACGGCCACCAGGTCCAGCTGCTGGGAGAGGGCGCCCAGGAGCAGCCCGATCGTGTCGAAGCGGCCCTCGTCGGCGGCCGCGAGGATCTCGGGCAGGTGGTCGACCAGCTCGGTCGAGTAGAGGCTCTGGAACAGGAAGCCGGCGAGGGCGGCGCCGCTGAGCTCGTCCTGCACCCGCCGTCCGGTGGTGGGGTCGAGGACGGCGAGGGGCGCCGGCTCGGCGTCGAGCTCGGCCACGAGGTCGCGGACGGTGCCGCCGAGGTCGGGGTATCGCTCGGCGCACGCGGGGTCGGCCGCGCACGCCTCGAACAGCGCCTCCATGGCCCGGACGGCGTTGCCCGGGGTCTCCTCGTAGAGGTCGGCGTCGACCGGGTAGGCCGCGTCGAGGACCGCCGACCGCACGCCCTCGGGGTGCTCGCGCAGGACCGTCTGCGCCAGCCGGGTGCCGTAGGAGATGCCGTAGAGGTCCCACTGCTCGTGGCCCAGGGCCCGGCGGAGGTCGTCGACGTCGGCGGCCGAGGCGATGCTGTCGTAGTCGTCGAGGTCGATCCCCTCCTCCTCGACCAGCCGCGCCCGGCACTGCGCCAGGGAGTCCAGCGCCTGGGTGCGCAGCTCCTCCGGCGACAGGCCGGCCCCCAGGGACTCGCGGACCCAGGAGCCGTACTCCTCGCAGGCCAGGGACGGCTGCGAGAGGCCGGTGCCGCGCTGGTCGAGCAGCACCAGGTCGCGGCCCCGGGCCAGCGGCTCGTACAGCTGCCCGTAGGCCTGCGGCACCAGCTCGAGGGTGCTCTGGCCCGGCCCGCCCGAGAGGTAGACGACCGGGGTCGCGGCCGGGTCCGGGTCCGGGGTGCGGACCACGCCGAAGGCCAGCTCGACGGTGCCGGCCCCGCGGTCGGCGCGGTCGGCGGGGACGGGGAGCGTCCCGCAGTCCACCTGCACCCCGGCGGGCACCTG
This sequence comes from Geodermatophilus sp. SYSU D00758, assembly GCF_054049955.1. Lineage (NCBI taxonomy): Bacteria > Bacillati > Actinomycetota > Actinomycetes > Geodermatophilales > Geodermatophilaceae > Geodermatophilus > Geodermatophilus sp. SYSU D00758. The sequence continues at coordinate 3,115 of NZ_JBJGYK010000070.1, forward strand.
GAACCCGCAGGCGCCCCACTCGACCTCCGGGGGCGGCCCGGTCGGGGTGGCGGAGGCGGTCGCCGCGGCGTCCTGCCCGGCGCCCTCCCCTCCCGAGCCCCCGCAGGCGGTCAGGACGAGCAGGGGACTGAGCAGCAGCGCCGCCCGACGACGGTCCATGGGGCCTCTCCGTACGCGTCGGAGGGCGCGGCGTCGACCTCGTCGTGCGGTCCCCCTGGGGCGACGCCCGCCCCGGTTCCGGTCCTGCGTACCAGAACCGCAGGTCGGGCGCCCGCCGGGACGGGCCGCGGCCGGGGCGGCGAGGACCTCGCCGCCCCGGCCGGGCGGTCAGGAGAGGTGGTGCACCTCCTGCAGCCGGTGCACGGGGGTCGGGATCCCCTCGTGGCGGGCCTTGAGCTGCAGCGCGAGGTAGAGCGAGTAGTGCCGCGACTGGTGCAGGTTGCCGCCGTGGAACCACAGCCCCTCCTGCTGGGTGGGCTTCCACATGTTCCGCTGCTCGCCCTCCCACGGTCCGGGGTCCTTGGTGGTGTCCGAGCCGAGGCCCCACACCTTCCCGACCCGGTCGGCGACCTCCTGGCTGATGAGGTCGGCGGCCCAGCCGTTCATCGACCCGTATCCGGTGGCGTAGACGACCAGGTCGGCCGGCAGGGTCGTGCCGTCCTCGAGGACGACGGCGTCCTCGGTGAGGTGGTCGACCTGGCCGTGCACCAGCTTCACCTCGCCGTCGGCCACCAGGTCGGCGGCGCCCACGTCGATGTAGTAGCCGGAGCCGCGGCGCAGGTACTTCATGAACAGCCCCGAGCCGTCGTCACCCCAGTCGAGCCAGAAGCCCGCGGCCTCCATCCGGCGGTAGAAGTCGGCGTCGCGTTCCTTCATCTGCTCGTACAGCGGGATCTGGAACTCGTGCATGATCCGGTACGGGATCGAGGCGAAGACGAGGTCGGCCTTCTCGGTGGTGACCCCGTTGGCCACGGCCTCCTCGCTGTAGAGCGCGCCGAGGCCGATCTCCATGAGGCTGTCGCTCTTGACGATGTGCGTCGAGGTGCGCTGCACCATCGTCACGTCGGCGCCGGCCTCCCAGAGCGCGCCGCAGATGTCGAAGGCCGAGTTGTTGCTGCCGATCACCACGCACCGCTTCCCGGCGTAGGTGTCCGGGCCCGGGTGCGCCGAGGAGTGGTGCTGGTCGCCGCGGAAGACGTCCTGCCCCGGCAGGACGGGGACGTTGGGCTTGCCGCTCATGCCGGTGGCCAGCACCAGGTGCTTCGGGCGCAGGGTCAGCGGCGCGCCGTCGCGCTCGACCTCGACGGTCCACTCCCCGGTCTCGGCCGAGTACGTCGCCCGCCTTGCCTCGGTGCTGCCCCAGTACGGGATCTCCATCACCCGGACGTAGGACTCCAGCCAGTCGGCGATCTTGTCCTTCGGTGAGAACACCGGCCAGTTGTCCGGGAACTTCAGGTACGGCAGGTGGTCGTACCAGACCGGGTCGTGCAGGCACAGCGACTTGTACCGGCCGCGCCACTGGTCGCCGGGGCGCGGGTGCTTGTCGACCACCAGGGCGGGGACACCCATCTGCCGCAGCCGCGCGCCGAGGGCGATGCCGCCCTGGCCGCCGCCGACGACGAGCACGTACGGCTGGACGGTGACACCGAGCTCGGCCTCCTCCCGCTCCCGGCGCTCGGCCCACGTGAGCCGTTCCCGGTTCGCGCCGTGCTCGGCACCCATCGGTCGCCGCGGCCCGCGGGGCTCCTCGTGGCCGGCGAGCTCGTGCAGCGTGGTGAGCAGGGTCCAGGCGCGGGTCTCGCCGTCCTCCTCGACCAGCCGGGCCAGGCCGCGGCCGCGGCCGACGCCGGTCTCGAAGGTGAACCACGCGGTGGTGACCCCGTCGGCCTCCTCGGGCGGCTCCTCCAGCGCGAAGGACGACGGGTCGGTGTTCTCCAGCGTCCCCTCGAGCAGGTCGGTGACGCCCTCGCGGCCCTCGACGGTCGTGATGTTCCAGGTGAAGGAGACGAGGTCGCGCCAGAAGCTGGTGGCCGCGAACATGCCGGCGGCGCGGCCGACGTCGCGGGCCCGAAGGGCGTCCTCGAAGCCGGTCAGCCAGGTCTGCGCGCGCTGCTCGGCGGTGGTGGGTGGCGCGTCCAGGGTCTGCGTCATCGCGTCTCCTCCCGGGCGGGGTCGGGGCGTGCTGTGATGGGAAGCACACCGCACGCGGGGCCGGCGCGGGAGGGTTGCAGCCGGTTGCATCCGCGGTGCCGACCTGGAGGTGCGCGTGCCCGGCTTCTCGGCGATCACCCCGGGCACGGACCTGTCGCAGCACGCCCGGGTGCTGGTGCGCGTGCACGACGCGGTCATCGCCGGCGGCCGCCCGCCGGCGCAGCCGCGGGACGTGGTCGCCCGCTCCTGGTCCCGGGTGCTCGGCCTCGGCCTGGACCCGTCCCGGCCCAACACCCGCCGGCCGCTGCCGCTGGCCGAGCTGGAGGCGCGGCGGGCCCGCTCGGCCCTGTCGCTGGTGGTCGACGAGCTGCGGCAGGTCCTGGTCAGCGCGGCGGAGGCCTCCTCCTTCCTCGTCGTGGTGACCGACGCCGACGGGGTCATCCTGTGGCGCGAGGGCTCGGCGGCCGTGCAGCTGCGCGCCGACACCCTCGGCTTCACCCCCGGCGCGGTGTGGACGGAGGGCGTCGTCGGCACCAACGCGATCGGGACGGCGCTGGCCGAGGCGGCGCCGGTGCAGCTGTTCTCCGCCGAGCACTTCGAGCAGGCCCAGCACCCCTGGTACTGCGTGGCCGCGCCGATCCACTCTCCGGCGACCGGGGAGCTGCTCGGCGTGGTCGACGTCAGCGGCCCGGCCCTCACCCTGCACCCGGTGATCGGCGCGCTGGTCGAGACGGCGGTGCGGCTGGCCGAGTCCCGGCTGTGGCGGCACCACCAGCAGCACCTGGAGCGGGTGCGCCGGTCCGCGCAGGGCGTGCTGGCCACCGTCCGCGGCCCGGTGCTGCTCGTCGACGACGACGGCTGGGTGGCCCACCAGGCGGGCATCGCCGTCCGGGACCGGCTCGAGGTCCCGCGGGCCGACCGGCTCATCGCCGTGCCCGGGCTCGGGCTGTGCACCCCGGAACGGCTCGGCGAGGGCTGGCTGGTCCGACCACCGGCCCGGGCCACCGACCTGCGCGCCGAGCTGGACCTCACCGCTGCGCCGGTGCTGCGGCTGCACCCGGGGGACGGCGAGCCGTGGCGGACGCCGCTGACCCGCCGGCACGCCGAGCTGCTGGTGCTGCTGCACCGCGCGGGGCGGGCCGGGGTGAGCGCCGCCGGGCTGAGCACGGCCCTGTTCGGGGACGACGCGCACCGGGTGAGCGCCCGCGCCGAGGTCTCGCGGCTGCGGCGGGTGGTCGGCGGCCTGGTGGACACCCGGCCCTACCGGCTAGCCGACGGGGTCGTGCTGACCGTGCGGCACCCGCCTGAGCGCTGACCCCGCCGGTCGGCCGCTACGGCTCGACCGGGTGGGTCACCGTGCCCAGGCCGCCGTGCTCGTCGGAGCGGGTGACGACGACCTCCCGCGCGTTGAGCCGGACCGACAGCACGGCGTAGGGGTCGTAGCCGAGCTCGGCGCAGATCGCGGTGAACATGCCGGCGGGGACGGGCCGGCCGGCGGTGACCGCCGGGCTGCGCGGCGGCGCGGAGGGAGCCGCCACCGCGGCCGGGAGGGGCCGGGCCACGGGACGCGCCGACGGGGCGCGGTGGTCGTCGGCCGGGGACACCGCCGGGCTCGCGGTCATCGGGTCGCCTCTCCTGCCGGGTGCGGCCCGGTCCACCGGCGGCACCCGGCAGCCTGCCGGCCCCGCGGGGAGGCCGGCGGCGGCTCGTCGTCGTCGAGCGGGCTCGCCCCAGCGCCGGACGGCCGCGGCTCCCGGCCGCGGGGTCGTTCGGGACGGCGCCACCGTAGTCAGTGACCCACGTCACGTCAACGGACCCCGCTGGACGGCGCGCCCGGAGGTTCCGCCGCGCCCGGTCGGCGGGCATCATGCCGCGGCACACCCGACCCCACTCCTGGAGGAGCACCCCCGTGGGCTTCCGCGACCTCATGGCCAAGCTCGGCGCCGGCAACGCGTCGGTCGACGCCGTCCTCGACACCCCCACCACCACCCCGGGCGGCACCGTCACCGGCACCGTCCACCTCACCGGCGGCGACGTCGCCCAGGAGATCACCGAGATCCGCGTGGCCCTCGAGGCCACCGTCGAGGTCGAGCGCGGGGACAACTCCTGGAAGGAGAACGTCGCCTTCGGCACGGCCACAGTCGCCGGCGCGGGCCGGATCGAGCCGGGCACCCGGCACGCCATCCCGTTCGGTCTCGCCGTCCCGTGGCAGTGCCCGATCACCAGCATCGACGGCTGGACGCTGCGCGGCATGCGGGTCGGGCTGCGCACGCGGGTGGACATCCGCGGCGCCGTCGACCCCGGTGACCTGGACCCGGTGACCGTCACCCCGCTGCCGGTGCAGCGCACCGTGCTGCAGGCCCTCGACGGCCTCGGGTTCTCCTTCCGCGGCGCCGACGTGGAGAAGGGCCACCTGCCCGGCAGCTCGCTGCCCTTCTACCAGGAGGTCGAGTTCGCCCCGCCGATGTCGCTGCGCGGCCGGGTCAACGAGGTGGAGGTGACCTTCCTGGCCGACCCGCAGGGGGTCGAGGTGGTGCTGGAGGTCGACCGGCGCGGCGGCCTGCTCACGGAGGGCCGCGACGTCAGCGGCCGGCTGCGCCTGGCCCACTCCGACACCGACGTGCACGCCGTGGCCGCCCGGCTCGACGAGGTCGTCCGCCAGCTCGGCGCGCGGCGCGGCTGGCTCTGAGGCCCCGGGCCGCGGCTCCCCGGCGGGGAGCCGCGGCTCAGGTGCCGATGACGGTGCGGACGGCGTAGAGCTCGGGGAAGAAGGTGACGTCGAGCGCCCGGCGCAGGAACGCCACCCCGGCCGACCCGCCGGTCCCGCGCTTGTCCCCGATGGTGCGCTGCACCGTGCGCAGGTGGCGGAACCGCCACATCTGCAGGTTGTCCTCGATGTCGACCAGGCTCTCGCAGGCCTCGTAGAAGCCCCAGGGGGCGGCGGGGTCCTCGTACACGGCGCGGAACAGCGGCACCAGCTCCGGGCGGTAGGTCCACGTCTCCCGCACGTCCCGGTCGAGCACCTCGGCGGGGACGGCGACGCCCTGCCGAGCCATCAGCCGCAGGAACTCGTCGTAGAGGGTGGGCGCCTCCAGCAGGCCGGCCAGCAGGTCGTGCGCGGCGGGGTCGGCGGCGAAGACCGGGAGCAGCCCGGCGTCCTTGTTGCCCAGGACGAACTCCACCGCCCGGTACTGGTGTGACTGGAACCCCGAGGCGGTGCCCAGCGCGCCGCGGAACTGCGCGTACTCGCGCGGGGTGAGCGTGGCCAGCACCGACCACTGCTCGATGAGGGTGCGCTGCACGTTCTTCACCCGCGCCAGGCACTTGAGCGCCGGCGCCAGCTCGTCCCCGCGCAGGTACCGGCAGGCGGCGGTGAGCTCGTGCAGCACCAGCTTGAACCACAGCTCGCTGGTCTGGTGCTGGACGATGAACAGCAGCTCGTCGTGGTGGACCGGCGAGCTGCGCGGGTGCTGGGCGCCGAGCAGCTGGGGCAGGTCGAGGTACTCGGCGTACCCGGTGACCGGGCGCCGGCCCTCCGGTCCGCCGCCGCTCCCGCCAGGGGTCCGCGCGGTCACCGGCGGAAGTCGTGGCTCTCGTCGTAGGAGAGGTCCCCGCCGACGTCCTCCGGCCGCGGCGGCACGGGCCCGCGGCCGGGCCCGGCCGGCGGGTGCGCCCTCTCCCGGTGCGCCGGCCCCTCCTGCGCCGCCACCTCGTGCACCGTGTCGTAGCCGAGGTCGCCCCCGGTCGTCCCGTCACCGGGTGTCCCGTGCGCCGTCATCGCCGCCTCCTCGCGCCGCTGCCGGTGCGATGCTCGCGCGCCGCGGCCGGGGCCCACAACCCGGTGGGCCCCGCCGGCAGCGGCAGGACCGGGGAGGTTGCGCCGCCCGACGGGGGCGGACCATGCTGGCGCGCGACCGGCGCCGGGCGCTCGGCGCCGGGCGCCCGACGGGGCGCGGCTGGAGGGGTTTGATGCGGGGAACTCCCACGGCCATCGGAGGGCGCGGCACCCTGCTGGCGGTCATGTGCACGGCGGCGGCGCTGGTGGTCGGCGTCGGGTCGTCGCTGGCCCTGGCACTGCCGGAGCTGGCCGCCGCCACCGGGGCGGGCCAGACGGCCCTCACCTGGGTGGTCGTCGCCCACCCCCTGGTCGTCGCCGGCCTGCTGCTCCCCCTGGGGGTCGCCGCCGACCGGTTCGGCCGCCGCGAGGCGCTGCTGGCGGGGCTCGGCCTCGTCGCCGTCGCGAGCATCGCCACCGCCCTGGTGGACCAGGCCTGGCAGCTCGTGGCCCTGCGCGCCCTGACCGGGGTCGGTGCCGCCGTGGTGCTCCCGGTGACGCTGGCGGTGCTGCTGGACGCCGCCCCCCGGCAACGCCGCCCGCGCGTGATCGGCCTGTGGCTGGCGGTCACGGGCGCCGGCGCGCTGCTCGGGCTGCTGCTCGCCGGCGTGCTGCTCGAGTTCTCGTGGTGGGGCAGCGTGCCTGCCGCCCTCGGCGCGGCGGCCGCCGTCGTCCTGGGGCTGTGCGCGCTCGTCGTCCCGCCGGCGCGCGACCCGGACCTCCCCGTCGACCCGGTCGGCGCCCTGCTCCTGCTGCTCGGGCTGGGGGCGCTGGCGTTCGGGGTCGTCGAGTCCCCGACGCGCGGCTGGATCGACCCGGCCACGATCGCCGCGCGGGCCGCCGCCGCGGGTCTGCTGATCACCTTCGTGCGCCGGCAGCTGCGCAGCCGCGCCCCCCTGCTGGACCTCCGGCTCCTGCGGTCCCGCGGGGCGGCCACCGGGAGCCTGGTGGTCCTGCTGCTGTTCCTGGCCGTCTCCGGCCTGCTCTTCCTCCTCCCCCAGTGGCTGGTGCACGTCCAGGAGCTCGGGCCGCTGGCGGCCGCGCTGTGGCTGACCCCGATCGCGCTGGGGTTCGCACTCGCGGCGCCGCTCGCGCCGGCGCTGGTGTGGCAGGTGGGCGCCCGGGCGGCCGCGGCCGGCGGCCTGGCGGTGCTGGGTACCGGGCTCGTGCTGCTGGCCCTCCTCGCCGGCGCCGGGACGCCGCTGTGGCAGGTCGGGGCCGCGCTGGCCGTCTGCGGGGCCGGCTGCGGCCTCGCGCTCGGCCCGGGCGCCGCGCTGGTCACCGACGACCTGCCGGCCGACGCGCGCCCGCGGGCGGCCGCGGTCACCGCCGTCAGCCGGCAGGTGGGGGCGGCGCTCGGCGGGGTGGTGGCGGCCGGGGCCCTGCTGACGGGCTACGCGGGGGAGGTCGCCGGCGTCGTCCGCGGCCTGCCCGCCGACGCGGCCGCGGAGGTGCAGGCCGGGATCACCCCGGCGGTCGAGGCGGCCGGCGGGCTCGGGGTCCGCGGGGCCGCGGTCGCCGAGGGGGCACGGGACGCCTTCGCCGCGGGCCAGGCGATCGCGATGCTGGTGGGCGCCACGGTCCTCGCGGCCGGGGTCCTGGCCTGCGTCCTGCTCCGCCCCGGGACGGCGGGACGGCTGCGGGCGTCGGCGGGCCGCCGGCCGGCCGGGGGTGCCGCCGCGGCCGCCGTCCCGGCTCCGGCCGGGGCGCGGTCGACCGTCCCCGCCGCGGCCGTGCCGCGGTCGCGCGTCCCGGCGTCGCACCGTCGTCGCCGGGGCGTGCCGGCCTGGGCCGAGCGCGCGGCCACCGCGGCGGTGGCGCTCGCGGTGCTGGTCGGCATGGGCGTCCTCGCCTCGGTGCTGCGCGAGGGCGTCGGGGAGACCGAGGCCAGCGGCCGCGCCGCGTCGCTGGACACCCGGGAGTCCGACGCCGCGCCGGCCCTCGACGAGGCCCCCGGCGGCGAGGTCGGCGACGCGCTGCCCGAGGACCCGGAGGACGACGGCACCGACGGCGGTGGCGGTGGCGGTGGCGGTGGCGGTGGCGGTGGCGGTGGCCTACTGGCGCCGCCGGTCGCCGGCTCCCCGGCCGCCGTCGTCGCCGGCGGCACCCCGGCCGGCGGGGCGTCCGCGGCCCGCCAGCCGCTGGCCGTACCGGGCACGACCGCCGCGGCCCCGTCGACCAGCGCAGCCCCGTCGACCACCACGGCCGCGGGCACGGCGGGCTCCGGCACCACGAACCCCGGCACCACGAACCCCGGCACCACGAGCCCCGGCACCACGAGCCCCGGCACTACGACGCTGCCGGGGACGACCGCACCCGGGACGACCACACCCGGGACGACCACGGCACCGGCCACCACGGCCCCGCCACCGGCCACCACGGCCCCGCCACCGGCCACCACGGCCCCGCCACCGGCCACCACGGCCCCGCCACCGGCCACCACGGCCCCGCCACCGGCCACCACGGCCCCGCC
>NZ_JBJGYK010000071.1:0-10972 GCF_054049955.1 Geodermatophilus sp. SYSU D00758
ACGTGCAAGGACGGGGCCACCCCCACACGGCCGACACATCCCACAGCAGGACAGCAAGGCGTCGGTCAGGCGGAGAGTCAGACCACCAGGGGTGACCCCGTCCCCTCACATCCTCACTGTCAGGCGATGCGGCGCATCGCGGTGATCCTGCCCGTGGAGTCGACCGCGACGACCTTGACCGGCTGGCCGGAGGTCGAGGCGTGGACCATCTGACCGTTGCCGACGTACATCGACACGTGGCTGACCGGGCTGCGGTAGAAGATCAGGTCGCCCGGCCGGAGGTCGGCGCGGGAGACCGCGGTGCCCGTCGTCGACTGCATCCGGCTGGAGTGCGGCAGCGTGATCCCGGCCGCGGCGTAGGCGTACTGGATCAGCGCGGAGCAGTCGAAGGCGTCGGGCCCACCGGCTCCCCACACGTAGGGGTCGCCCACCTGGGCGAGGGCGGTGTCGACGGCGGCCTGGGCCGCGCTGCCGGCGGCCACGGCCGGTGCCGGGGTGGCGACCGCCTGCCCCGGGTGCGCGGCGACGAGGATCTCCTGCTGAGCTGCGGTGAGCGCGTCGCACTGCGCCCGGTAGTCGGCGACGTCGACCTCGAGCTCGGCCTGGCGCGCGGTGACCTCGTCGAGGGCCCGCCGGGTCGCGCTCGTCGCCGCGTCGGCCGCGGCCTGCGCCTGCTCGGCGGTCCTCGCGGAGGCCGAGACCCGCGCGATCACCTCGCCGGTGTGACCGGCGATCGCCTCCAGGGTCGCCAGCCGGGAGACGAAGTCCTCGGCCGAACCGCTGGTCATGAGCAGGTCCAGCTCCGTCGGGTTCCGCCCGGTGAAGGCCGAGCGGGCGACCTGGCGGATCTGCCCGTGGAGCCCGTCGAGCTGCCGGCGGGCGGTCGCGGCGGCGGCGTGCGCGGCCTCGGCCGCGGCCTGCTGCCCGGCCAGCGTCTCGCGGGCCTCGTTGACCTGCTCGCTGACCACCTCGAGCTCGTGCCCGGCCCGGGCGACGAGCTGCGCGGCCTGCTCGGGGTGGTCGCCTGCTCGGGGGTGGTCGCCTGCTCGGGGTCCGCGGCGGCGGTGCCCGGCAGGAGGCTGACCGCGAGGGAGGTGGTGGCCGCCACGAGGAGCACCCGGCCCAGGGTGCGGCGGGCTGCGACGGCCGGGTCGCGGTGGTGGGGATCGACGGCATGCCCCGGGGCAGGGCGGCGGGACGCCACGGTCGGCGGCTCTCCGTTCTTCTCAGCGACCGCCTACCGGGTCAGCTGACGGGTTCGGGCTGGGAAGAAGCGCCCCATCTCTGCGCACCGGCGCGGCCGGTGCGTGCGTCCGGCGGACCGGGACGCGCGAGAACTCACCCCGGTGCTGCGGTGGGTCCCCGGTCCGCCCTCGACGCTCTGCCGAGCGGGTCGGGCGATTCGGCGGTGCCCGCCCGAGGCCACCCCACCAGGGGCGGCGACCACCCGGTCGGACCGGCACACCGAACGGGCGTGGTGCGGGAGTGACGAACGGGGCCCCCGTGGCCTGTGGGGATCGGCACCGTCGCGGGCCGCGACGCGCGGCGGGACGGCCCGGGCGCGCAGCGCGCTCAGCCCGTCCGGCGCCCGCCGGAGCCGGCCCCCGGCGCGGGCCGGTGCCGCAGCGGCGGGACCAGGCCACCCTCGGCCAGTGCCCGCACGGCCCGCCGCTCCACGTCGTCGAAGTCGACCACGACACCCGGCCGGACCACGACCGGCTCCTGCGCGCCTCCCGCGTCGCCGCGCGCGGTCATCGGGACGACGACCGGGTCCCTCCCCTGCCACCCCGGTGGGGCGCCCAGCAGCACGGTCACGACGCAGTCGGCGCAGCCGGTACCGCGGACGGTGCAGGTGTCGCAGTCGATGTGCACGGCGCTTCCCTCCTCCTCGACCGACCGGGACGAGGCCGCCGTGGCCTCGGTCGGTGCGCGCCGCACGCTAGGAGCACCCACCGACAGTCCCCGCGGTCGCCCGGGCGGCCCGGCGCGCGTCCCCGGGACTGTCGGCACCCCGACCTAGCGTCCGCACCGTGCACCTCTTCCCCGCCGGTCCGGCCGCCGCGACGACACCGGCCGCGGGCCGGCCGCGCTACCAGCAGGGGACGATCGACGAGCTGGGCACCCCGCTCGCGGAGGTCACCTTCGTCGTGGTGGACCTGGAGACCACCGGCGGGTCGCCGACCGACAGCGCGATCACCGAGATCGGCGCGGTCAAGGTGCGCGGCGGCCGGGTGCTCGGCGAGTTCCAGACCCTCGTCGACCCCGGTTGCGAGATCCCGCCCTACATCAGCGTGCTGACCGGCATCACCTCGACCATGGTGGCCGCCGCCCCGCGGATCGCCGCCGTCCTCCCGGCCTTCCTGGAGTTCGCCCGCGGCGCGGTGCTGGTGGCGCACAACGCGCCCTTCGACCTCGGCTTCCTCAAGGCCGCCTGCGCGGCCAGCGCCGTGCCGTGGCCGGCCGCCGCGTCGGTCGACACGGCCGTGCTGGCCCGCCGCCTGCTCAGCCGCGACGAGGTCCCCAACTGCAAGCTCGCCACCCTCGCGCCCTTCTTCTCGGCGACCACCTCACCCACCCACCGGGCCCTCGACGACGCGCGGGCCACCGTGGACGTCCTGCACGGGCTGTTCGAGCGGCTCGGCCCGCTCGGCATCACCTCGCTGGAGGAGCTCTCCGGGCTGACCCGTCAGGTCGACCCCGAGCGCCGGCGCAAGCGGCACCTGGCCGACGACGTCCCCTCCGGCCCGGGGGTGTACGTCTTCCGCGGGCCCCGCGACGAGCCGCTCTACGTCGGCACGTCCACCGACCTGCGCAGCCGGGTGCGCAGCTACTTCACCTCCGGCGAGCAGCGCAGCCGGATCACCGAGATGGTCGCCCTGGCCCAGCGGGTCGACGCGGTCCCCTGCGCCCACGACCTGGAGGCCGCCGTCCGGGAGCTGCGCCTGATCGCCGAGCACAAGCCCCGCTACAACCGGCGCTCCCGCTTCCCGGAGCGGGCGCTGTGGGTGCGGCTCACCGAGGAGCCGTTCCCGAGGCTGTCGGTGGTGCGCCGCGTCCGCCCCGGCGCCGGGGTCTTCCTGGGGCCGTTCCCCGACCGGCGGGCGGCCGACGCCGCCGTCGCCGCCGTCCACGAGTCCCTGCCGCTGCGCCAGTGCACCGGCCGGTTGTCCCCGCGGGTGCTCGGCACGGCGTGCGCCCTCGCGGACATGGGCCGCTGCGGGGCGCCCTGCACGGGGGCGCAGTCGGTCGAGGAGTACGCCGCCGTCGCCGCGGTGCTGCGGGCCGCCGTGGTCGCCGACCCCCGCGCGCTGCTCACGCCGCTGCTGGACCGCGTCGAGCGGCTGGCCGCCGACGAGCGCTACGAGGACGCCGCCGTGCTGCGCGACCGGGTGGCGGTCCTCGTCCGAGCGGTGCGCCGGCGGCAGCGGCTGGAGTCGCTGGCGACCGTCCCGGAGCTGGTGCTGGCGCGGCCGGGGCCCGAGGAGGGCTGGGCGCTGTCGGTCGTCCGGCGCGGCCGCCTCGTCGCCGCCGGCTGCGCCGCCCGCGGGTCCTCGGTGCGCTCGGCCCTGGCCGGCCTGCGGGCCACCGCCGAGACGCCGCTGGGCCCCGACGGCGAGCTGGCCGCCTCCGTGGACGAGACCGAGCTGGTGCTGCGCTGGATGGAGAAGCCGGGCACCCGCCTGGTGGAGGTCGACGGGACGCTCGCCTGCCCCGTGCCGGGCACCGGCGGCTACAACGACTTCCTGCACCGCGTCGAGCAGAGCCGCGCCGAGCGCGACCCGTTCGCCGACGACCGTCCCCTGCGCACCCGCGCCCGGCCCGAGCGGGTGTCACCGGGCCCGCCCTCCCCCGCGGTGGCGCGGTGACCACGGTCGGCCGTTCCGATGCAGGGGCCCGCGCCGAGCCGGTGAGGTGCCGGAACGGCCCTCCTGCAGGGGCCCGCGCCGAGCGGAGCGAGGCGTGGGGGGCAGGAGGGTCCTTCCACTAGCATCCCCGGCGTGATCACCGCCATCGTCATGATCGACGCGGCCACCGACGCGATCCCCGAGGTGGCCGAGGCCGTCGCCGACCTGGAGGGCGTGAGCGAGGTCTACTCGGTCGCCGGGGACGTCGACCTCATCGCCGTCGTGCGGGTGCGGGAGTTCGACCAGGTGGCCGAGGTCATCGCGGGGCGGATCAACAAGGTCCCGGGTGTCCTGGAGACCGACACCCACATCGCCTTCCGCAGCTACTCGCGGCACGACCTGGAGGCCGCCTTCTCGATCGGCTTCGAGTCCGGGGCCTGAGCGGGGAACCCGTCCCGCCCGTGCCACCCGGCGGCGCCGCCGCCGGCCCGTTCAGCCGCGCAGCGCCCGGCTGACGGTCACCCAGCGGTCGAGCAGGGCAGCCGCCCGACCGTCGTCGACCGCGGCCGCCGCCCGCTCCAGGCCCGCGGCCAGGGCGTCGTGCAACCGCGCCGGCCGCTCGTCGAAGGCGGCCAGGGCCGCGGCCGCGTTGAGCAGCACGGCGTCGCGCACCGGCCCCGGCTCCCCCCGGACCACCCGCCGGAACACCTCGGCGTTGGCCGCCGGGTCACCGCCCCGGAGGGCGCCCGGTGGCGGCACCTCGAGCCCGAGCGCGGTGGGGTCCACGCGGTCGGGCTCGACCTCACCGCCGCGCACCACCCAGACCGAGGACGTCGTGGCCGTGGTGAGCTCGTCGAGGCCGTCGTCCCCCCGGAACACCAGCGCGCGCATGCCGCGCTCGGCGAGGACGGCCGCCAGCACGGGCGCCATCCGCGCGTCGGCGCAGCCGATAGCCGCGGCCACCGGCCGGGCCGGGTTGGTCAGCGGCCCGAGGAAGTTGAAGACGGTGCCGATGCCCATCTCCCGCCGGGGGGCGGCCGTGTGCCGGTAGCCGGGGTGGAAGACGGGCGCGAAGAAGAAGCCGATGCCGGCGTCCTCGACGCAGCGCGCGACCCCGGCCGCGGGCAGGTCGATGACCACGCCGAGCGCCTCGAGCACGTCGGCCGCCCCGGAGGACGACGACGCCGCGCGGTTGCCGTGCTTGGCGACCGGGACCCCGGCGGCCGCCGTCACCACCGCCGCCATCGTGCTGATGTTGACCGTGTGCGCGCCGTCGCCGCCGGTGCCGACGATGTCGACGCAGGACAGCGGCAGCGAGACCGGGGTGGCCTGCTCCAGCATCGTGGCGGCGAGGCCGGCGACCTCGGAGGGGGCCTCCCCCTTGGCCCGCAGCGCCACGGCGAAGCCGGCGACCTGGGCCGGCGTGGCCTCCCCCGTCATGACCTCGCGCATGGCCCAGGCGGTGTCCTCGGCCGCGAGGTCCTCGCGGGCCAGCAGCCGGGTGAGCAGCGCCGGCCAGGTGCGGGGGCTCACCGGCGCGCGGCCGGTCGCCCCCCGACGTGGTCGCGCAGCAGGGCGGCGACGACGTCCGGGGCGGTCAGCGGGTCGAGCGGGTGCGGGAGGGTCGCATCGGCCTGCGACCAGTGCGCCAGCCAGCGGTCGGGCTGCCGGGCCACGAGCACGCACAGCAGCGGGGGGTCGGCCAGCTCGATCCGCAGCTGCCGGGCCAGGCCCAGCCCCCCCGTGGGCTGCGCCTCGCCGTCCAGGATGCACAGGTCGACGCCGCCGCCGTCGACCGTGTCCACGACGTCCTGGCCGGTGGCGCACTCGACCCAGGTGAGCGGGCCGACGTCCCTCGCCGGCCGCCGTCCCACGGCGGTGCGCACGGCGGCCCGGACCTCGGGGCGGGAGCTGTAGACCAGGACGGTGGCCGGCGCGGCGTCGATCACGGCGGCGAGCCTAGTGCCCGCCGGTCCGTCGCCCGGGGAACGTGGACGCGGAGCCGCCCGAGGCACCCCCCGTTGCCCCCGCCGGGGGTCGTCCGGCCCCTCGACCGGGCGGCGCGATCACCCGGTCCGGGCTAGGTCTCGGGCAGGTCACGGGAACGGCGCGCGCACCACCCGCGGTCGGTGCGACGCCGGAGCCGATGCCATGATGGGCCCCGTGACAACGGCTCCCGTCGCGAGCGGCACCTTCGACACCTCGCGGGTGCACTCGCTGTCCCGACCGAACATGGTCAGCGTCGGAACGATCATCTGGCTGTCCAGCGAGCTGATGTTCTTCGCCGGCTTGTTCGCCATGTACTTCACCGCGCGGGCCCGAGCGACGGAGGGGTGGCCGCCGGAACCGACCGAGCTGAACCTGCCGTACGCGCTGGTCTTCACGATCATCCTGGTCCTGAGCTCGGTCACCTGCCAGCTGGGCGTCTTCGCCGCCGAGCAGGGCAACGTCTACGGGCTGCGCCGCTGGTTCACCATCACGTTCGCCATGGGCCTCATCTTCGTGCTCGCCCAGGCCAACGAGTACCGCGTGCTGGTCGTGGACCACGGCACGACCATCTCCAGCTCCACCTACGGGTCGGTCTTCTACCTGACGACCGGCTTCCACGCGCTGCACGTCATCGGGGGCCTGGTCGCCTTCGTGTACCTGCTCATCCGGTCCACCATGGGCCGCTTCACGCCGGCGCAGGCGACCGCGGCGATCGTGGTCTCCTACTACTGGCACTTCGTCGACGTCGTGTGGGTCGGGCTCTTCGCCACGATCTACCTGATCCGCTAGGGAACCGGTGTCCACCACGAACCCGCACTCCGACGCCCGGCACGACGACGCCTCCCCGCGGGGCCGCGGCCGCTGGTCCCGCCGCCCCGCCGCGGGCTCGCCGGCCGCGGCAGCCCGCGCGCGGCGGCGCTCGCGGCAGCGGCGTCGCGTCACCAACGTGGCCGGCCTGATGGCCGCCCTGGTCCTGACCGGGACGCTGTACGCGTTCCTGTCCCCGGCCTACGCGGCCGGCGAGGAGGGGACGGCGACCACCGAGTCCTCCGCCGAGGCCGCCGGCCGCGAGCTCTACGAGCGCAGCTGCATCTCCTGCCACGGGGAGAACCTCGCGGGCGTGCCCAACCGCGGCCCGTCGCTCATCGGCGTCGGCGCGGCGTCGGTCTACTTCCAGGTCCACACCGGCCGCATGCCGCTGGTCCGCCAGGAGGCCGACGCCCCCGACAAGCCGGCGGTCTTCTCCGACGAGCAGATCGACCAGCTGATGGCCTACGTCCAGGCCAACGGCGGCGGCCCGACCCTGCCGTCGGGCGACCTGCGCGAGGGCGACCTCGCCGAGGGCGGTGAGCTGTTCCGGCTCAACTGCGCCTCCTGCCACAACTTCGTCGGCCAGGGCGGTGCGCTCTCCTCGGGCAAGGCGGCGCCGAGCCTCGAGGGCGCCAACGACCTGGAGATCTACACCGCGATGCTCACCGGACCGGAGAACATGCCGGTCTTCGGGGACAACCAGCTGACCCCCGAGGAGAAGCGGTCGATCATCCTCTACGTCCAGACCATCAACGAGCAGGCCGACCCGGGCGGCGCCGGCATCGGGCGGATCGGCCCGGTGGCCGAGGGCCTGGTCATCTGGACCGTCGGAGTCAGCATCCTGCTGTTCGGGATCTTCTGGATGGGGAGCAAGGCGTGACCACGCAGTACACCGGCCCCGGCTCGCACGGCGGCGCGGACGTCTCCGGCCCGCACGTCGGCGGGCCGGACGACCAGTACAGCGCCGAGCAGCTGGCGGCCATGCCGCGCGAGGAGCTCGACCGGCTCGGTGCGCGGTACGACGGCGTCGAGATCCTGCACGTCGACCCCGGCCCCGAGCCGGGGTCGACGCTGGAGAAGCGGGCCGTCCGCCAGGTCGCGCTGACCTTCGCGCTGGCCGGTGTGGCCGCGCTCGCGTTCATCGTCGTCTACGTCGGCTCCGGCTGGTTCCTGCCCGACTGGCAGTGGGACATCACCGAGGGCGGCTGGAGCGCGATCTTCACCCCGCTGCTCGGCGCGCTCGGCGGCCTGTCGCTGATCCTGGTCGGCGTCGGGCTGGTGCTCTACACCAAGAAGCTCCTGCCGCACGAGACCGCGGTGCAGGACAAGCACGACGGCTCGCACTTCGACCGGGTCACCACCGGTGCCACCCTCGTCGGCGGCCTGCACAACAGCGGCCTGGCCCGGCGCAAGCTGCTCACCCGTTCGATGGTGTTCATGGGCGGCGCGCTCGGGGCGATGCTGATCATGCCGCTCGGCGGCCTGATCCGGAACCCCAACACCGGCAACCCGCTGGGCACCACCAGCTGGGGCGAGGGCGTCCGGCTGCTCCGGGACGACGGCACCCCGATCCGCCCGGGCGACCAGCAGCCGGGCTCGCTGGAGACGGTCTTCCCGGCCGTCCCCGGCGGCAACCGGGAGTCCGACGCGGCGACCATGCTCATCCGGCTGCGCCCGGAGCAGCTCGAGGACGACCGCCCGATCCCCGGTCAGGAGGGCTTCGGCTACGGCGACTACGTCGCCTACTCGAAGATCTGCACGCACGCCGGCTGCCCGGTGTCGCTCTACGAGCAGGAGACCAGCCGGATCCTCTGCCCGTGCCACCAGTCGCAGTTCGACGTCACGCAGGGGGCCAGGCCGGTGTTCGGCCCGGCCACCCGTGCCCTGCCGCAGCTGCCCATCACGGTCGATGACGAGGGCTATTTTGTTGCGCGCAGCGATTACATTGAGGCCGTAGGCCCCACCTACTGGAACCGGGAGCGCATCTGATGGCTCGCACCGCCACGGCGCCGGGGGTCCCGACCACGCGGCTGGGCAAGGCCGCCGTGGACTTCGACGACCGCCTCATCGTCGCCGGCCCGCTGCGCCGGACCCTCAACAAGGTCTTCCCCGACCACTGGTCCTTCCTGCTCGGGGAGATCGCCCTCTACTCGTTCATCCTGCTGCTGCTGTCGGGCACGTACCTGACGTTCTTCTTCGACGCGTCCATGCGGGAGGTCGTCTACGACGGCAGCTACGCGCCGCTGCGGGGCGTGGAGATGTCGGCGGCCTACGACTCGACGCTGAACATCTCCTTCGACGTCCGCGGCGGGCTCTTCATGCGCCAGCTGCACCACTGGGCGGCGCTGCTGTTCGTCGCCGCCATCGTGGTGCACCTGCTGCGCATCTTCTTCACCGGCGCCTTCCGGCGGCCGCGGGAGACGAACTGGCTCATCGGCATCGCGCTGCTGGTCCTGTCCTTCGCCATGGGCTTCACCGGCTACTCGATGCCCGACGACCTGCTCTCCGGCACGGGCCTGCGGATCGTCTCGGCGATCATCCTGTCGATCCCGGTCGTGGGCACCTGGGTGCACTGGGCGGTCTTCAACGGCGACTACGTCGGTGAGGCGATCGTCGGCCGCATGTACATCGTGCACGTGCTGATCGTGCCGGCGATCATGCTCGCGCTCATCGCCCTCCACCTGCTGATCCTGGTCAAGCAGAAGCACACCCAGTTCCCCGGGCCGGGGCGCACCGAGCACAACGTGGTCGGCAACCGGCTGTTCCCCGCCTTCGCGGGCAAGGCCACCGGCCTGGTGTTCATCGTGTTCGGCGTCTGCGCGGCCCTCGGCGGCCTCGTGCAGATCAACCCGCTGTGGCTGTGGGGCCCGTACAACCCGGCGCAGGTCTCGGCGGCGTCCCAGCCCGACTGGTACGTCATGTTCCTCGACGGCTCCACCCGGCTCTGGCCGGCCTGGGACATCAACCTGCCGGGTGACTACACGATCCCGGCGCTGTTCTGGCCGACGGTGGTGCTGCCGGGGATCCTGTTCACCCTCATGGCCCTCTACCCGGTGATCGAGCGCAAGCTCACCCGGGACGAGGCGAGCCACCACCTGCTGCAGCGGCCGCGCGACGTCCCGGTCCGCACCTCGCTGGGCACGATGGCCATCACCTTCTACGTGGTGCTGATGATCTCCGGCGGCAACGACGTGGTCGCGGACAAGTTCGACATCAGCCTCAACGCGATGACCTGGATCGGCCGGATCGGGCTCGTCATCCTGCCGCCGATCGTCTACGTGATCACCTACCGGATCTGCCTGGGCCTGCAGAAGCACGACCGGGAGGTCCTCGAGCACGGCATCGAGACCGGTGTCATCCGGCGTCTGCCGCACGGCGAGTTCATCGAGGTGCACCAGCCGCTGGGTCCGGTCGACGAGCACGGCCACGGCCAGCTGGCCTACGGCGGCGCTCCGGTGCCCAAGAAGATGAACCAGGTCGGCGCCGCCCGGCGGGCCATCCGCGGGTTCTTCTCCCCCATCGAGGAGCCGGCCCAGGTGGAGATCGAGCAGCGGCGCGAGGCCCACGGGGCGGCGGCGGCGGACGAGAGCCGCGAGCTCACCTCCTCCGGTCGCCCGTCCGACGGCGGACGGCCGCAGGAGCCGCGCGACTGAGCTCCCCGCCCACGACGAGGGCCCCGACGGATCATCCGTCGGGGCCCTCGTCGCCGGGGGCTCTCCCGTCCGACGCCGAGCGTCTGAACAGCCGGCGGCCGGCCGCGGTCGAGGCCGCCGCCGTCAGCGGTCGAGGCCGCCGGCCCCACCGGCCGCTGCACTGCTCCTGGTCGCCGCACCGCACCGCCGCCCGGGGGCGGCGACGACGAGGTGCGGCGGCCGCTCCGGCCGGTCCACCCGCTCCGGGAGCCCTGGTGCGGTGCGGGCCGCCCCGAGGCCGCCGGAGCCTGAAGAGGCTGCCCGGGGACCGCGGCACGGGCGGGACGCCGGCTGTCGCCCCGCACGGCGGGCTCGTGCCCGGCGCCGTAGCGGCCCCTGACCCGGCCCGGGCGCCGGCGGGTGGTCCCGGGTGCGCCCCCCGGTGGGCGCACTGCCGCGGGGGCCAGGGCGCCCGGTCCGGCGGGCCGGAGCGCCGTCCTCACCTCCACGCCGGACGGGACGACCGGCTCAGCGCCCGTCAGCAGGGGCCGGCCGCGCCCCGACAGCAGCGGCGTCCGTGCGTCCCGCAGGCGGCCGCACGGGCCCCTCCGCAGCCCCACCCGCCCCTACGGGTGGTGCACCGACGACGAGGGCCCCTCCCCGCCGGAGCGGGGAGGGGCCCTCGTCGACGGACCC
>NZ_JBJGYK010000072.1:0-10833 GCF_054049955.1 Geodermatophilus sp. SYSU D00758
CCCGCCCGCCCCCCCCCCCCGCCCCGCGCCCGGGGGGTGGTGCACCTCCGCGCGGCCGCCCCCGCCGGCGGGGGGGGGGGGCGCCCGCGGCCCCCGGACCGGGTGGGGCTCAGCTGTGCGCGTTCTGCCCCACGTAGTACTCGAAGAGGAGACCGCCGACGGTGACGATGATGGCGGCCCCGGCCAGGAGGATCAGCCAGGCGTGGAAGTACGCCAGCCCGATGCCCATGGCGGCCGCCGAGAGCGCGATGCCGAACGGCCAGTAGCTGCCCGGGCTGAAGAACCCGAGCTCACCGGCGCCGTCCGCGATCTCGGCGTCCTTGCGGTCCTCCGGTCGGGCGTCGATCCGGCGCGCGACGAACCAGAAGAACCCCCCGATGAGGAAGACGAGCCCGCCGGACAGCGCCAGCGCCGTCGTCCCGATCGGCTCCCGGGCCCAGAGCCCGTAGACCACCGCCATCGCGATGCAGAACACCCCGATGAGGTTGAAGATGAGCGCTTCGACCTTCACGGCCGTCCCTCCTGCTGCCTGCCGGACGATGCCGGGCGGATGTCAGCCATCGGCCCGCTGGGAGTCGGTGACCAGGTCGAAGGGCCTGGTGCTGATCGCCTCGCCGGGCTCGCCGATGCTCTCGAGCGCGTCGTAGGTCGTCAGCCCCGACTCGCGCGCGGCCAGGTAGGCGTCGTAGTCGTCCGGCGACACCGCCCGGACCTCGAAGTTCATGTAGGCGTGGTAGGTGCCGCACAGCTCGGCGCACCGGCCGACGAACGCGCCCTCCTCGCGGATGGTCATCTCGAAGACGTTGTCGACGCCGTTCTCGTTGCCGGGGATGACGTCGAGCTTGAAGAGGAACTCCGGCACCCAGAAGGAGTGGATGACGTCGGCCGAGGCCAGGTCGAAACGCACCGTCTGGTCGGTCGGCAGCACGAGGATCGGGATCTCGTCACTCGTGCCCACGGTGTTCACCGGCTCCCCGGTCGCCTCGTCGAGGGTCTCGGGGTAGACGAACTGCCAGTTCCACTTGAACGCGTTGACCGCGACGACGACATCGGGGTCGGCGCTGCGCTCCTGGACCCGGTTCTGCACCACGACCGTGAAGAAGAACAGCCCGGCGATGATGAGGAACGGGATGATCGTGTAGACGATCTCCAGCGGCAGGTTGTACGCCGTCTGCCGGGGCAGCTCGTCACCGCGCTTCTTGTAGCGCATGATCGCGTAGAAGATCAGGCCCCACACGAGGGTTCCCACGATCATCGCGGCGATGATCGAGCCGACCCACAGGTCGTGCATCGCCTCGGCCTCGTCGGTGACGCCCTCGGGCCAGCCGATCTCCCAGAACTGGTCCCAGTTCACCGCACGCCCCCGCCCGTTCGGTCCACCGGGAGACCGAGCGCGGCCAGCCGCGCGGGCCTGCTGCCTCGAGCCACTGCTCGCTGCCTCCTCCTCCGTCCGGGCCGGCCGGACGGTCCTCCGGCGGGGTCGCCCGCCGGCTCCCGGCAGACGACGTCCAACGCCGACGTCAGTCTGGGCCGAGCGTAACGGACCCCCTGTGGGCGCCGACCACCGGAGACGGGTGTGCGGCGGGTCGTGCCGCCCGCGGACGGCACGCCCGTCGCCGCGGTCCCGGCCGCCCGTGAGGCGTCTCACCGCCACCCCGATCGGCAGGTCCCGGCGGTTACAGTCGGGAGCGTGTGGACGCGGCTGCTGACCCCCCGGTGGGTGCTCGGCCACCTGGTCGTGGCGGCGCTGTTCGTCGCCACCTTCTTCCTGGGTTACTGGCAGCTCACCAAGGCCGAGGCCGGTGGCGGGGCCGTCAACTGGAGCTACGCCCTGCAGTGGCCGCTCTACGGGTTCATGGGCCTGGGCTTCTACGTCAAGATGGCCCGGGACGAGCTGCACCGCGACCCCGACGAGGACGAGCCCGGCACCGCCGTCGTCCTCTACCAGCGGCCGCGCGTCGACACGACCGGCGACCCCGAGCTGGCGGCCTACAACGCCTACCTGGCCGAGCTCAACGCCAAGGCCCTGGGCCAGCGGGGCGACCGTGTCGGCTGAGCGCACCGCGACCGCCACGCGGCTGCCGCGGGCCCTGGCGCGCCGGGTCGGGAAGGACGTCCCCGCCGCCCTCACCCGCTACCGCGTCATGGCCTGGGTGGTCGGCGTCCTGCTCGTCGCCCTCGTGCTGGTGGCCGTCCCGCTGAAGTACGCCGCGGGGATCGAGGGCCCGGTGACCGTCCTCGGCACGCTGCACGGCTGGCTCTACTTCATCTTCTTCCTCACCGCGTGCGACCTGGCACTCCGCGCCCGCTGGACCCTCAAGGGTGCGCTGCTGGTCCTCGTGGCCGGTACCGTGCCCGTGCTGTCCTTCTACGCCGAGCGCGTCGCCACCCGGCGGACCCGCGCCGGCGAGCGCGTCTGAGGGCCGCGGCCCCGCCGCGCCCGGACGCGCCCTGACCCCCGGGAGACTCGCGCCCCATGTGCGGCCTGCTGGCCTACCTGTCCACCGACGCCGACCGGGTCGGCGACCCCCACGTCTCCGCCGTCCGCGAGGCGCTGTGCTGCCTGCACCACCGCGGCCCCGACGACACCGCGGTGTGGTCCGACACCCGCGCCGTCCTCGGCTTCAACCGGCTGTCGATCATCGACCTGGAGGGCAGCCCGCAGCCCCTCCCCTACGCCGGCGACCGGTACCGGATCCTCTTCAACGGCGAGATCTACAACTACCTCGAGCTGCGCGAGGAGCTCGCCGCTGCGGGCGCGGACCTGCGCACGCACGGTGACACCGAGACGATCGTGGCCGGGTACCACCTGTGGGGGCCGGACGTCGTCCGCCGGCTGCGGGGCATGTTCGCGTTCGTCATCTGGGACACCGAGACGCGGACGGCCTTCGGGGCCCGCGACCCGTTCGGCATCAAGCCGCTGTTCACCGCGCGGCTGGCCGACGGCGGGCTGGTCTTCAGCTCCGAGAAGAAGGCCGTCCTCGAACTGCTCGGCGGGAGCGCGGCCGCCGGCGGCGTGGACCCGGCGTCGCTGCAGCACTACCTGACGCTGCAGTACGTGCCCGAGCCGGCCACCCTGCACCGCGGGATCCGGCGCATCGAGAGCGGCACGACCTTCACCGTGGTGGACGGCGAGCTGTCGACGACGCGCTACTTCCACCCGACGTTCCGCCCGCAGCCGGTGCCGGCCGGGCGGGAGCAGGAGCTGTACGACCGGATCGCGGCGGTCCTCGACGACTCGGTGGCCAAGCACATGCGCGCCGACGTCACCGTGGGCTCGTTCCTCTCCAGCGGCATCGACTCCACGGCGATCGCCGCGCTCGCCCACCGGTACAACCCGGACCTGATGACCTTCACGGTCGGCTTCGAGCGGGAGTCGACCTCGGAGGTGGACATCGCCGCCGAGTCGGCCGCGGCGCTCGGCGTCCGCCACGTGCCGGTCGTCATCGACGCCGAGCAGTTCGCCGCGGCCATCCCCGAGGTGGTCTGGTACCTCGACGACCCGGTCGCCGACCCCGCGCTCGTGCCCCTGTACTTCGTGGCCCGGGAGGCCCGCAAGCACGTCAAGGTGGTGCTCTCCGGGGAGGGCGCCGACGAGCTGTTCGGCGGCTACACCATCTACCGGGAGCCGCTGAGCCTGGCGTGGGCCGAGCGGGTGCCGCGGTCCGGCCGGCGGGCCATGGCCGCGTTGTCGGACCGGCTGCCCGAGGGCATGCGGGGCAAGGACCTGCTGCGGCGGGCGTCGATCCCGCTCGAGGAGCGCTACTACGGCAACGCCCGCAACCTCTCCCCCGCCGAGCTCGCCCGGCTGATGCGCGGCCACGACCCGGACCTGTCGCACGTCGCGGTCACCGAGAGCCTCTACCGGCGCACCCGGGAAGCCGGGTACGACGACGTGACGGCGATGCAGTACGTCGACCTGTTCACCTGGCTGCGCGGCGACATCCTGGTCAAGGCCGACAAGATGACCATGGCCAACTCGCTCGAGCTGCGCGTGCCCTTCCTCGACCCCGAGGTGTTCGCCCTCGCCAGCACCATCCCGCTGGACGAGCGCGTGCCCCGCCGCGGTCAGGGCGACCGCAAGGGGGCCACCAAGTACGCGCTGCGGCGGGCCATGGAGCAGATCGTCCCGCCGGCCATCCTGCACCGGCGCAAGCTGGGCTTCCCCGTGCCGACGGCGGACTTCCTCGCCGGGCCGCTGCACGGCTGGGCCCGCGACATCGTGACCGCGAGCCAGACCGACGAGTGGCTGGACCGCGGCCAGGTCCTCGCCCTGCTCGAGCAGCTGCGCACCGCCGAGGTGCCGAGCAAGCGCACCGCCCGCCAGGTGTGGGAGGTGCTCGTGTTCATGGTCTGGCACGGGATCTTCGTCGAGGAGCGGATCAAGCCCGAGATCCCGGAGACGGTCTACCCGGTCCAGGTCTGACGCCCCGCGACCCCGCCGGCCGGGGACGGCTCCGCGCCGCCCGGGGACGGCTCCCGGCCGCGGTGCGCCCGAGGAGCGGGGGCCCGCAGGGTCCCCCGAGGAGGGCACGACCGAGCGGCTCAGCGCCGCCCGGGGACGGCTCCTGGCCGCGGTGCGGTCCGGAGGACCGCGGATCACACAGCACGACGCCCGGCCCCCCACGCGGGGAGCCGGGCGTCGTCGGGTCAGGCGGGGCTCAGCTGAAGGAGTCCCCGCACGCGCACGAGCCCGTGGCGTTCGGGTTGTCGATCGTGAAGCCCTGCTTCTCGATGGTGTCGACGAAGTCGATCACCGCGCCGCCGAGGTAGGGGCCGCTCATGCGGTCCACGATGACCTCGACGCCGTTGAAGTCGTAGGTCTGGTCGCCGTCGAGGAAGCGCTCGTCGAAGAACAGCTGGTACCGCAGCCCGGAACACCCGCCCGGCTGGACGGCGATGCGCAGCCGCAGGTCGTCGCGACCCTCCTGGTCGAGCAGCGCCTTGACCTTCGCGGCAGCGGGGTCGCTCAGGATGACGCCGGTCGCCGCGGTGTCCTGCACCGTCATGTCTGTAGTCCTCCCAGGTTCGAGGGGTGCCTGCACCAGGCACGTCCTGCACCAGGCAACGCCGCCGGAGCGGCTCCTCTTCCCACTGTACGGCGCGGGGTCGCACGCACCAGGGACGACGGGTCCCGCACGTAGACTCGGGGCCGTGAAGCTGCGCCTGCCCGGCCGTCGTGACCGCGCCGAGGTCGCCCCCGAGGCCACCGAGGCGGCCCCGTCGCTGGTGAAGGCCGGCGGCAAGGGCCGGCCCACCCCCAAGCGTCACGAGGCGCAGGGCCGCCGGCCCGGCCCCCCTCCGCCGCCTCCCACCACGCGCAAGGAGGCCTACAAGCGGATGCGGGAGCAGCAGGCCGCCCAGCGCGGGACCGCCCGTTCCGCGGCCCTGCGCGGGGACGACAGCTACCTGCCGGCCCGCGACCGGGGGCCGGTCCGCAAGCTGGTGCGTGACGTGGTCGACGCCCGCCGCAACGCCGGGAGCTGGTTCCTCGTCGTGGCGGCACTGGTGCTGGTCGGCTACTTCATCCCGAGCCCGGCGGTGCAGAGCTACACCGTCTTCCTCTGGTTCCTGTTCTTCCTCGTCATCATCGCCGACTCCTTCGTGCTCGGCCGCCGGATCAAGCGGAAGGTGCTCGAGCGCTTCCCGAACCAGGACCACAGGATGCGCGGCCTCGTCTGGTACGGCGTCAGCCGCGCCACGATGGTCCGCCGCTGGCGGTTCCCCAAGCCGGAGGTCCCGCTCGGCGCCGAGGTGTGAGGCCGGCCGCCCCGGCCTAGCGTCGGGGCACGTGGAGTACCGACGCCTCGGCCGTTCCGGCCTGACCATCTCCGAGATCGCCTACGGCAACTGGCTGACCCACGGCGGCCAGGTCGAGGAGGACGCCGCGCAGGCCTGCGTGCGCGCCGCCCTCGACGCCGGGATCACGACCTTCGACACCGCCGACGTCTACGCCGGGACGCGCGCCGAGTCCGTCCTGGGGCGGGCACTGGCCGGTCAGCGCCGCGAGGGGCTGGAGGTCTTCACGAAGGTCTACTGGCCCACCGGGCCCGGCCCCAACGACCGCGGCCTGTCCCGCAAGCACATCACCGAGAGCTGCGAGGCCTCGCTGCGGCGGCTGCAGACCGACCACGTCGACCTCTACCAGGCGCACCGCTACGACGCGACCGTGCCGCTCGAGGAGACGATGACCGCCTTCGCCGACCTGGTGCGCGCGGGCAAGGTCCTCTACATCGGCGTCTCGGAGTGGCGCGCCGAGGAGATCGCCGCCGGCGCCGCGCTGGCCCGCGACCTCGGCGTCCAGCTCATCAGCAACCAGCCGCAGTACTCGATGCTGTGGCGGGTCATCGAGGACGAGGTCGTGCCCACCTGCGAGCGGGAAGGGGTGTCGCAGATCGTCTGGTCGCCGGTGGCCCAGGGAGTGCTGACCGGCAAGTACCGGCCCGGCGAGCAGCCGCCGGCGGGCAGCCGGGCGACCGACCCCGAGGGCAGCCGGTTCCTGGCCCGCTTCCTCCGCGACGAGGTCCTCACCCGGGTCCAGGACCTGCAGCCGGTCACGGCGGACCTCGGGCTCACCCTGGCTCAGCTCTCGATCGCGTGGGTGCTGCAGAACGACAACGTGGCGGCGGCCATCATCGGCGCCAGCCGGCCCGAGCAGGTGCGGGACAACGTCGCGGCGGCCGGTGTCCGCCTGGACGCCGACGTCCTCCGGCGCATCGACGAGGTGCTCGGGGACGTCGTCGAGCGCGACCCCGCCAGGACGGCCCGCGGCTGACGCGAGGCCGAGCGGATCCACCACCCGTGGCGGGTTCCGCAGGGGCCGGGCCGAGCCGCCGCTCAGGTGGCGGCGAGGCCCATCGGGCCGTAGACCTCGCGGTCCCCCTCGAGCAGGGTCACGGTGGCCACCCCCCGCTCGAGCAGCACCCGCCAGTGCTCCCCGAGCCAGGACTCGGCGTCCCCCTGGTTGTCCGCGTGCGGGACCTCGACGTCCACGGACGCCGGGTCCACCTCCGCCCCCGCGGGGTCCTCCAACCGCCACCACCAGCCCATGGCCCGAGGCTAGCCGGGGTGTGACCGGAGTCGGGTTATGCGGCCACCTCCGGGGGGCATGACAGATCATCGACCGTCCGTCCCAGCTCCGGAGGACCGATGAACCAGCCCACCACCGGCGCGACCCGCGCCGACGCGACCCCTCCACCCGGGGACGCCTCCACCGGTCAGCTCGTCGGGCAGCTGACCGAGCAGATCTCCCGGCTCGTCCGTGACGAGACCCGGCTGGCGCAGGCCGAGGTCAGCCGGAAGGCCAAGCGGTTGGGCGTGGGCGCCGGGCTCTTCGGCGGCGCCGGCCTGTTCGGCTTCTTCGGCCTCGCCGTCCTCATCACCACGGCCATCCTGCTGCTCGACCTGGTCCTGCCGGCGTGGCTCGCGGCGCTGATCGTCGCCGTCGCGCTGTTCGTCATCGCCGGGGTCCTGGCCCTGGTCGGGAAGAAGGACGTGCAGAAGGGCAGCCCGCCGATCCCGACCGAGGCGATCGCCAGCACCAAGACCGACATCGCGACCGTGAAGGAGAGTGCACGCCGGTGAGCACCCCCAGCACCCCGGACGGGCAGTCCCCGCCCGCCAACGACCCCGACGCCATCAAGGCCGACATCGAGGCCACCCGCGAGCAGCTCAGCCGCACCGTCGACGAGCTCTCCTCGCGCCTCGACGTGCCGTCGCGGGCGAAGGAAGGTGCCTACCGGGCGCGGGACACCGCCGTCGAGACCTACCGGGAGAGCCCCCCCACCGTGATCGGCGCCGGGACCGGCGTGGCGGCGCTGCTCGCGCTGCTGGTCTGGCGACGCAGCACCCGCAGCCGGCGCCGGGCCAAGCGCGCCGCCAAGCGGGAGGCCAAGCGGGAGGCGAAGATCGTCGCCGCCCGGCGCGCGGCCCGGGCCAAGGCCCGCGAGCAGGCGCGCGAGAAGGCCGCACGGGACACCCAGCGGGCCATCCGCCGCAGGCAGCGGTCGGTCCGCAAGGCCCGCCGCCGCGCGCGGCGGACCGTGCGGAGGGCCTCGTGAGCGAGCGGGAGACCCACAAGGGTGCCGCGCTGGCCTACCGGCCGCTCGGCCTCCTCGGCGGTCTGCTCGCCGGTGTCGTCTCCGGCGCGGTGTTCAAGCAGGTCTGGAAGCGGCTCGCCGACGAGGACGACGCCCCGGGTGCGCTGCAGAGCGAGTACCGGATGCGCGAGGTGGTGCTCGCCGCCGCGCTCCAGGGGGCGATCTTCGGCGCCACCAAGGCAGCGATCGACCGCGCCGGCGCCCGCGGGTTCCACAAGCTGACCGGGTCCTGGCCGGGGGACTGAGGTGGCCGGAACCCGGCCCCGGGACAGCGCGGTCGACCGGATCCGCCAGCGGGTCGAGGAGAAGGCCGCCCGCCGCGCCGCCGCCGCACGGGCGGCCGCGGCGGGCGACCGCCCGGAAGGGACCGGGCTGCCACCGGGCGCCCCCGGGGAGCACCAGCAGCCCGGCATCGCCGCCGACTCCCCCACCGAGATCCCCTGGCGGGGGTGGAAGCAGGTCCTCAAGCGGGCCTGGGCGGAGCACAAGGCCGACAACATGCCGATCATCGCCGGCGGTGTCGCGTTCTGGGGCTTCCTGTCGATCTTCCCCGCCCTCATCGCGACGATCTCGCTCTACGGGCTGGTGGCCTCCCCGGAGACGGTGACCCGGCAGATCGAGGACCTCTCCGAGCAACTGCCCCAGAGCGCTGCAGGGCTCATCGGGGACCAGCTGAGCTCGATCGCCACGGGCGGCGGCGGGGCGCTCACCGTCGGCCTGGTGGTCTCCGTGCTCGGCGCCCTGTGGACCGCATCCGGCGGGGTGAACAACCTCGTCACCGCGGTCAACCTCGCCTACGACGAGGTCGAGACCCGCAACTTCGTCAAGCTGCGGGCCACGTCGCTGATGCTGACCCTGGGCGCGATCGTGTTCGTGCTGATCTCCTTCAGCCTGGTCGCGGTCGTCCCTGCGGTCCTCGACGCGCTGCCGCTGGGGCCGTTCGCGACGGTGCTGACCCAGGTCGCCCGATGGGGGCTCCTGCTCGCGGTCTTCGCCGGCTCGCTCGCCGTCCTCTACCGCGTGGCGCCCGACCGGGACGCGCCGAAGTTCCGCTGGGTGAGCCTCGGCGCCGTCATCGTCACCGTGGTCTGGGTCCTGGTCAGCCTGGCGTTCAGCTTCTACGTCGACAACTTCGGCAGCTACAACGAGACCTACGGGACCATCGCCGGGGTCATCGTCCTCATGCTCTGGCTCTACATCACCTGCTTCCTGGTCCTGCTGGGTGCCGAGATCGACTCGGAGGCCGAGCACCAGACCGCGCAGGACACCACCCAGGGCGACCCCGAGCCCATGGGCCGCAGGGACGCCGTCGTCGCCGACACCCTCCCCGAGCGGCCGGAGCCCACGAAGGAGGACAAGGACCCCACCCGCAAGAACAGGGGGTAGCCCGGGCACGCGGCCCGGCGCGTACCGGACGCCCGCGGCTCAGCGCACGTGCGAGGGCACGAACGGCGGCCGCACGGCCTGCACGGCCTGCGGCCGCCCGCGCACGTCCACCGCCAGCTCGGCGCCCTCCTCGACCCCCGCCGACGTGTCGAGGAGCGCGAGCGCGATGCCGGTGCGCAGCGTCGGCGAGAAGGTCCCGCTGGTCACCTCGCCGATCCGCTCCCCCGCGGCCCCGAGCACCGCCATGCCCGGTCGGGGGATCCCGCGCCCGAGCGCCCGCAGCCCCCAGAGGAGCCGGGCCGGGCCGGACTCCTTCTCGGCCAGGAGGGCCGCCCGGCCCCAGAAGGCGTCCTTGCGCCAGCCGACCGCCCAGCCGGCCCGGGCCTGCAGGGGGCTGATCTCCGGGGACAGCTCGTGACCGTGCAGGGGGTAGCCCATCTCGGTGCGCAGGGTGTCCCGGGCACCGAGCCCGCACAGCCGCAGCCCCTCGTCGCGGCCGACGTCGACCAGCACGTCCCACAGCTCACCGGCCCGGTCGGCGGCGACCAGCAGCTCGTAGCCGTGCTCGCCGGTGTAGCCGGTCCGGCAGACGGTCACCTCGGCGTCCCCGCCGCCGGTGCCGGTCACGAAGGACATGTACGCCAGCTCGCCGGGCAGGCCGAGCATCGACAGCAGCACGGCCGACCGGGGGCCCTGCACGGCGAGGACGGCGACCTCGGTGTGCCGGTCGGTGACCGTCACCCCGGCCGGCGCCTCGGCGGACAGCCGGGCCACCACCTCGGCCGCGTTGGCCGCGTTGGGCACCAGCAGGACGTCGTCGGGCCCGTGCAGGTAGGCGATCAGGTCGTCGACCACGCCACCGGCGCGCGGGTCGCCGTCGGGCAGGCAGCACATCGTGTACTGCGCCTGCCCGGGCCCGATGCGGGTCAGGTCGTTGGTCAGGCAGCGGTCCACGAACGCGGCCGCGCCCGGGCCCCGCACGGTGGCGGTGCCCAGGTGGGAGACGTCGAAGAGCCCGACCCCCTCGCGGACGGCGGCGTGCTCGGCGAGCACCCCGCCACCGGCGTACTCGATCGGCATCGACCACCCGCCGAAGTCCGCCAGCTTGGCGCCGGCCGCGACGTGCCGCTCGTGCAGGGGCGAGGTCCGCGCGTCCACGACCGCACGCTATCGGTGCCGGTGGTCGGCGACCCGCCTCCCCGCAGGAGTCCGCGTGGGCGGGCGGCCCCCCTGCAGGGACCCGCCGTGAGCCTGCGAACGGTGGGGCACGCGGCTCCCCGCAGGGCGTTCCCTGCGGCCCGTGCCCGGTGCGGCCCCCCTGCAGGGACCCGCCGTGAGCCTGCGAACG
>NZ_JBJGYK010000073.1:0-9258 GCF_054049955.1 Geodermatophilus sp. SYSU D00758
AAGGCCTGAGCAAGCAGGAGATCATGCGCTGCCTCAAGCGCTACGTCATCCGCGAAGTCCACACGTCGCTACTGGCCGACTTCGACCACCTGGCCACCGCCACTTGACGACGATAGGAGCATCCCCGTCGGCCGAGGAGGGTGGGAATCCGCTGACGGGCCCCACCCTCCTCGCCGGTGCGCCGGCGCGCCCCGCCGTCGAGGTCAGAAGGGCGGATCCTCGCTCAGGGCGCCGGCCGGGACCGCCCACGGGTCCTCGGAGCCGCCGCGGTCGGCCCCGGTGCCGCCGTCACCGGCCCCGTCGCGGCCCCCGCCGCCGGCACGGTCGTGGGACCGGGCGGCCCTGGTGACGGTCGCCGTCGCGTACCGCAGCGACGGGCCGATCTCGTCGACCTCCAGCTCGATGACGGTGCGCTTCTCGCCCTCCTTGGTCTCGAAGGAGCGCTGCTTGAGGCGACCCTGGGCCATCACGCGCGAGCCGCGGGTGAGCGACTCGGCGACGTGCTCGGCCGCCTGCCGCCACACGTTGCAGCGCAGGAAGAGCGCCTCGCCGTCCTTCCACTCCTGGGTCTGGCGGTCCAGGGTGCGCGGGGTCGAGGCGATGGTGAAGTTGGCGACCGCCGCGCCCGAGGGCGTCCAGCGCAACTCGGGGTCGCTGGTCAGGTTGCCGATGACGGTGATGACAGTCTCGCCGGCCATGATCCGGTCCTCCGTGTGTGTCGGTGCAGCGCTCAGGTGAGCGCCCGGAGGTTATGGGTGGCCACCGACATTTCCGCGCCGCCCGACCGGCGAGCCCCCTTGACACCTGCAGCGGAGCAGATCTGTCGGCGGACCGTGCGACGCTCGGGACGGCGGGAACTGCGGAGGCGAGAGGGCGGCGGTGGGGCAGGTACGGAGCGGGGCGGTCCTCGAGGCGACGCTGGAGCGGATAACCTTCGCCAACCCGCAGACCGGCTACACCGTGGCGCGGGTGGACACCGGGCGCGGCGGTGACCTGGTGACCGTGGTGGGCTCGCTGCTGGGGGCCCAGCCGGGGGAGACGCTGCGGCTGCGGGGGCGGTGGGGTGCGCACCCGCAGTACGGCCGCCAGTTCCAGGTCGAGGACTACAGCACCGTGCTGCCGGCGACGGTGCAGGGCATCCGCCGCTACCTGGGCTCGGGGCTGGTCAAGGGGATCGGCCCGCGGCTGGCCGAGCGGATCGTCGACCACTTCGGCACCGACGCGCTCCGGGTCATCGAGGAGGAGCCGGCGCGGTTGGCCGAGGTGCCCAACCTCGGCCCGAAGCGGACGCGGCTCATCACCGCGGCGTGGGAGGAGCAGCGGGCCATCAAGGAGGTGATGGTGTTCCTGCAGGGGGTGGGCGTGTCGACCTCGCTGGCCGTGCGCATCTTCCGGCAGTACGGCGACGCCTCGATCGGCGTGGTCCGCACCGAGCCCTACCGCCTGGCCGCCGAGGTGTGGGGCATCGGGTTCAGGACGGCCGACACCATCGCGGCCGCGGTGGGGATCCCGCACGACAGCACCCAGCGGGTCGAGGCGGGGCTGCAGTTCGTGCTCTCGGAGGCGACCGGGCAGGGGCACTGCTTCCTGCCCGAGGAGCACCTCGTCGCCCAGGCCGTCGAGATCCTCCAGGTCCCGGCCGGCCTGGTGGGCCACTGCCTGGCCCTGCTGGTCGCCGAGCAGGGCCTGATCCGCGAGGAGCTCCCCGGTGCGGACGGCGAGCCGACGGTGGCGTACTACCTCGTCCCGTTCCACCGGGCCGAGGTCTCGCTCGCCGCGGGGCTGCGGCGGCTGGCGGAGGCCGACCTAGACCGGATGCCGGGCTTCGCCGCCGTGGACTGGGACGCCGCGCTGGCCTGGCTGCACCGGCGCACCGGCGTGCAGCTGGCAGCCGGTCAGCAGGAGGCGGTGCGCCTGGCGCTGGCCGAGAAGGTCGCCGTCCTCACCGGTGGCCCCGGCTGCGGCAAGAGCTTCACGGTCCGCTCCATCGTCACCCTGGCCGCGGCCAAGGGGGCGCGGATCCTGCTCGCCGCCCCCACCGGCCGCGCGGCCAAGCGGCTGACCGAGCTGACCGGGGTCGACGCGGTGACGGTGCACCGGCTGCTGGAGCTGCGGCCGGGCGGGGACGCCGCCTTCGACCGGGAGCGACCGCTGCAGGCCGACCTGGTCGTGGTCGACGAGTCCTCGATGCTCGACCTGCTGCTGGCCAACAAGCTGGTGCGGGCCGTCCCGCCGGGTGCCCACCTGCTGCTGGTGGGGGACGTCGACCAGCTGCCCTCGGTCGGCGCCGGCCAGGTGCTGCGCGACCTGCTCGCCGACGGCACCCCGGTCCCGCACGTGCGCCTCACCCAGGTCTTCCGCCAGGCCAGCCGGTCGGGGGTGGTGACCAACGCCCACCGGATCAACGCCGGCCGCCCGCCGCAGGTCCGCGGCCTGGACGACTTCTTCCTGTTCAGCACCGACGACGCCGACGAGGCCGCCCGCCTCACCGTGGACGTCGTCGTCCGCCGCATCCCGGCCCGGTTCGGGCTCGACCCCCGCCGGGACGTCCAGGTGCTGACGCCGGTGCACCGCGGCCCGGCCGGCGCCGCCGCGCTCAACGAGCTGCTGCAGGAGGCGCTCACCCCGGCCGGCCCCGACCGGGCCGAGAAGCGCTTCGGCGGCCGCGTGTTCCGGGTCGGGGACAAGGTCAGCCAGATCCGCAACGACTACGACAAGGGCAGGAACGGCGTCTTCAACGGCACCCAGGGGGTCGTCACCGCCATCGACCCCGTCGAGCAGACGGTCACCGTCGTCACCGACGAGGACGAGACCATCGCCTACGACTTCGCCGAGCTCGACGAGCTGGTGCACGCCTTCGCCGTCACCGTGCACCGCTCCCAGGGCAGCGAGTACCCCTGCGTCGTGGTCCCGCTGACGACCAGCGCCTGGATGATGCTGCAGCGCAACCTGCTCTACACGGCCGTCACCCGCGCCAAGCGGCTGGTCGTCCTGGTCGGCTCGCCGAGGGCGCTCGCCCAGGCCGTGCGCGCCAGCGGCTCCGGACGCCGGCACACCGCCCTCGCCCATCGCCTCCGTGGGGACCTCAGCCGCACCCGCACCGCGCCCGCCGCACTGGCCGCCGGGTAGGACGGCGCCGCGGGCCTGCCTGTCCTGCGCCGGGGCACCTGCCTCGGGCCTGCTCCCGGTGTCCCCGAGCGGCCCCTCCGGGACGGTGTCGGCGAGCCTGAACTGCCGCCGAGCGAGCCGGGTGCGTCCGGTCCTCGACGGGTACCTCCCCACTCCCAGCCGAGGCAGTCACCGAGGAGCTCCCCATGACCTCACCGTCAGGCCGTCAACGACCGGACGACGCCGAGGACCGGTCGCCGGCGACCGGCTCGTCAGAATCCGACGGCGCCCCCGGCGTGGAGCTCGGCATGTCCGAGAAGTCGGGCGGCACCTTCGAGCCCGAGGAGGCGCCGGGGGAGGACGAGCGACCCGGCGACTGAGCCGGTGCACGGACCCGACCGGGCCACGACGCGGTCAGAACGGTGGCGGGTCGTCGTCCGGGGGATCGTCGTCCGCTGGCGAGTCGGTCGTCGGCGACGGCGCCGGTGGCTCGGGTGCGGGTGGCCGCAGGCGGGCGTGGGGGCGTGGTCGTGATCGGTCCAGCCCACGCGCTGGCCGCAGTCGGGGAAGCGGCAGGTGCGGTCGCGCACGTCGACGGACTCGGACCGGGCGGCGGTCGGCGCGTACGCCGCGGTCGCCGCCGGGCGCCCCAGCAGGGTGCACCCGCAGTCGCCGTCGGGGTGCCGGGGGCAGCCGGACCGGGCCAGCCGGACGAGCTGCTCCGGGGTGGTGGTGGCCGGCAGGCGCCCGTCGGCGTCCGTGAGCGCGCGGCGCAGCGACCCGCCCTCGGGTGCGCTCAGGCCGAGGACGCGATGCGGGCCGCCAGCTCGCGCACGTGGGCGGCGGTGATCGGCAGGCCGTCGACCTCGCCCGGCGTGGCCGCGGTGCCCTCGAGGGCGGCCAGGGCGGCGGTGATCCTCACCGTCACCGTCACCCCGGGCAGCCCGGAGCCCCCGGGCCGGCGCAGGAGCACGGAGAAGACCTCAGCCGGACCTGACCGATCGGCCGCGGGGTCGCCGTCGACCCTGGCCGTCTCCGCCAGCCGGTTGATCACGGTGTAGGCCTCGGCGACCTCGTCCGTGGCAGATCGGCCGCCAGCGTGCTCATGCCCTCCCGGTGCGAGGGGTAGGCGCGGACGTCGGCCTGCCGCTGTGCCTCCTTGCGGCGCGCATCCACGGCGTCGGCGTCCAGCTCCGGGAGCAGCGCCAGCGCCCGGCGGTGCAACCGCCCGGTCGACAGCTGCGCGGCCTCGGGGAGCAGCCGGGACTCGACCTGCCGGGCGACGACCGGGCTGGTGTGCTGCAGCACGTCGACGAGCACCTTCGCCCGTGCCTCGTCGAACGCGCCGGCGGCCATCGCCGCCCAGGTGCCGGGCAGGCTCTCCCGGTAGGTCCAGGCGCGTCGTGCGACGTGCGACGCGGTGCCACGGCCGCAGTTGAGCACCACCGCCAGCCCGGCGGGGAAGAACTCCGACACCCCGGGCAGCTCGGTGTCGGGCGCCCACGAGCCCTTGCGCCCGCCGGGGTGGCCCGGCGGCGGGTCGGCCGTGTCGGGGGGGGGCGTCGGCCAGGCCCAGGACGAGCTCGGCCTCGTGGCCGGCCTCCATCGCCGTGCGGGCCTGCACCCGCTGCAGCTCGGCGGCCTTCCGCCGCGGCTGAGCAGCGCCACCGGCAGCCGAGCGCCCGTCGGCGGCAGCTCGAGCAGCCGGGCCGGCCAGCGCTGCCTCCAGCGGTGAGCGCGCGGTGCCGGCCGGTGTCATGCCCCGGAGCTACGGGCGGGTACGACACCTCCGGGCTCCGAACCGGGGTCTCCCGACTGCCGAGCCCGCGGACCAGAGCGGCGGCGATCCGGCCACCCGGTGCGGCGCCGTGGAACTAGGCCGTGCCGGGCTGCCGGCTCTTCCACTCCCGGTACTGCGCCCGCATGCAGTGCCCGCACGGCCGGTAGCCGGCCGCGGTGGCCGTCGCCTCGTCGGCGAAGAAGACGCGGATCCTCTCGTAGCCCCTGCCGAGGGCGCGGCGAGCGCTCCAGCAGTCCAGCCGCCCGTAGATCCGGAGCCTCGAGTTGCCGCCCAGCGTGCCGCGGTCCTCGCTGGGGTAGGGCCGGCCGTCGGCGCCGAGGAGGGTGTACACGGGGCGATCCTGCGGCACGCCTCACGCCGCGTCGTGGAAGACGAGGCCGAGGGTGCGCCGGACCCCCGAGCGCACCGTGCTCACCCCGTGCCGCATCGGCGCGGCCGACCAGCCGCGGGCCGAGCGGACCGGCCGGTCGCGGGTGGCGAAGACGATGCCGCAGCCCTGCTGGAGGGTGGCCGCGGAGGCGCGCGACTGCGCGCGCGGTCGCTGCTCGACGGTGACGAACTCACCGCCGGTGTGGTCGACGCCGGGCTCGTCGAGCCCGATCACCACCTGCAGCGGGAACACCAGCTCGCCGTAGAGGTCCCGGTGCAGGGCGTTCCGGTCGCCGGCGGCGTAGCGCAGCAGGATCGGCGTCGGCTTGCCCTGCCCGGCCGCGTGGCACATGTCCAGCCACTCGTCCAGGCCGTCCGGCCACGGCGCCGGGCGGCCCAGCCGCTCGGCCGACTCCCGCGCGATCGGCAGCAGGTGCGGGTGGAACGCGGCGCGCAGGTCCGCGACGACGTCCGGCAGCGGGTGGTCGAAGTAGCGGTACTGCCCGCTGCCGAACCGGAACCGGGCCATGTCCACCGTGGAGCGGAACCGGCCGGCGTCGTCGTAGAGCGCGGCGATCTCCCGGCACTCGCCCGGCGTGAGCACCGGCGCCGTCCGCGCGCTGCCCGAGGCGTCGAGCTCCGCGGCGAGCGCGGCCCGGTCGAGCGCGTCCGCGCGGTCCCTCATGCCGCCGCCTCCAGGTCCAGCAGCGTGCGCTTGGCCGCGACGCCGCCCACGTAGTTGCCGAGCGCGCCGTCGCTGCGCACCACCCGGTGGCAGGGGACGACGACCGGGAGCGGGTTGGTCGCGCACGCCGTCCCCACCGCGCGCACCGCCCGCGGGCTGCCGGCGGCCGCCGCGAGGGCGGCGTAGCTGGCCGTCGCCCCGTAGCCGACCTCGCGCAGCCGGGCCAGCACGTCGCGGCGGAACCCGGCCGACAGCCGCAGGTCCAGCGGCAGGTCGAAGGCACGGCGCCGGCCGGCGAAGTACTCCTCGAGCTGGCGGACGGTGGGGTCGAGGCGGGCCGGCGCCCGCAGCACCCGCGGGCTGATCCGGTCGGCGAGGGACTGCAGGACGGCGTCGTGGTCCTCGGCGGCGTACGCCACCCGGACCAGCCCCTGGCCGGTGGCGGCCAGCAGCAGCGGCCCGACCGGCGTGTCGGCGGTGGTGAACGCGACGTCGAGCAGGCCGGCGTGGTCGACGGCGACCGCCAGCCGGGCGGCCAGCCGGTCCAGATCAGAGGTCATCGGGAGCTCCTCGGTAGGTGCGGCGCAGCGCGGCGACGCCGTCGGCGGCGGCGCGGCGGGCGGCGTCGGGACTGCCGCCGACGAGGGCGGCGATCTCGGCGTAGGGCAGGCCGGCGAGGTGGTGGTAGGCGACCGTCTGCCGCTGCTTCTCCGGCAGCGCGGCGAGCGCGACCCACAGCTCGCCGTCCCGCTCGCCGGGCAGGCCGGTGGCGCTGGGCACCTCCGGCAGCTCGGCGACGGGGACGGCGCGGCGGGCGGCGGCGCGCAGCTGGTCGACCGCCTTGCGGCGGGCGATCGTCACCAGCCACGCCTCGACGTCGCTGCCCGGCGGCAGCGCGGGGTAGGCCCGCAGCGCCGCGAGGAACGTCTCGGACCAGGCGTCGTCGGCGACGTCCGGGCCGACGACGGCCCGGCAGACCCGCAGCACCGTCGGCCCGTGCCGCCGCACGACCGCCTCGAACGGTTCGAGCCGCACGTCAGAACAGCCGGCGGTCGCGCTGCTCCAGGTCGAGCAGGAACCTCTTGCGGGCCAGCCCGCCGCCGAAGCCGACCAGGCTGCCGTCGGCACCGATCACCCGGTGGCAGGGGACGACGATCGCCAGCGGGTTGCGGCCGTTCGCGGCGCCGACGGCCTGCGCCCCGCCGGGCTCGCCGACGGCTCGGGCGACGGAGCCGTAGGAGCGGGTCTCGCCGTACGGGATGCGGGTCAGCTCGTGCCAGACGGCCAGCTCGAAGCCGCTGCCCACCGGCCGCAGCGGCAGGTCGAAGGCGGTCCGCTCGCCGGCGAGGTACTCACCCAGCTGCCGGACGACGTCGTCGAACCCCTCCTCGGACCGCGCGCCGACCTCGGCGTCCACGAAGCGCCCGGGCGGCGACATGGCCAGCCGGACCAGGGCCCCGTCCTCCTGGACGACGGTCAGCGGGCCGATCGGCGAGGGCACCACGGTGTGCGTCCTGCTCATCGTTCGCATCTCCATACCGGGTAGACGCCCAGGACCTCGCGATCGTGAGGTCGGGGGACGACATCTTCCGGTACGGCGGACGGGACGCCCGCCCCCGATTACGCCCACAGCGAACGCCCGACACGCCGACGGGCGCCCCGACACCCGTCTGACCTGCGATGCCGCCCCGGAGGGGTGGATGCGCTTGCGTCAGGTACGGATCTGTGTGTCAGTGCCCGTGCGTAGCTTCCGGATCGACATCTTCCCCATGTCGACGAGGAGTTCACCATGGCCGTCTCCGGCCTCAAGACCCGCAAGCCCACCGGCCGCGTGCCGTGGCCCTGCATCCTCCTGGAGGGTGAGGAGAAGGCGGGCAAGAGCTGGGCGCTGGCCCAGTTCAGCACCAGCGACAAGATCGGCGCCCTCTACTGGATCGACCTGAACGAGGGCGCCGGGGACGAGTACGGCGCCATCCCCGGCGCGAACTACCAGATCATCGAGCACGACGGCTCCTACGCCTCCGTGCTGGCCGCCGTCCAGGCGGTCAAGGCCCAGGCGCGCCGGGCCGCCGACGCCGGCGAGCCCCCGGTCGTGCTCGGCATCGACACCGGCTCGGCCATCTGGGACGGCCTGAAGGACTGGGCCAGCGAGCGCGCCGCGAGGTCGGCCCGCAACCGCGAGCTGCTCAAGCGCGACCCCAACGCCGAGATCACCATCAGCCAGAACCTGTGGAACGACGCCGGCGCCCGCTGGCGCAAACTGCAGACCGAGCTGCTGACCTTCCCCGGCATCGTCGTGGTGACCGCCCGGGGCAAGGAGGTCACCGAGGTCGACGCGAACGGCCGCCCGATCGAGGGGCAGAAGACCTGGTCGGTGCAGACCCACCGGGAGTTCCCGTACGCGGCCAGCGTGTGGCTGCGGCTGCGGCGCGGGCGCCGGCCGCTGATCGTCGGCGCGCGCAGCGTGCACGTCGGCATCAAGCCCAACACCGACCCGGCCAAGGAGGTCACCGACAAGGCCGCCACCGGCCGGCTGCTGGAGTGGCTGGTCTTCGACGCGCTCAAGTGCGACCCGGGCACCGCCCACGTCCGCGACCTGGTCTCCTTCCACGGCGGCGGGCTGCTCGACCACGAGCGGACCGAGGAGGCGCCGGCCGGGCGCACCCGCCGGCAGG
Organism: Geodermatophilus sp. SYSU D00758; assembly: GCF_054049955.1. NCBI lineage: Bacteria > Bacillati > Actinomycetota > Actinomycetes > Geodermatophilales > Geodermatophilaceae > Geodermatophilus > Geodermatophilus sp. SYSU D00758. Next base: position 8,639 of record NZ_JBJGYK010000073.1, read on the forward strand.
ACGAGGCGGACGTCGCCGACCTGGTCGCACGGATCGGCGAGGCGGGCGACGACGACGAGCTGCGGGAGGTGTGGGCCGAGGCCAACCGCAGCGCCGTGCTGCAGGTCGAGGTGCCGACCCCCGGCGGGTCCTACACCATCGCCCAGCTGATCCAGGCCCGGCACGAGGAGTTCCTCGAGGCGTCGGTGCAGGCCCACCCGGCCGGGCGGCGCTCGGCACCGCCCGCCGACCGCACGCCCGACGCGGTGCTGGAGTCGGCGCGCGCCGCCTCCGCGGCCGCCCGCCCGACCGCCGGCTCGGCTGCGGGCCCCGGGGCCGCGGCCGGCGAGCAGCCCGCGTCGGGGAACCCGCTCCTGGAGGCCTCCCCGACGCCGGACGACCCGCGGGAGCGCCGGCTCACCGCGGCCCGCCGGGGCGTGCTGGCCAGCCTGGAGTCCCTGGGCGTGACCGCCGAGCAGATCGGCGAGCGGTTCGGTCGGCCGGTCGAGCACGTGGCGACCAGGCGGCTGACCGCCCTGGTGCGCGAGGTGATCGCCGTCCAGCGGGCCGGCCTGGCCGGGCAGCAGGAGATCGTCGCGTGACCGACACCGTCGGGGTGGGGCCGGTCCGCCGGCCCCACC
>NZ_JBJGYK010000074.1:0-9172 GCF_054049955.1 Geodermatophilus sp. SYSU D00758
CCGGCTCCACGCCGGCCGGGGCGGTGCGGTGCTATCGCCCGGTGACGGTGTCGAGCACGGCCGCGGCGTCCTCGTCGGAGTCCCCGGCCCACGCGACGTGCTGGTCGGGGCGCACCAGCACCAGGTCGGCGCGGTAGGCGTCGCGGACGGCGGCGTCGACGTCGACCACGTCCAGCGGGACCCCCGCGTGCCCGGCGGCGGCGGCCATCCGGTCCCCGGCGGTCCCGGCCCGGATGAGGACGAACCGCCCGCCGGTCAGCCGGTCGAACAGGTCCACGCCCGTCCCCGCGGGCTGCGCGGCCAGGTGGTGCCCCGGTCGCGCCCGTGTCTCGTGCCGGCCCGTGGCGCCGGGCTGCCCGCCGGCGCCGACGACGACCGGCGAGCCCTCGTAGTTCGGCTCGTACGCGTCGACCTCCCCGGGGGCGCCCTCGGCCCGCGCCGCCCAGGCGGCCTCGAACGCGGCCCGGTCGGTGCGCGGGTCGTGGGTCGCCAGGAACTCGCGGTCGACCTCGACGGACCGGGCGATGAAGTCGTCGCGCAGCGAGGCGAACACAGGTCGCCGCTCGGCGTCGTAGGAGTCGAGCAGCCGCGGGCCCGCCCACCCCTGCAGCTCGGCGGCGAGCTTCCAGGCCAGGTTCGCGGCGTCCTCGAAGCCGGTGTTGATGCCGTAGCCGCCGTAGGGCGGGTGGCTGTGCGCCGCGTCACCGGCGATGAGCAGCCGGCCGGACCGGTAGCGGTCGGCGAGGGCGAAGCGCATGTCCCAGAAGCCCACGTGCTGGATCTCGACGTCGAACTCGGCGCCGGCCGCCCGCCACAGCAGCGGCCGGAAGTCCGTGGCACCGCCCGCCGCGACCCGGTCCACCGGGGCGTGGAAGAACCAGGTCTCCCGGGCGTCGACGCGGCCGAAGAACTGCCAGTAGCCCTCCAGGCGGGGGTGCAGGACGTTGAAGTAGGACGTCCCCGGATAGCGCTCCAGGAGGTCGTCGAGCTGCCGGGACCGGAAGACCAGCAGCACCATGAGCTGCTCGTGGTCGGTGCGGTTCTGCGGGATCCCGGCGGCCTCGCGGACCAGCGACCGGCTGCCGTCGCAGCCCACCGCGTAGTCGGCCTCGACCTCCAGCACCCCGCCCGACCCCCCGTCCCCCGGTTCCCGGCGCGCCCGGACGAGCACGCCGTCCCCGGACGCGCGGACCTCCTCCGCCCGCCAGGGGGCGAGGAACTCCACGTCCGGCACCTCCCCGGCGCGGGCGCGGAGCGCGCGCTCGGTGTTGTACTGCGGGAGGCGCTCGTTGTCCGCGGCGTAGAACGGGCGGACGGCGGCGCGCCGGTGCCACTCGTAGGCGTACTCCCCGAGCAGCGACCCGTAGGTGGTGACGCCGCCGACCTCGTGCTCGCGGGAGGTGGTGCGCCCGGCGCGGACCCGGTCCTCGGCCCCCCAGGCCCGCATGAGCTCCATCGTCCGCTGGGTGAGGTTCTGCCCCTTCGGGACCGGCTGGGGCTCGGCGCGGCGCTCCACGACCACGCAGCCGACGCCGAGCTGCCCGAGCGCGATGGCCAGCCCCGTCCCGACCGGCCCCCCGCCGACGACGACGACCCGGGTGCGGATCCGGCGGCCGGTCATCCGACCACGACCTCGTCGAGGTCCACGGGCTCGTCGATGAGGTCGTAGCGGAGCATCAGCTCCTGGATCAGCTCCAGAGACTCCACGTCGGTACCGCCCTGCCAGAGGTTGATCCGCACGTCCCGCGCGAGCTCCTCGGGGATGTCGCTGATCTCCGGGATGGCGGCGCGGAAGGCCTCCGGGTCCTCCTCGATGGCCGCCGCGGTGGCCTCCACCCCCGCCAGGAACGCCTCGGCGACCTCCGGGCGCTCCTGGACCGCCTGCGCGCTCATGACGTACGTGCCGATCTGCAGCCCCGGGCGCAGGTCGCTGTACGGGCGGCCGATGATCCGCAGGCCCTGCTGCTCGGCCGCGGTGACGAACGGTTCGATCACCGCGGCGGCGGCCACGTCACCGGCCGTCACCGCCGCCGCCATGTCCGGGAAGGGCAGCTCGACGAACTCGACGCTGTCGTAGTCCAGACCGGCGTCCTCGAGCATCGAGCCGAGCACGATGTCGTTGATGTTGCGCAGGGTGTTGACCGCGACCCGCTGACCCTCGAGCTGGGCGATGTCGGTCACCGGGCTGTCCCCGCGCACCATCAGCGCCGAGAAGTCCTGCTCCGGGTCCTCCGAGGTGCTCGTGCCGCCGGCGACCATGCGCAGCGGCAGGCCCTCGGCGGCCGCGATGAGCACCGACACCACGTTGGACCCGGCGACGTCGAGGTCGCCCCCGACCAGCTGCGGGATGACGGTCGCCCCGCCGGCCGACGAGGTGATCTCCAGGTCCAGACCGGCGTCCTCGAAGTGGCCCTCCTGCTCGCCGTAGGTCAGGAAGACCAGCGGCGCGCCCGCGGTGTCGGCGACGGTGACCGTCGTCAGCCCGCCCTCGTCCCCGCCGCTGTCCCCCGCGGCGGTCCCGGAGTCCCCGCAGGAGGTCAGGAGCAACGCCGCCGCGGTGAGGGCGGTGGCGGATCGGGACCGGGCGGTCATGGCAGGTCTCCTCTCGGGGCGGGGCACCGTGTGGTCGGCGCCACCCGTGTGGAGGGGACGGTAACCAGCGTTCCGCTGCGCGGACCAGCAATCGAAGGAGATTCCGCAGAGTCGAACTCCGCCTCAACCGCCCCCGCGCAACCGGTGGTGCACCAGCTCGGCGCCGCGCAGGAGGACGGGCGCGAGGGCCTCGATGCCGGCCACGTCCCGCACCCGGCTGATCGGCGCTGCGAGCCCGAGCGCGGCGCGGGGGTGCCCGAGGGGGGCGCTCAGGGCGACGCCCACCGCGCACATGCCGTCGGCGCTCTCCTCCCAGTTGACCGCGTAGCCGCGGGCGCGCACCGCGGCCAGCTCCGCGCGGAGGGTGTCGAGGTCGCCGATGGCGGCCGCGGTGGCCGCCGGGGGGAGCCGGCCGTCGGGGTAGACCCGGGCGAGCTCCTCCTCCGGGAGTGCGGCGAGGACGGCTTTCCCGACGGCGGTCGCGTGCGCCGGGCGGACGACGCCGACCCGGTTGCCGACGCGCACCGAGCGCGTGCTCTCCACACCGTCCACGAAGCGGACCGTGGGCCCCTCCAGCACCGCCAGGCTCGCCGTCTCCTGCGTCTGCTCGCGCAGCTGCTCGAGCACCGGCCGGGCGATCCGCCGGACGTCGATGCGGCCGGCCACCGCCAGGCCGACCTCGTACAGGGCCGGTCCGGGCCGGTAGGCGCCGTTGGGCCGGTCCTGGACGACGAAACCGCGCCGGCGGAGGGCGGTGAGCAGCCGGTGCGCGGTGGAACGGGCCACGCCCAGCAGGTCGGCGGCCTCGGCCACGCGCAGCGCCTGGCGCTCCCCGACCAGCTGGAGGAGCTGGAGGGCGTTGTCCACCGAGATCGCCGACGCCGGCGCGGGTCCCGGTGCCGACCGGGCCGGTGCTTCCGCGTCGGGGCGCGTGTTCGGCATGGCGGAACCGTAGCTCCCGCCTCGCGCGGTGAGCGGAACCCCGCTTCAGCGGGCCGGGAGCAGGTCCTCGCGCTCCAGCGCCGCCCGGTCGCTCTCCAGCACGTCGGCGGCGGCCACCACGACCAGCGGGTCGGGCCGGCCGACCACGGACTCGTCCTTGCCGTCGTAGGGGATCCGGCACAGCACGTAGCGGATGGCCTCCAGTCGGGCCCGCTTCTTGTCGTTGCTGCGGATCACCGTCCACGGCGCCCACCCGGTGTCGGTGGCGGCGAACATGGCCTCCTTGGCCGCGGTGTAGTCGTCCCAGTGGTCCAGCGAGGCCAGGTCGGTGGGGGAGAGCTTCCACTGCCGCACGGGGTCGAGCGCCCGGACGATGAACCGGGTGCGCTGCTCGTGCCGGGACACCGAGAACCAGAACTTGACCAGGTGCACGCCGTCCTCGACGAGCATCCGCTCGAACTCGGGGGCCTGCCGCATGAACAGCCGGTACTCCGCGTCGGACGCGTAGCCCATGACCCGCTCGACGCCGGCGCGGTTGTACCAGGAGCGGTCGAACAGCACGATCTCCCCGGCCGCCGGCAGGTGCCCGACGTAGCGCTGGAAGTACCACTGGGTCTGCTCGCGCTCCGAGGGCTTCTCGAGCGCGACGACCGTGGCCCCGCGCGGGTTCAGGTGCTCGGTGAAGCGCTTGATCGTGCCGCCCTTGCCGGCGGCGTCCCGTCCCTCGAACAGGACGACGACCCGCTGCCCGGTGTCCTTGACCCAGCGCTGCAGCCGCAGCAGCTCGATCTGCAGCCGCCGCTTCTCCCGGTCGTACTCCGGGCGCCCCAGCCGCTCGTCGTACGGGTAGTCCTCCCGCCAGGTCTCCACCCGCCGCCCGTCCGGGCCGTACAGCTCGCCGTCGTCGTCCCAGTCCTCGTCGGTGTCCTCCCCGGGCAGTGCCTGGAGCCGGTACCGGGAGATGTCGATCTCGCTCACGGCGCACCCGGTACCCGCGGGGCCGGGTGTTCCACGCGCCCGGGCGGCGCGTCCTTGGGATGCTGTCGCCCGTGCCGGACCCCTTCGACACCGCCGGGCTGCGCCGCCGGGCGCTGGCCGCGTGGACCGACTCGCCGGCCCGGTTCCGCGAGGACGCCAACGCCGAGGAGGACCTCGTCCGCGGCGGCTACCGGGACCGGCTGCTGGTCGAGCTGGCGCAGAACGCCGCGGACGCGGCCGCGCAGGCGGGGGAGCCCGGCCGGCTGCGCCTCGAGCTGGCCGGTGACGGCGCGGGCGGCGAGCTGCTGCGGGCGGCCAACACCGGGGCCCCGCTGGACGCCGCCGGCGTCGCGGGGCTCGCGTCGCTGCGGGCGTCGGCCAAGCGCGACGGAGCGGGCACCGTCGGCCGCTTCGGTGTCGGTTTCGCCGCCGTCCTGGCGGTCACCGACGAGCCGCTCGTGCACTCCACGACCGGCGGGGTGGTCTTCAGCGCCGCGCGCACCCGGGAGGAGGTCGCCGCGGTGCCCGCGCTGGCCGGCGAGCTCGCCCGGCGCGAGGGCGCGGTGCCGGTGCTGCGGCTGCCCTGGCCGGCCGCGGGCTCCCCGCCGGAGGGGTTCGCCACCGAGGTGGTGCTGCCGCTGCGGGCCGGGTCGCGTGTCGCGGTCCGCACCGCGCTCGGAGCGCTGACCGCCGAGCTGCTCCTGGCCCTGCCGGGGCTGGCGACGGTCGAGGTCGCCGTCGACGGGCTGGTGCGCACGCTGGCGGCCCGGGTGCGGGGCGACGCCGTCGACCTCACCGACGACGGGCGGACGACGACCTGGCGGTGCGCCCGCCGCTCCGGCGAGCTGCCGGCCGCGCTGCTGGCCGACCGGCCGGTGGAGGAGCGGGCCCGCCGCGGCTTCACGGTGACCTGGGCGGTGCCGCTGGACGACGACGGCCGGCCCGCGCCGCTCCCGCTGCCGCAGCAGGTGCACGCGCCCACGCCCAGCGACGAGCCGCTCACCCTCCCCGCCCGCCTGGTGGCGCCCTTCCCGCTCGGCCCCGACCGCCGGCACGTGCTGCCCGGCCCGGTCACCGACGCCCTGGTCGCCGAGGCCGCCGACGGCTACGCCGCGCTCGTCGCCGGGCTCGGCGCGGATCCCGCGGTGCTCGCCCTGGTCCCCCGGGTCGGGCTGGCCGGTGCCCCGCTCGACGCGGCCCTCGGGACGGCGGTGCTCGACCGGCTGCGGTCCACGGCGTGGCTGCCGGTGGCCGGGCACCCCGACGCGCGCCAGGAACCCGGCCGTGCCGCCGCCCTCGCCGAGCCGACCCCCGAGCGGGTGGCCGCGCTCAGCGACGCGGTCCCGGGGCTGCTGCCGGCCGGCTGGTCGGGCCGCGGCGACGCCCCGGCGCTGGCCGCGCTGGGGGTGCGCCGGGTCGGCACGGCCGAGGTGGTCGAGGCGGTCCGCGGGCTGGCCCGGCCGCCCGCCTGGTGGGCCGCGCTGTACGCCGCGCTGGACGGCGCCGACCGGGAGGAGCTGGCCGCCCTGCCGGTGCCCCTGGCCGACGGCCGCACGGCGCACGGGCCGGCCGGGGTGCTGCTGCCCGACCCGGGCCTGCCGGTCGACCGGCTGGAGCCGCTCGGCCTGCGGCTGGCCGACCCCGGGGCGGTCGCGCCCACGGCGGCACGCCGGTTGCTCGAGCGCCTGGGCGCCCGGCCGGCGACCGCGGCCGGGGTGCTCGCCGACCCCGCCGTCCGCGCGGCCGTGGCGGCGTCGGTGGACGCCGTCGAGGACCGCCCCACCGCCGACCCCGCCGTCGAGGACCGCCACGCCGCCGACCCGGCGGCCCTCGCCGGTGCGGTGCTCGCACTGGTCGCCGCGGCCGGACCCGCGCCCGGCGAGCTGCCCTGGCTGGCCGACCTCGCCCTCCCGGACGCCGCGGGCGGGTGGGCGCCGGCCGGCGAGCTCGTGCTGCCGGGGTCGCCCCTCGACGCCGTCCTCGACCGGGGTGCGCTCGGGACGCTGGACACCCGCTCCCCGCTGGCGGGCGACCCCGCCGCGCTGCGCGCCGTCGGCGTGCTCGACGGGTTCGCCCTGCTCACCGCCGAGGACCCGGACGACCTCGACGTCGACGGTGCCGGGGAGTGGGCGGACGCGGTGCTCGACCGGCTGCCGCCGGAGGCCCCGCCGCCGGTGTGGCCGGTGCTCACCGCGGTGCGCGACCTGGACCTGGTCGCCGACTGGGGCGGTGCGCTGGCGTTGCTGACGGAGCTGCCGGCCCCGGCATGGGCGGACGTCGACCTGGGGGGCGTCCGGGTGCCGGGGTACCTGCGCTGGTGGCTGCTGACCCACCCGGTCCTCGACGGGCAGCGCCCCGGCCGGCTGCGGCACCCCGGCGCGCGGGAGCTGCAGGGGCTGTACGAACCGGCACGGGCGGATGGCCGGCTGCTGGACCTGCTCCGCCCGCCGGCCTCGGTCGACGACGTGCTCGCCGACGTGGACGACGCCCTCGACCTCCTCGACCGGCTCGGTGACCCGCGCCGCACCGTGCGGCCGGAGGTGCTGCCGGGTCTGTACGCCCGGCTGGCCGCCGCGCTGGACGGGGTGGACGCCGACCCGCCGGAGCGGGTCCGGGTGGCGCCGGGCCGGGTGGTGGCGGCCGAGGACGCGGTGGTGCTGGACGTGCCGTGGCTGCACCCGCTGGTCGACCGGCCCCTGGTCCCGGCCGGGGGTGCCCCGGCCGCGGTCGCCGACCTCCTCGACCTGCCGCTGGCCTCCGAGGTCGTCCGCGCGCAGGTGGAGAGCACGCCGGTGCGGCGGCAGCGGTGGGCGGACCTGCCGGGTGCGGCGCTGGCCGCGGCCCGGCTCGGGACCGACCTGCCCCCGGGGGAGGTCGCCGCGCACGCCACGCTGCGGGCCGGCGGCCGGCCGGTGAGCTGGTGGCCGGGCGACGGGGTCGACCACGTCGACGGCTCCCCCGGGGCCCTGGGGCGGGCGCTGGCCTGGCGGGCCGGGGCGTGGGCCCGCCGGCAGGCCCTGGCCGAGGCCTTCGCCGAGCCCGGCCGCCCCGACGAGCTGGCCGCCGAGGACGCCGTCGGCCCGTGAGCCGACGGCGCCTCCCCGGTAACGGGCTGCCGGGCCGGCTACTGCCAGCGCGGGATGGCCAGCGCACCCGGCGCGTGGCCGTGCGGAGACGGCCGGCCGCTCCCGCGCCCGGGCCGGCCGGTGGACCCGCGGCCCCCGCCGGCCCGGCGGGAGCGGTGCAGCGACAGCCACTGCTCGGCGGTCAGGGATCCCGCGCGGGCGGCGGGGACCGAACGGGCGAGGCGGTCGAAGGCGGCCACCTCGGCCTCGGGGAGGATCGCGCGGGCGGCGGCCGCGCCGAGGGGACCGCGGTCGGGGGAGCGGCCGTCGGGGGAGCGGCCGGGACGGGTGGGACGGGACGCGCGGCCTGGCATGCCGGCCTCCTGGGGGAGGGCAGGGCTGCGCGAGGGCAGCCGGACGGGCAGGAGCGCCCGGAGACCGGGCGGGAGGGGACGGCGGGGAGCGGGGCTCGACCCGCGGCGCGACGCGGTGGCGTGCTCAGGAGCGCATGGGAGGACGGTAGGGACCCCGCGCCGTCCGCGTCGACCGGTTTCCGGCGGTCCACCGATCACCCGGCGGCGCCCCGGTGGGAGACCGGGCTACCCGGTCTCCCGCCCGCTCCTCCGCCGCTGGTGGGCCTCCCACCGGGCGCGGTCCCGGTCGCGGGCGCCCCGGGTCCGCTCGCGCTGCGCGGCGCGGCGGCGGGCACGGTGGAGCTCGCGCTCCTCGAACGAGGAGTGCCGGTCCCAGTCCCGGGCGAGGAAGGCCACCACCCAGAGGCACAGGCCGATGATCGCGAGGAACGCGGCCAGGATCGGGTCGAGGAGGAGGAACGCCAGGGCCGAGCCGAGCGCCCAGGCGACGCCACCGACCACGATCCCTCGCTGCACGCGGTCCAGTATCCGCCGCCCGCGCGCCCGTGTGACGAGTGGGTTGCAGGTGGGCCGGGGGGCGGGCGGGACCCTTGCGGGCGAGGAGCCGAGTGCCTACCGTCGCAGGCAGCGGTTCAACAGGTCAGCCGTTGCACGACTGCCGGACTCCGCGCCGCACCCCGGCACCGCTCGGGGTTCTCCGTTCGGGTTCGCGCTCTCCCCTGAGAGGCGTTCCGTGACCGTGACCCCCTCCCTCCCGGGCGACGACCTGGTGTCCGTCGCCCTCTCCGGGAACGACACCGCCCTGCACCTGACCGTCGCCGGCGAGGTGGACTCCTCGACGGCCCCCGCCCTGCGGGCCGCGCTCGACGAGGCGCTGGCCCGGGCCCCGCGTCAGGTCGTCGTCGACCTCGACGCGGTGACCTTCCTCGACTCCGCCGGCCTCTGCGTCCTCGCCTCCGCCCACCGGCGCGCGACCGAGGGCGGGTCGCGGCTGCGGGTCCTCGCCTCCGGTAGCGCCGTCATCCGGCCGCTGCAGATCACCGGGTTGTGGGACCTCCTGTCCGTCGAGCGCGTCGAGCCGGGGGCCGGCAGCGCCGCCTGACAGTGAGGATGTGAGGGGACGGGGTCACCCCTGGTGGTCTGACTCTCCGCCTGACCGACGCCTTGCTGTCCTGCTGTGGGATGTGTCGGCCGTGTGGGGGTGGCCCCGTCCTTGCACGT
>NZ_JBJGYK010000075.1:0-7859 GCF_054049955.1 Geodermatophilus sp. SYSU D00758
AGCGCCGGTCCGGGACGGACCGGATCGGGGCGGGCCCGCGTGGAGCCGGCCGGGGCGGTGCGGCGGGGGTCAGACGAAGTGGCGCAGCACGATCGTGGCCACGCAGGCCGGCTTGCTCGCGCCCTCGACCTCGAAGGTGGCGGTCTGCAGGGTCTGGATGACGCCCTCACCGACGTCGGTCACGTCGGTGATCGTGGCCCGGGCCCGCAGCTTGGCGCCGACCGGCACCGGCGAGGGGAAGCGGACCTTCTCGGTGCCGTAGTTCACGGTCAGCTTGAAGCCGGTGTACTGCATGATCTCCGGCGCGAACCGGGGCCACAGCGACAGCGTCAGGTAGCCGTGCGCGACCGGACCGCCGAACGGGCTCTCCTTCTTGGCCCGCTCGACGTCGACGTGGATCCACTGGTGGTCGCCGGTGGCGTCGGCGAAGAGGTTGACCATGTCCTGGGTGATCTCCACCCAGTCGGTCGGACCGAGCTCCTGGCCGACCAGGCTCTTGACGCCCTCGATGCCGTCGACGGTGATGGGGGTGGCCATGCGGTTCTCCTGTCCTCGGGGGGTCACGGGGCCGACTGGGCGACGGTACGGGCCCAGCGGAGGTCTGCCTTGCCGGAGGGGCTGCGCCGGAGCTCGTCGACGACGACCAGCTCGCGGGGGCGCTTGTGGTCGGCGAGCGCCGCGCCGACGTGCGCACGGGCCTCGTCGGTCGTGAGGGTCGCGCCGGGCCGGAGCGCCACCACGGCGACGATCCGCGATCCCCAGCGCTCGTCGGGCGTGCCGACGACCATCGCGTCGCGCACCGCCGGGTGGGTGAGCAGCGTCTGCTCGACCTCCTCGGCGTACACCTTCTCGCCGCCGGTGTTGATGACCCGGCTGCCGCGGCCGTGGAAGACGACGGTGCCGTCCGCGGTGAGCTCGGCGAGGTCGCCGGGCACGGCCCAGCGCCGGCCGCCGAGCTCCCGGAACGTGGCGGACGTGGCCTCGTCGTCCCCCAGGTAGCGGATGTGGTCGTCGACCGGGGCCGCCAGCAGGCCGACCTGACCGGACCCGGGGACGACGTCCTCGCCGCTCTCGTCGACGACCCGCGCGCCCGGGAAGAGCCGGAAGCGGGCGGTCTCGGCGGGGTCGCCGCGGCGGGTCTCCTGGACGGCGTAGGGCCCGCCCTCCGAGGAGGCGACGAGGTCCCGGCAGACCATGTCGGCGTGGCGCAGCAGGCGCTGCTTGACGTCGGCGCTCCAGGTGACGCCCACGCTGATCATGCGGCGCAGGGTGGACAGGTCGTACGGGCGGCCGGCGGCCGCGGCGGCGTCCAGCGCGTCGGCCAGCGGCCGGGCGAAGACGTCGCCGACGATCGAGACGGTGTCCACCCGCTCGCGCTGCACGGTCGCCGCCAGCTCGTCGGGGTCGTAGGACCTCGACGCCAGGTACACCACCCGGCCGCCGGCCAGCAGCGCCCCGAAGGTGGTGTACATGCCGGTCGCGTGCATCAGCGGCGGGGCCGGCAGGCACACCATCGCGTCCCGGTCGGTGCCGAGGCGCTCGAGCACGGCCCGCAGGTCCCCCAGGGTCTGCGGGAACGGCTCGCCCAGCAGCAGGAACCCGTTGGCGCAGCAGGTGTTGTAGAGCCCGGAGTGCCGGGACAGCACGCCCTTGGGCCGGCCGGTGGTGCCGCCGGTGTACATGAGCCAGTGGTCGTCCCCGCGCTCGGTGCGCGGCGCCGGGTCGGCCGCCGCGACCGCCTGCTCGTAGCCGGCCGCCCAGGCCGGGACGTCGTCGGGCGCACCGACCTGCACCAGCGCGTGCAGCTGCGGCAGCTCCGGGCGGGCCTCGGCGACCCGGTCGGCGAGGGAGGCGTCGAGGACGAGCGCCTCGGCCCGCGCGTCGCCGAGCAGCTGCACGATCTCGGCGCGGCGGTAGCGGTAGTTGACGTTGAGCGGCACGGCGCGCAGCTTGAGGATCGCGTAGACGCTCTCCAGGTACTCGATCCCGTTGTAGAGCGCCACGGCCACCCGGGCCCCGGGGCCGATGCCCTGGGCGGCGAGGTGCCCGGCCAGCCGGGCGGCCCGCTCGTCGAGCTCGGCCCAGGTGCGGCTGCGCTCGCCGTGGCTGACCGCGAGCCGGTGCGGGCGGACGTCGCCGATCGTCTCGAGGACCGTCGCGAAGCTCTCCTTCACGGCCGCGCCCCCTCTACCGTCGTCCCCGTCGCCGTGCCGGTCAGCCCGAACAGGCGGGCGGCGTTGTCCTTGAGGATCCGCGGGCGGACGTCGTCCTTGACCGGGAGCCCGTCGAAGTCCCGCATCCAGCGCTCGGGGGTGAGGACGGGGAAGTCCGACCCGAACAGCACCTTGTCCTTGAGGAGGGTGTTGGCGTACTGCACCAGCTGCGGCGGGAAGTACTTCGGCGACCAGCCGGACAGGTCGATGTGCACCTGCGGCTTGTGCGTGGCCACCGCCAGCGCCTCGTCCTGCCAGGGGAAGGACGGGTGGGCCAGGATGATCGGCATGTCGGGGAAGTCGACGGCGACGTCGTCGACGTGCATCGGGTTCGAGTAGCGGAGCCGGATGCCCCCGCCCGCCCGCTGCCCGGCGCCGACCCCGGTCTGGCCGGTGTGGAACAGCGCGACCAGACCGTGCCCGGCGATCACCTCGTACAGCGGGTAGGCGAGCCGGTCGTCGGGCGAGAACGCCTGGGTGTTGGGGTGGAACTTGAACCCCCGGACCCCGTACCCGGTGATCAGCCGCTCCGCGGCGCGCACGCCGGCGGCCCCCCGGTGCGGGTCGATGCTGGCGAACGGGATGAGCACGTCGGCGTGCTCGGCGGCGAGCTCGGCGACCTCCTCGTTGGTGGGCACCATCTCCTCGCCGGTCTGCGAGACGCTGTCCACGCCGAAGACGACCGCGGCCATCCGGCGCTCCCGGTAGTACTGCGCCAGCTCCGGCACCGTGTACCGCGGCATCGTGCCGATGCCGAAGTACTCGCCCATGTCCTCGGCGCCCCCGGCGTGCGCCTCCCCCCGCACCGACCGGTGCACGTGCGTGTGCACGTCGATGGCGACGAGCGCGTCGACGTCCACGGGGCTCAGCCCTGGCCGGGGACGGTGTCGGGCAGGAAGGCCTGCAGGTGCGGCTGGAACGTCGTCGGGAAGGCCTCGGCCAGGGCGTCGGCGGTCCAGCCGCCCTCCCGCACCTCGGCGACGACCTCGCTGGGGTGCGACCAGATCGAGATGCGGTCGCCCCCGGCGCCGATGGCCTGGCCGGTGACGCCGGCGGCCGCGTCGGAGGCGAGGAACACCACGAGCGGGGCCACGTCGTCGGCGGTGCCGAGGCCGTTCGCCCGGACGTCGGCCGGGATCGGCTCGCCGCGGTCGGCGCGCTCCACCAGCTCGGCCAGGCCGGGGATGGTGGCGACCATCCGGGTGAGGGCGACCGGGATGACGGCGTTCACCGTGGTGCCGCCGCGCTGCAGCTCGGCGGCCCAGGTGCGGACCAGGCCGACGATGCCGGCCTTCGAGGCGGTGTAGCCGGTCTGCCCGAAGCTGGCCCGCTGACCGGCCGGGGAGCCGACGAGGATCAGCCGGCCGCCGCCGCCCTGCTCCTTGAACTGCTTGGCCGCCGCGCGGGCGCAGGTGAAGGTGCCCCGCAGGTGGGTCTGCACGACCAGGTCGAAGTCCTCGTCCGCCATCTTGAGCAGGCTGCGGTCCCGCAGCACGCCGGCGTTGGTCACCATGACGTCGAGCCGGCCGAACTCGCCGACGGCCGTGGCGACGACCGCCTCCGCCGCCTCGGTGCTGCCGACCGGCGAGCCCTCGGCGACGGCGGCGCCGCCCGCGGCCCGGATCGACTCCGCGACCTCCTCGGCGAGCTCGACGTCGAGGTCGTTGACGACCACGGCGGCGCCCGCCGCGGCGAGCGCGGTGGCGTAGGCGCGGCCGAGGCCGCGCCCGGCCCCGGTGACGACGGCGACCTTGCCGGACAGCTGCATGGGGGTCCTCTCACGGGGTGGGAGACGGCCGCCGGACGTGCTCGGCGTCACGCCCGGCCCTCGCCCGGAAGTTATCCATTCCCGCGACGCTCGTCAACAGTGCGCACCCGCTCGACCAGGTCGGCGACGGCCCGCTCCGCGCCCGCGGCGTAGCGGCGCCGCAGCCGGAGGGCGACGTGCTCGGCGCGCACCGCCGGCCAGTCGGCCGGCAGGTGCTCGACCGGCAGCCCGGGGTCGACGCGGGCCAGCAGCGTCCACTCACCCAGCAGGTGCAGCTCGCGGGCGAGGTCGTCGGGGGCGTCCGGGAGGGGGTCCGGGCGGTCCCAGCGGTCGAGGAACCGGGCGTACCGGCGGGCCAGGCCGGCGAGGTCCCACGCGTCGTCGACGAGCTCGGCGACCTCGGTGGGCTCGACGACCCGGGCGCGGAAGACCTTGAGCGAGTCGAGCACGTCCACCTTGGCGAGCAGCGCCGGGACGTCGACCTCGCGGGGCGCCACCCACATGCCGTCCCGCAGCATGCCGAAACCGGCCCACTGCAGGCGGGACCGCAGCAGGTGGCGGTCGGCGCGGCGGCTCTCGGGCAGCGAGAAGGCCAGCAGGGTCCACTCGCCGTCCCACGTGCGGTTCACCGGCGACCGCCAGGCCCGCTCGCCCCCCTCGGCCAGCTCGGCCCGGGCGCGCTCGGACGGCGAGAGCAGCACGCGGCGGCCGCTGCGCCGTCGCTCCAGGGTGCCGCGCCGCAGCATCCGGCTGACCGTCGAGCGGGCGGCGTACTCCCCCACCCCCACCCGGCCCAGCACGTCGACCAGCCCGGCGGTGGGGACGGCGAGCGCCGGGTCGGTGAGGTGGACGCCGCAGAACAGCAGCACGTGGGTCTGCGGCCGCGCCGGGTGGGGGGCCAGCGGGCCCTCGTCCTCGGCGAGGTCGTCGCTCGGTACGGCGCTCACGGCGCGGAACGGTACTCAGTCGCGGGGCGGTCGTCACCGTCCCGCCTCGGTCGGGGGCCGCGGACCGCCCCGTCCGGGCTACCCGCCGGTAGCCTCCGGGCATGTCGCTCGCCGCGCACCCGGACACCGCTCCCCCGCCCGCCGCGACCCTGGAGTCCACCGACCCCGCCACCGGGGAGGTCGTCGGCCGGTTCCCGGTGGCCGACGCCGCCGCGGTCGGCGCCGCGGTCGACCGGGCCCGCACGGCCGCGGCCGCCTGGGCCGCGCTCGGGCACGACGGCCGCCGGCGCCGGCTGGCCGCCTGGCGCGGGCACCTGGCCCGGCACCTCGACGAGCTCGCCGACCTGGTGCACCGGGAGAACGGCAAGCCGCACGAGGACGCCGTCCTGGAGATCACCCTGGCGGTCGACCACCTGGCGTGGGCCGCGGCGCACGCGCGCCGTGTGCTCGGCCCGCGGCGGGTGCGCGCCGGGCTGCTGGCCGCCAACCACGCCGCCTCGCTGGAGTACCAGCCCCTCGGCGTGGTCGGTGTGGTGGGCCCGTGGAACTACCCGGTGTTCACGCCGATGGGCTCGATCGCCTACGCCCTGGCGGCGGGCAACGCGGTGGTGTTCAAGCCGTCGGAGCACACGCCGGCGGTCGGTGTCCGGCTGGCGGAGTCGTGGCGGGCCGCCGTCCCGGACCTGCCCGACGTGCTGCAGGCCGTCCCCGGCGACGGCGTGACCGGCGCGGCGCTGTGCCGCGCCGGCGTCGGCAAGCTGGCCTTCACCGGCTCGGCGGCCACCGGCCGCCGGGTCATGGCGGCGTGCGCGGAGACGCTGACCCCGGTGCTCATGGAGCTCGGCGGCAAGGACGCGATGATCGTCGACGACGACGCCGACGTGGTGGCCGCCGCCGACGCCGCGGTCTGGGGCGCGATGAGCAACGCGGGGCAGACCTGCATCGGCATCGAGCGGGTCTACGCGACCGAGGCCGTGCACGACGCCTTCGTCGCCGAGGTGACGCGGCGGGTGCAGCGCCTCGAGCCCGGCACCTCGTACGGGCCGATGACCATGGCCTCGCAGGCCGACGTCGTCCGCCGGCACGTCGAGGACGCCGTGGCCGCGGGCGGGCGCATCGGGGCCGGCGGCACCGGCACCGGGCGGACCGTCGCGCCGGTCGTGCTCCTCGACGTGCCGGAGACCTCGGCCGCGGTGCGCGAGGAGACCTTCGGCCCGACGCTGACCATCACCCGGGTGCGCGACGCCGAGGAGGCGCTCGCGCTCGCGAACGACAACCCGCACGGCCTGGCCGGCGCGGTCTTCTCCCGTTCCCGCCGGCGCGCGCTCGACCTCGCGCGCCGGATGCGCAGCGGGATGACCTCGGTCAACTCCGTGCTCACGTTCGCGGCCGTGCCGGCGCTCCCGTTCGGGGGCGTCGGCGAGAGCGGCTTCGGCCGCATCCACGGCGAGGACGGCCTGCGCGAGTTCACCCGCGCCAAGGCCATCACCCGCCAGCGGGTGCCGCTGCCCGTGCCGCTCATGAGCTTCGGCCGGCCGGCCGGGGCGACGGCGGTGCTGGGATGGTTCGTGCGCCTGGTGCACGGGCGGCACCGCTGACCCGGCAGCGGGGTCCCACGTCGCCGGTCGGGCCGGTGCCGGCGGCGTGACCGGGGACGACGCGGCGGCCGACGAGGCGGCGGCTGTCGAGGCGGCCGTCGTGGAGGCCGCGGCCGTCGGAGCGGCCGTCGTCGAGCTCGAGCGGCTGCTCCTCCGACCGGATGCCCGCGCCGACCGGCAGCGGGTGGCAGCCCTGCTGCACCCGGACTTCCGGGAGTTCGGCGCCTCGGGCCGCGTCTGGGACCGGGAGGCGATCGTCCGGGCACTGGCAGCGGACCCGGCGGTGCAGGGCACCGCCGAGGCGTTCGAGGCGGTGCGGCTCGCCGAGGACGTCGTCCTGCTGACCTACCGCGTGACCGGGGACCGCGGTTCGCTGCGCAGCTCGCTGTGGGTGCGGGACGGCGCCGCGGGCTGGCGGCTGCGCTTCCACCAGGGCACGCCGACGCCGGGGTGAGACGCCGGGGGCTGCGGTCAGGCCCTGACGCTCGGCGCCTGCCGACCCCTCCGGGACGTCGGCCGTCACGGCGCCGGGCTCCTGCACCCTGCACCCCGGCCACGGGAGCCCGGCCACAGCACCCCGGCTCCTGCCGACGCGACCCGGGAGCCCCGGATGGCCGCGGCCGGGCGCTGAGCGACATCCGCCGCCGCCTCCCCCTCCCGACCTGCGGCTTTCCTTGTCCACAGCGGTTGTCCACCCGAAGCGTTCGAACGCATGATCGACGCATGTCGCCCGTTGCCGCGCCGCCCGCCGCTCCGGCGGGCGCTCCGGCGGGCGGATCTGCGGGCGGGCCGGGGGTGGCGCCGGCGGCGGGCTGGGCGGCCGGTCCGCTGGGGCTGGTGCAGGCCGCGCAGCGGGAGAGCGCCCGGCAGCTGGCGGTGCAGGCCCGGGCGGTGGCCGCCTTCGCCGCGACCCGCCCGGCCACCGCCGACCGCCGGCAGGGGCAGCCCGGAGCGATGAGCGCCGAGCGGTGGGCGGCGCGCCCGGAGCTGCTGCGGGAGGTCAGCGAGTGGGCCACCCCGGAGCTGGCGGTGGCGCTGCAGCTGTCCGAGCGCGCGGCGCAGGAGCTGGCCGAGCGGTCGCTGACCCTGGTGCACCGGCTGCCCGGGGTGCTGGCCGGGCTGGAGTCCGGGCTGCTGCACGCCGGGCACGTCTGGCCGCTGCTGGACCTGCTGGCCCCGGTCGCCGACGACGCGGTGCGCGCCGAGGTGGAGGCCGGGCTGCTGGCCTGGCTGGCCGCCCGCGCGGGGGGGGGGGGGGGGGGGCGAAACAACCCCCCCGGCCCAGCGCCGCCCCCACCCCCCGGTGTGATTTTTGCGCGGCGTGGGGCAGCGC
>NZ_JBJGYK010000076.1:0-7597 GCF_054049955.1 Geodermatophilus sp. SYSU D00758
CCCAAGGCCTGAGCAAGCAGGAGATCATGCGCTGCCTCAAGCGCTACGTCATCCGCGAAGTCCACACGTCGCTACTGGCCGACTTCGACCACCTGGCCACCGCCACTTGACGACGATAGGAGCATCCCCGCACCGCCCGATCCTGCGTCCCCCGACCCCGCGTCACCGGGGTCGGGGACCCGGCGGCGGCGGACCCGGCGGCGCCCCCCGGGTGTCGCCGTCGGCGACCTAGGATCGGACGGGTGAGCGCCCCCCGGGCCGCCCTCGTGGTGGCGGCCGTCCTGGGTGCCGCGTTCACCGCGGTCGTCGGGCTGGCCACGCCGTGGACGGTGCTGCCCGAGCCGCCCGGTGGCCGGACACCGGTCCGCCCCGGGGAGGGGCTGCCGGCCGGGGTCGCCGCGCTCGCCGCCGAGTACGCCGCGGCCCTGCGGCCGGCCGCGGTGACCTCGATCCTCCTGGGTCTGGCCACCGCGGCCCTGCTCGGCCTGACGCCGATCGGGGCCCGGCTGGTCCGCGGGACCGCCCGCCCCGTCGGCGGCGGCTGGGCATGGCAGGTTCTCCTGGGCACCGCCGTCCTCGTGGCCGTCGGCCGGCTGGTGACCCTGCCGGTGGCCGCCTACGGCGAGGTGGTGCGGCACCGCTACGGCCTGTCGACGCGCACCTGGGGGCTGTGGGCCCGCGACGTGGCGCTGTCCACCGCCATCGACGCCGCCCTGACCGCGCTGTGCCTGCTGGTCGTCGTCGGGCTGGCCCGCCGGCTGCCGCGCACCTGGTGGGCCTGGACCGCGGGCGGGGCGGCGGTCCTGGTCGTCGTCGGGTCCTTCCTCTACCCGGTGCTCGTCGAGCCGGCCTTCAACCGGTTCGACCCGCTGCCGCCCTCGGAGCTGCGCACCGACCTGCTGGCGCTCGCCGAGGAGAACGGCACCC
Organism: Geodermatophilus sp. SYSU D00758; assembly: GCF_054049955.1. NCBI lineage: Bacteria > Bacillati > Actinomycetota > Actinomycetes > Geodermatophilales > Geodermatophilaceae > Geodermatophilus > Geodermatophilus sp. SYSU D00758. The sequence goes on from NZ_JBJGYK010000076.1 coordinate 928, forward strand.
CGGTCGAGGACGTGCTCGTCTCCGACGCCTCCCGCCGCACCACCGCGCTCAACGCCTACGTCTCCGGGTTCGGCTCGACCCGCCGCGTCGTGCTCTACGACACGACCCTCGAGCAACTGCCCGACGAGGAGATCGAGGCGATCGTGGCGCACGAGCTGGGCCACGTCGCCACCGACGACGTCCTCACCGGCACGGTGATGGGCGCACTCGGTGCGGCGGCCGCGGTGGCGCTGCTCGGCTGGCTGCTGTCGTGGACGCCGCTGCTGCGGCGGGCCGGCGCCACCTCGGCGGCCGACCCCCGGGTGGTACCGCTGGCCCTGCTCCTCGTGACCGTCGGCTCGCTGCTGTCCGCGCCCGTGCAGAACCTGGTGTCCCGCCACGTCGAGGCCCGCGCGGACCTGCACGCCCTGGAGCTCACGGGCGACGCCGGGGCGTTCATCGCCATGCAGGACCGGCTCGCGGAGACCAACCTCTCCGACCCGGACCCGCCGGCGGCCTGGCAGTGGTGGTTCGGCTCGCACCCGACCGGGCCGCAGCGGGTCGCCTTCGCCCTGGACTGGCAGCGCCTCCAGGAGGCCGGGTGAGGACGCTCGTCGTCACCAACGACTTCCCGCCCCGCCAGGGGGGCATCCAGACCTTCGTCGCGGCCCTGCTCGCCCGCCGCCCGCCCGGCTCCCTGGTCGTCCTGGCCTCCCGGTCGCCGGGCTGGGAGGCCTACGACGCGCAGCTGCCCTACCCGGTGGTGCGCCGGCCCACGGGCATGCTGCTGCCCACCCCGGCGACCGCGCGGGCCGCCGCGGACATCGCCCGCCGGCACGGCTGCGACACGGCGCTGTTCGGCGCCGCGGCGCCGCTGGGCCTGCTCGCCCCGGCGCTGCGCGCGGCCGGGGTGCGACGCCTGGTCGGCATCACGCACGGCCACGAGACCGGCTGGGTGGCGCTGCCCGGGGCGCGCCAGGTGGTGCGGCGGATCGCCGCGGGCCTGGACGTGGTCACCTGCATCAGCGACTACACCCGCGACCGCCTCGAGCCGGCGCTGGGGGACCGCACCCGGCTCGCGCAGCTCTCGCCCGGGGTGGACGTCGACCTGTTCAGCCCGCACGCCGACGGGGCGGCTGTGCGCCGGCAGCACGGGCTCGGGGAGGGGCCGGTGGTGGTGTGCGTGTCCCGGCTGGTGCCCCGCAAGGGTCAGGACGTGCTCGTCGCGGCCTGGCCACGGGTGCTGGCCCGCCACCCCGGCGCGCGGCTGCTGCTGGTCGGCGGCGGCCCGCTGGAGGGGGCGCTGCGCCGCGCGGTCGCGGCCCGGGGGCTGGCGGGCTCCGTCGTCCTCACCGGCCCGGTGCCGCCGGCCCGGCTGCCGGAGCACTACGCCGCCGGCGAGGTGTTCGCCATGCCCTGCCGGACCCGCCGCGGCGGCCTGGACGTCGAGGGCCTCGGCATGGTCTACCTCGAGGCGGCCGCGTGCGGGCGACCGGTGGTCGCGGGCACGTCGGGCGGCGCCCCGGAGACGGTCCGCGAGGGCGTCACCGGCACCGTGGTGGGGGACCCGCGCTCACCCGAGGCCGTCGCCGACGCCGTGTGCGCGCTGCTCGACGACCCGGGGCGGGCCCGGGCCATGGGGGCCGCGGGCCGCGCCTGGGTCGAGCAGCGCTGGTCGTGGACGACGATCGCCGCGGACCTCGACCGGCTGCTCGCCGGCTGACCGCCGGTCAGCGGGTGTAGAGGGCCTCCACCTCGGCGTCGTGCTCCTTGAGGACGACGCTGCGCTTGAGCTTGAGGCTGGGCGTGAGCATGCCGTTGGCCTCGGTGAAGTCGCTGCCGAGAACCCGGAACCGCTTGATCGCCTCGGCCTTCGACACCGCCTTGTTGGCGTCGGCCACGGCGGTCTCGAGCTCGGCTTGGACGTCGGGGTCCTCGGTGAGGTCGGCCGCCTTCGTGCCGGCCGGCTTGCCCTTGCTCTCCAACCAGGCCGGCAGGGCCTCCTCGTCGAGGGTGATCAGGGCGCCGATGAACGGGCGCTGGTCACCGACCACGATGCACTGGCTGACCAGGCGGTGGGCGCGCAACCGGTCCTCCAGCACGGCCGGGGCGACGTTCTTGCCGCCGGCGGTGACCAGGATCTCCTTCTTGCGGCCGGTGATCCGCAGGAAGCCGTCGCTGTCGATGTCGCCGAGGTCGCCGGTGTGGAACCAGCCGTCGGCGTCGATCGCCTCGGCCGTGGCCTGCTCGTTGTGCCAGTAGCCCCGCATGACGATGCCACCGCGGATGAGGATCTCGCCGTCGTCGGCGATCGCCGCCGACACCCCGGGCAGGGGACGGCCCACGGTGCCGATGCGCAGCGCGCCGTCGTGGTTGACCGAGGCCGCCGCGGTCGTCTCGGTGAGCCCGTAGCCCTCGTAGACGGTGACGCCGATGCCGCGGAAGAAGTGGCCGAGCCGCTCGCCGAGGGGCGCGCCCCCGGAGATGGCGCCCTGGCAGCGACCGCCCAGCGCGGCGCGCAGCTTGCCGTAGACGAGGCGCTCGAACAGCGCGTGCTGCAGCCGCAGGCCCAGCCCGGGGCCGCCGGTGTCCTGCGCCCGCGACCAGGCGATGGCCACCGCGGCGGCCCGGTCGAAGACCTTCCCCTTCCCGCCGGCCTCGGCCTTCGACTTGGCCTGGTTGAACACCTTCTCGAACACGCGCGGCACGGCCAGCACGAACGTGGGGCGGAACGCGCCCAGGTCGTCGACCAGGTTGGACACGTCGGGGGTGTGCCCGATGACGGTGCGGGTCTTGACCGCGCCGACCTCGAGCACGCGGGCCAGGACGTGCGCCAGCGGGATGAACAGCAGCATCGAGCCGCCGGGGGCGAGGTAGCGGTCCAGCAGCCCCATCCCGTTGCCGATCTCGAACAGGAAGTTGCCGTGGGTCAGCTCGCAGCCCTTGGGGCGCCCGGTGGTGCCGCTGGTGTAGATGAGCGTGGCGAGGCTGTCGGCCGACAGCGTGGCCCGGCGGGCGGCGAGCTCGTCGTCGGGGACGTCGGCGCCGGCGGCGGTGAGCGCCGCCAGGGCGCCGTCCTCGATCACCCAGACCGACCGCAGCGCCGGCGCCTGGTCGCGCACCGACTCGACCGCGGCCGCGTGCTCGGGGCGCTCGACGACGATCCCGGTGGCGCCGGAGTCGGACAGGATCCAGGCCACCTGGTCGGGGCTGGAGGTCTCGTACACCGGGACGACGACCGCGCCGGCCGCCCAGATGGCGAAGTCCAGCACCGTCCACTCGTAGCGGGTCCGGGCCTGGAGGCCGACGCGGTCGCCGGCCTCGACGCCGGAGGCGATGAGGCCCTTGGCCACGCCGGCGACCTGGTCGCCGAACTCCCGCCACGTCACGTCGACCCACCGGCCGTCGCGCTGCACCCGCAGCCCGACCTCGTCGCCGTGGTCGGCGACGTTGGCCGCCAACAGGTCCGGTACGGCCTCCCCCGGGCCGACCTCGGTGGTCGCGGGGACGCTGAACTCGCGCACGCCTGGTCCTCTCCTCCCCGTCGGCCGCACGGCTCCGTCGCCCCGCGGCCCCGGTCACGGGCACCTCCCCCGGAATCTAGTCGCTGCCTGCTACCCCCGAGTAGGGACTGCCCGGAGCGGTACCCGGTCGGGGGTCGGGGAGCGGCTAGCCTGCTGCGCATGGCCGAGCAGTCCACGCAGTCGATCACCGTCGAGGCGCCGCCGTCGGCGGTGATGGCGGTGATCGCCGACTTCCCGGCCTACCCGCAGTGGGTGGCCGCGGCCAAGACGGTCGAGGTCCTCGAGACCGGGCCCGGTGACCGGGCCCGCCGGGTGCACTTCGTGCTGGACGCCGGGGCGGTGAAGGACGACTACGTCCTCGAGTACGACTGGGACGACGACCGGCGGGTCTCCTGGCACCTGGTCACCGGCCAGATGCAGAAGCGGCAGGAGGGCTCCTACACGCTCGTGCCGACCCCGGCCGGCGGGACGGAGGTCGTCTACGCGATCACCATCGACCTGTCCATCCCGATGCTCGGGATGATCAAGCGCAAGGCCGAGAAGGTCATCCTCGACACCGCCCTCAAGGAGCTCAAGAAGCGCGTCGAGGGTTGAGCGGGGTGCGGGTCCTCCTCCTCACCGGCCCCGGTGGGGCCGGCACCACCACGCTGGCCGCGGCGACCGCGGTGCGCAGCGTCCGGGCGGGAGCGCGCACCCTGCTGCTGGCGCGCCCCGGCCCCCTGCCGGCCGGGCTCGACGCCGTGGCCGGGCTGACCGTCGTGCGCGCCGAGCCGCTGGCCGCCGCCGAGGCGTTGTGGGGCGGGTTGTCGGCCCGGCTGGCCACCGCGGCGCCGGGGCTGCCCCTGCCTCCGGCGAGCTCCGTGCCCCTGCTGCCGGGCGCCGCGGACCTCGCGCTGCTGACCCGGCTGGCCGACGCGGTCGCCGCCGAGGAAGCGGACACCGTCGTCGTCGACGCGGGCCCGCTGCCCGGCGGCCCGGCCCTGGTCGCCCTGCCCGGCGCGCTGCGCTGGTGGCTCGACCGCGCGCTGCCCGGGCAGGCGCGGGTGCTGGGCGCGGTGCGGACCGCGGCGGTGCGCGCCGGCGCGGTGCCCCGCGGACCGGTCGACGTGGCGCTGGACGCCGTCCCCCGGGTGGAGGCGCTGCTCGGCCGGCTGTCCCTCGCCGACCCGGCCACCACCGAGGTGCGGCTGGTGGCGCTGCCGCGCCCGGGGGCGGCCGCCGTCCTGCGCACCGCGGTCACCGCGCTGGCCCTGCACGGCCAGCGGCCGGCGGCGCTGCTGGCCCGGGTGCTGCCGCCCGCGACCGGGGGGTGGTGGGCCGAGCGCGCCGCCGAGGAGGACGCCGTCCTGGCCGAGCTGGCCGCGCTGGCGCCGCTGCGGACGGTGCCCGAGGCCGCGTCGGCGCCGGCCGGGCCCGCGGAGCTGGCCGGTCTCCTGCCCGACGACCCGGGCAGCGCACCCGTGCCGGCCGCTCCCGTCGTCGAGCGGGTACCCGGGGGGCGCCGCCTGGTCCTCCCGCTGCCCTTCGCCGAGCGGGACGAGCTCACGCTGACCCGCGCCGGGGACGACCTCGTGGTGAGCGTGGCCGGCACCCGGCGCGCGGTCGGCCTCGACGCGCTCCTCCGCCGCTGCCGCGTCACCGCCGGCGCCCTGGTCGACGCCGGCACCGCCGCCGCGCGCCTGGAGGTCAGCTTCACACCCGATCCGGAGCAGTGGCCGGCCGATCTGCTGGCCGCCGAGGGGAGCACACGATGAGCGAGCCGCCCGACTGGGTGGAGCAGGCCCGGCGGCTGGCCGCCGGCCTCGGCCGGGGGGCCGGGGAGCACCCGGCCGACTGCGGGTGGTGCCCGGTCTGCCAGGTCGCGGCCGTGGTCCGCGGCGAGCGCCCCGAGGTCGTCGCCGCGCTGGCCGGGGTGCTCGACGCGGCCGCCGCCGCGCTGCGCTCGCTGGCCGAGCCGCCGGCCCCGGGCACGTCACCGGGCCCGTCACCGGGCACGGCCCCGCCCGCGAGCGCGTCCCCGGCCGGGCCGGAGCCGGAGGCGCCGCCCCGGCCGCAGCCGCCGGCGGTCCAGCACATCGAGATCGCCTGAGTGCGCGGCACGCAGGAGGCCGCCCGGCTGCCGGCGCTCGGCATCGACATCGGCGGGACCAAGGTCGCCGGGGGCGTCGTGGCGCCCGACGGCGCGGTCCTGGCCACGGCCCGTCGAGCCACCCCCGGCGCCTCCGTCCAGGAGACCGAGGACGCGATCGCGGCCGTCGTGGAGGAGCTCGCCGCCGGCCTCGGCAGCGACGCGGTCGGCGTCGGGGTGGGGGCGGCCGGGTGGTTCGACCGCACCGGCGACCGGGTGCTGTTCAGCCCGCACCTGGCCTGGCGGAACTCCAGCCTGCGCCGCGACCTGGCCGAGCGGCTGGGCCGGCCGCTGTGGGTCGGCAACGACGCCGACGCCGCGGCCTGGGCGGAGTACCGCTACGGCGCCGCCCGCGGGGCCGACCTCGCGCTGATGGTCACCCTGGGCACCGGCATCGGTGGCGGCATCGTCCTCGGCGGCCGGCTGCAGCGCGGCGCGCACGGCGTCGCGGGGGAGTGGGGCCACATGCGGGTGGTCCCCGACGGCCGGTTGTGCGCGTGCGGCAACCGCGGCTGCTGGGAGCAGTACGCCAGCGGGACCGCGCTGGCCCACACCGCCCGGGAGGTGGCCCGCAGCTCACCGGCCGCGGCGGCGGTGCTCCTCGAGCGGGTGGACGGCGACCCGGACCGGCTCACCGGCGAGGACGTCGCCCGCGCCGCGGCCGACGGCGACCCGCTGGCCCGCGGGCTGCTGGCCGAGATGGGCGAGTGGCTGGGGCAGGGCATCGCCGACCTCGCCGCCGTCCTCGACCCGGAGGTCGTCGTCATCGGCGGCGGCGTGAGCGTGCTCGGCGAGACGGTGCTGGGCCCGGCGCGGGAACGGCTCGAGCGGGCGCTGCCCGGCCGCGGGTTCCGCCCGGGGCCGCGGGTGGTGGTCGCCGAGCTCGGCGCGCAGGCCGGCCTGGTGGGCGCCGCCGACCTGGTCCGCACCGCGGTCGCGGAGGGGTGACGCGGGGGGGGGGGGGGGGGGGGGGGGGGGGGGGGGGGGGGGGGGCGCGGGGGGGGGGGGGGGGGGGGGGGGGGGGGGGGGGGGGCTGGTG
>NZ_JBJGYK010000077.1:0-7511 GCF_054049955.1 Geodermatophilus sp. SYSU D00758
CAAGGCCTGAGCAAGCAGGAGATCATGCGCTGCCTCAAGCGCTACGTCATCCGCGAAGTCCACACGTCGCTACTGGCCGACTTCGACCACCTGGCCACCGCCACTTGACGACGATAGGAGCATCCCCAGCGTGCCGACGAAGGAGGCCAGGGCGTCGTCGTGGTCGGGCACCACGACGGTGACCTGCGCGACGGCGAGCACCTCTGGTCCTCGCGCGCGGGAACCGTCTCCCGACGTCATGCCTGGTGACCGTCGTGCCCGGTGCCGGCCTTCGCCCGCTCACCGTGCCCGGACGCCCTGGCACGCGTGGGCGTGGCCACCAGCGCCCGGACCTCGGCCCAGCTACGAGGCAGCGGGGTGGGGCCCGCCGGGCGCAGCGCCTCGAACCGCGAGTCCTGCAGCCGCTCCCGGTAGCGGGCCATGACCTCGCGGTGGGCGTCGGAACGGGTGTAGCCGGCCATCGCACCCTCGTCGGTCCAGGACGACCAGGTCCAGAACGTCCCGGTGGACGGGCTGGCGGCCAGCCGCAGCGACATCGCGCCAGGTGCGTCCCGGAAGGCCCGGCGCAGCAGCAGCGACGCGCGCAGGAAGCCGGGGACGTCCCGCAGCCGCAGCAGCTGCAGCCGCGAGACGAGCACGACTCCTGGAGCACGCCGGCCGGCCGCCGGGCCGGCTGCCACGGGCAGCGCCACGGTCCCGACCGATGAGTGCCGCCGGGGCGCCCCGGTCCGCACCCACGCGCCCGCCCGGCGGTGCGTGGCCCACACGGTGGCGGCCGCCGCGACGTAGACGACCTGCATGCCGGCGCGCAGCGGCAGCGCCGTCGCGGGCTCGCCACCGAGCTGCACGTCCGACAGCGCCGCGTGGACGTTGGCGGGGAACATCGCCACCAGCAGCCCGGCCAACCCTGCCGCCGTCCAGGCCGCGGTGCGCCGCCACAGGAGCCCGGCGGCGCCGACCAGCTCGAGCACGCCGGTCACGGTGACCATCAGCGCCGCAGCCGGCAGGGCCGGGGGGACCATCGCGACGAGGTCCTCGCGCAGGCCGACGAAGTGGGACATGCCGGTCACCACGAACATGGCGGCCAGCCCGCGGCGCAGCGCGTCCGGCCAGTGCCGTACCGGCGAGCGACCGGTGACCGCGCCGAGGACGAGCAGCGCGGCGGTACCGCCGAGCAGAACGTACAGCGGAGCCATGGGAACCACCTCCGAGCCGAAATCTTGACGTTGACAAGACTCTCGCCGCCGACGCAACTTGTCAACGTCTAGATGTCACGGCTAGCGTGGCCGTCATGAGCGAGCCCCGGCCCTACCACCACGGCGACCTGCGCCGCGAGCTGCTGCGCCAGGCGGCCGACATGGTCGCCGCGGACGGCGTGGCGCAGGTGAGCCTGCGCGAACTGGCCCGCCGCGCGGGGGTGTCGCACGCAGCCCCGGCGCACCACTTCGGTGACAAGCGCGGTCTGCTGACCGCCCTGGCGGTCGAGGGCTACACGCTCCTGGCCGAGCGACTGGCCGGCGTGGCGCAGGAGACGGGGGACTTCCTCGAGGTCGGCGTCGCCTACGTCTCCTTCGCCACCGAACACCCCGCCCACTTCGAGGTCATGTACCGCCCCGGCCTCTACGACGCCGACGACAGCGCCGTGACGGCGGCACGCGGCCGGGCCGCCGCCGCTCTGTACGGCGGAGCGGCCACCCGTCTACCCGGCGCCGACGATCCCGCCGTCCGCACCGCCGGGCTGGCCGCCTGGTCCCTCGTGCACGGCTTCGCCAGCCTCTGGAACAGCGGCGCCCTCCCGACCGGGCTCGGACCGGACCCCGCCGCGGCTGCGCGGCAGGTCGCCGCCGTCCTCTTCACCGGCCGATCCCGGCACCGCTCCCGGGACGACGAGGAGTGAACGATCCCGTGCGCGTGCTCCTCGCCGGCGGCACCGGCGCGATCGGCCGGCCACTGCTCCCGCTGCTCCTCAGCGCAGGGCACCAGGTCACCGCCGGCTCCCGCTCGCCCGAGCGGGCGTGAAGCTGCGCGGATCGGGCGCCCGGGCCGCCGTCGTGGACGCCCTCGACCCAGCCGCCCTGCGGACCACCATCGTCGACGCCCGCCCGGACGTCGTCGAGCACCTACTCTCCGCGCTCGCCGGACCGGCCGCAGACCACGGCACCTGGCTGGCCGACACCAACGGGCTGCGCGGCCCGCAGGAGAACCCATGACCTCCGACATCTCGACCGCCGCGGATCTGCGCACGACCGTCTGCACCGCCGAGCCCGGCGCACCCTCCGACGACGCACTCGGGCTCCTCGCCAGCTGGGCGGCCACCCACACGGCCTCGGCCCCCGACCCGGCCACCTCCGCCGCCGACAACCGCTGACCGGCGCCGGGGACAGCCGGGGGGCCTCGGACCTCACCGGCCAGGGTCGGGTGGTCAGGTCCCCTCCGCGCAGATCCCGCTGCTTCGTCGACGCATGTGCCGGTCGAACGGCATGCCCGGGAGCAGCGCGAGCGGATCGCGGCTCACGGGTTCGCCGGCGGCGTCGTCCTGGGTGATGCGGATGGTCGTCCCGCGAGGATCGTGCCGCAGGTGGTCCCCGTCGCGACCACCCGTCGGCAGGGCTCCGTCCGCAGCGGTCAGCCCGGCCGCCGGATCGGCGGATCCGGGCCCCGGCCGAGCACCCTCGGCTGGACCGGGCGTCTGGTGCACGCGAGTTGCACACCTGTCGAGCATCGCGAGGTGAGCAGGACCATCGGGTTCCGTCCGACGGAGGACGACGAGCGGATCATCCGCGAGGCGATGCGGGACGACGAGCGCACCGCCGATGTCATCCGTCGCGCGCTCCGCCTCCTGGACCGCGAGGCGTGGCTGGCCCGCGCGCGCCGACGCCGGACGACTGGCCGACGAGGACCTGTCCGACGAGACCGACGCCTGGTGATCCGCGGCGCCGTCTACCGGGTCGACCTCGGCGAGGCGCGACGTGGGCATGAGCAACGCGGCCGACGCTACGGCCTGGTCCTGAGCCCGACGGACATGGCCTGGAGCATCGCCACGATCGTCCCGACGTCGACCCGGGCGCGACCAGCTGTCTTCCGGCCCGAGATCGAACTGGGCGGCGTCCCTACCCGGTTCCTCGTCGACCAGCTGCACAGCGTCGACGTCCGGTGCATCGACGGGGAACCCGCCTTCTTCCTCCACCGCGACGAACTGGAGGAGGTCGAGGTCGCCGTCACCCGCTATCTCGGCCTCTGACCGGCACCGCCGCTCCGCCCCGGCCCGTGCGGCAGGGCGGGCGGGCGCGGCTCAGAGTTCGTCGGCGGCGGCGTCCTGCGTGGTGCAGAGGGTCGGCACCCGCGGGATCCTGCCGCATCGCCGCCTGCCGGGAGGCGTGACCCGAGCCGTCACGGTGTGACGTCACAGCCGGGACCCGGCACCGCCGGTGGCCGGGGCGGCGGCACCGGGCCGGACCGACTCCCCCTCGTGGGCGGCGCCGTTGTCGGGGATGCTGCGTCGGGAGTGCCGCTGCGAGCCGGAGAGGGTGCGGGAGGACCTGCGATGACGCTCACGACCAGCGAGACGCGCACCGATGACGTCCCCGGTGACGACTTCACGCGTCAAGGGCCGGTCCCGGACAACCTGGTCCCGGACCTCGACGGCGTCAACGCGTTCGACACGGACCAGGTCGCCGCCGACGTGATCGCCCGCCACGCGCCCTGGGCCCGGGAACGGGCCAGCGCGCTCGGGTCGCGCGTGTGGGACCCGGCGATCCTCAAGGCGGCCCGCGACGCCCAGCGCCACGTCCCCGAGCTGCGGACCCTCGACCGCCTGGGCAACGAGGTCCACGACGTCGACTTCCACCCGAGCTACCACCAGCTGATGTCCCTCGGCTTCGGCTCCGGCGTCCACTCCCTCGCCTGGACGGCGTCGGAGCCCGGCGCGCACTCGGCGCGCGCGGTGCTGTCCTACCTGTGGAACCAGATCGACGGTTCGACCGCCTGCCCGCTCGGGATGGCCTACGCCGCCATCCCCGTGCTGCGCAGCCAGCCCGCGTTCGCCCCGTTCGCCGAGGCGATCGCCGCGGAGGCCTACGACCCCTCGGACGTCCCGATCCACCGGAAGTCCTCCGGCACGATCGGCTACTTCATGACCGAGAAGCACGGCGGCTCCGATCTGCGCGCGAACGTCACGGTCGCCCGCCCGGCCGGTCGCCGGGGACCGGGTGAGACCTACCTGGTCAACGGCCACAAGTGGTTCGCGTCGGTCCCGATGTCGGACGCCTACCTCACGGTCGCGCGCACCGAGGGTGGCCTGTCCTGCCTGCTGGTACCCCGACGGCTCCCGGACGGCCGGTTGAACGGCATCAGGATCAACCGGCTCAAGGACAAGCTCGGGAACCGGGCCAACGCCTCCTCCGAGATCGAGTACCACGACGCCCAGGGCTACCTCGTCGGCGAGGAGGGCAGGGGCATCCGCACCATCCTGTCCTCGGCCGAGTACACCCGCCTCGACTTCGCCGTCGGCTCCGCGGGCCTCATGCGCGCCGCGCTGTCCCAGGCGCTGCACCACAACGACCGCCGGACCGCCTTCGGCGCCCCGCTCTCGCAGCTGCCGATCCAGGCCCCCGTCCTGGCCGACCTCGCCCTCGAGTGGGCCGGCGCCGCCCACCTCGGCTTCCGCGTCGCCCGTGCCGAGGACTCCGCCGGCGACGTCTCCGAAGCCCTGGTCAGCCGGCTGCTCACCCCGGTGGCGAAGTTCTGGAACTGCCGCCGCGTCGCCGCGGTCACCGAGGAGGTCATCCAGGCCATCGGCGGCAACGCCTACGTCGAGGAGCACCCCTGCCCCCGGTACTACCGGGAGGCGCCGCTCAACGCGATCTGGGAGGGCACCTCGAACATGATGGTCATGGACGTCGCCCGCGTCCTGACCCGCGAGCCGAAGGCCGTCGAGCCCGTGCTCGACGAGATCCGCCCGGTCGCCGCGGAGCACCCGCTCCTGGCCGCTGCGCTGAGGGAGATCGAGGAGCTCACCACCGCCCCCGAGGACACCACCCGCTACCTCGTCACCAGGATCGCGCTCGCGGTCCAGGGCAGCCTCCTGGTGCGGCACGCCCCCGACGTCGTCGCCGACGCCTTCATCGCCTCGCGCCTCGGCGGGGGTTGGGGCCCCGGCTTCGGCACCCTGCGTGGCGTGGACCACCAGGTGGTCGTCGACTACGCCCGGCTCGGCTGACGACGCCCACCGCCGCGGTGAGGTGACCACCCCACCGGTCGCCGGGGCACCCCGTCGCGGGCGGCCGGGCAGCCGCTTCTCGACTGCCCGACCTGGGCTGGTGCGCGTGAGCTCCCGCGTACCGGCCGTGCGGTGCAGGTGCCCCTGTGCGGGGCCGGCAGAACATGCCGACGCCTCCGGGCCCCCGACTGCTCGTGCGGGGAGGCCGGCGCCGCCTCGAGGATCTCGTCGACCCGGCCGTCCTCGTGCGCCGCTCGCCGCACCGGGACGAACCCACCGCCCGGGGGCCGGCCGACGGCGTCGCCCGGGGGGACGCCGGCGACCGGCGTTCCGGACGGCCCGGCCCGGTCACCCGGCGGCGAGCCGCAGCCGGGTCGCCCGGTAGGCGATCCCGACGGCGAGGACCGCGAGGCCGCCCACCACGGACGGCCAGGGCAGCGTGGCGACGAGCACCAGGCACCCCGCCAGGCCCAGGACCTGCAGCGGCCGGGGGAAGCGGCGGTGCGCGCGGTCCTGGGTGAAGGCCGCGGCGTTGGCGACCGCGTAGTACAGCAGCACGCCGAAGGAGGAGAACCCGATGGCACCGCGCAGGTCGACGGTGAGGACCAGCAGGCACACGAGCGCGGCCACCGCGAGCTCGGCGCGGTGCGGCACGGCGAAGCGGGGGTGCACCGCGGCCAGGAAGCGGGGCAGGTCGGCCTCGCGGGCCATCGCCAGGCCGGTGCGGCCCACCCCGGCGATCAGGGCCAGCAGCGCACCCAGCGCCGCGGCCGCCGCACCGACGCGCACGACCGGCTCGGCCCACGCCCAGCCGCTCCGGTCGACCGCCTCGGCCAGCGGCGCCGGCGTGCCGGCGACACCCTCGGGGCCGAGGGCGGCCAGCACCGCGACGGCGACCGCCGCGTAGACGACCGCGGCGATGCCCAGCGCCAGCGGGATCGCCCGCGGGATGGTCCGCGCCGGGTCGCGCACCTCCTCGCCCATCGTGGCGATCCGGGCGTAGCCGGCGAAGGCGAAGAACAGCAGCCCGGCCGACTGCAGCAGGCCGTGGACCCCGCCGTCGGGCGAGGCCCAGCCCACCAGCCCGCCGGCGTCGGCCGCGCCGCCGAGCAGGGCGGCGCCGACCGCCACCGCCAGCGCGGCGAGCACGACGCCGACGATGACCCGGGTCAGCCCCGCGGTGCGGGTGACGCCCCGGTAGTTCACCGCCACCAGGGCGAGCACCGCGGCCACGGCCACCGGTCGGTGCCAGCCGGCCGGCGCCACGTAGGCGGCGAAGGTGAGCGCCATCGCCGCGCAGCTGGCGGTCTTGCCGACGACGAAGCCCCAGCCGGCGAGGAAGCCCCACCACTCCCCCAGCCGCTCCCGGCCGTAGACGTAGGTCCCCCCGGAGGCCGGGTACTGCGCGGCGAGCTGCGCCGACGCGGTGGCGTTGCAGTACGCCACCACCGCGGCGACGGCCAGGCCGATCAGCAGGCCGGCACCCGCGGCCTGCGCGGCGGGCGCGAACGCGGCGAACACGCCCGCGCCGATCATCGACCCCAAGCCGATGACCACCGCGTCGGTGGTGCCCAGCCGGCGGGCCAGGCCGGGCCGAGCGCTCACAGCAGCTCCCTCCGGGGCGCTCCCGCGGCGGAACCGGCGACCGGCCCCCGACGACGGGCTCCGGTGCCGGACCCTAGCGGTGGCGCCGGCGCCGGTCCCGCTGCGGCACCGGCGTCAGGCCGCGGCGGCGAGCCGGCGCTCGGTGGCGGCCACGGCCGCCCGCAGCGCCGGGGCCCGGACGTGGTGGCAGCGGGCGTTGGGGCTGTCCGGGCCGTGGCGGCGCAGCATGTCGGCCAGCCGGGTCTCGGTGTCCACCACGCTGCCGTCGGGGGCGGTGGTCTGGTCGGCGAAGGTGAGCGCGTCGGCCAGCGGCCCGGTCGTGAAGCGGTCGTCGGCGAAGGGCTCGAGCAGCGCGGACAGCCCGCGGGCGGCGGCGACGAACCGGGCGCCGGAGTGCTGGGCGACCAGCCCGACGACCAGCTCCGGCCAGCCGCGCCGCGCGAGGAAGCGGGCGCCGTCCACCGGGTGGAAGGTCGACCACGACAGCTCGGGGGCGTACCCGACGTCGTGCAGGTAGGCCGCCGCCACCAGCACCGGCCGGTCGGCGTCGGCGACCGCGGCGACGGCCGAGGGGGGGGGGGGGGCCCCCCCCCCCGCGGGCCCCCCCCCCACCCCCCCCCCGGGGCGCCGCCCCAGGGGGAGCCCGTCGGGCTCCCCCACCACCTCACTGTCCAGCCCCACCCCCCCC
>NZ_JBJGYK010000078.1:0-6873 GCF_054049955.1 Geodermatophilus sp. SYSU D00758
CCTGCAGGGCCGCTTCCCGCTGGAGGACTTCGTCACCGAGACCATCGGCCTCGACGACGTCGAGGAGGCCTTCACGAAGATGCACCACGGCGACGTGCTGCGCAGTGTCGTGGTGGTCGACAAGTGAGCGGCCCCGTGAGCTCACCGGTGAGAACGGCAGCGCCGCTCGCGGGTCCGGCGAGCAGCCGGCGCGGTGCCCGCACCTCGCTGGAGCGGGCGCTGCGAGCGGCCAGCTACGAGGTCCTGCCGCTGCGGGCCGCCGAGGAGTCGGTCGTCGAGCACGTCCCCCGAGCCGTGCCCCTCACCGTGACGGTGACCGAGGCCAAGGGTCTGGTCCCGACCCTCGAACTGGCCGAGCGGCTCACCGGCCACGGGTTCACCGCGACGCCCCACCTGGCCGCCCGGCTGGTCCGGGACACGGCCCACCTGGCCGACGTCGTCGCCCGCCTGCGCGCCGCCGGGGTGTCCGGGGTCTTCGTCGTCGGGGGCGACGCCGCCGAGCCCGCCGGGACGTTCCCCGACGCGCTGAGCCTGCTCGAGGCGCTGGACGCCACCGGCTCCCCCTTCGAGACCGTGGGGATCGGCGGCTATCCCGAGGGGCACGGGCACATCGACCCGGAGCTCATCGACCGCGCCCTCGAGCGGAAGGCCCCGCACGCGACGCACGTGATCACGCAGCTGTGCTTCTCGGCCGCGACGACGGCGGCCTGGGCACGGCACGTCAGGCAGCGGGGGGTCGACCTGCCGATCCGGGTGGGTCTCCCCGGCGCGGTGACGCGGCAGAAGCTGGTGCGGATCTCGGCCGGGCTCGGGCTCGGCCGGTCGGCCCGGTTCCTGGCGAAGCAGCAGAGCGTGTTCTGGCGCTTCTTCCTGCCCCACGGCTACCGGCCGGACCGCCTCGTGGACGGCCTCGCACCCACCCTCGGCCGGCCCGAGCACCACGTGCAGGGCTTCCACTTCTTCACGTTCAACGAGGTGGCGCGCACGGAGGCGTGGCGGCAGGGGTGGCTGGCCCGGCTGTCCGACGCGGGCACGGGGTGACGCCGGTGGGCAACCGGCGAGGGGACGGCACGGGCGGGCCCGATGTGCGGTACGGGGGCGTCACGCTCCTCGCCTCGGCGAGGGCGGGCGCTACCCCTCCGCCAACTCGTGGCTCGTCAGCGGGACGGAGGGCACCCTCCTGGTCGACCCGTCCCTCGAGGTCGGGCGGCGCGGCGGACTGCCCGCAGACGTCGGGCTGATCGCCGTCACCCATGCCCACGAGGACCGCGTCGCGGGGCTGCACGTGTTCCCCGACGTCCCGGTCGTCGCCCACCCGTCGGAGGGCGCCGCCGTCCGCGCCCCCGAGGCACTCCTCGCCGGCTTCGGCATGGCGCCTGCGGAGGCGGACGTCCTGCGCCGGCAGCTGCACGAGACCTTCGGGGTGACCGGTCACGAGCGGGTGGGCACCGTCGACGACGGCGCGGTGCTCGATCTGGGGCGGCGGTCGGTGACGGTGGTCCACCTACCCGGACACCGCCGGCCACTGCGGCCTGCTGGTCGAACCCGACGGCTTCCTGTTCGTAGGGGACATCGACCTGACGTCCTTCGGCCCCTGCCACGGCGACCTCTCCAGCAGCCTCGACGACCTGCTCACCTCGATCGGACGGCTCCGCGACGTGGGGGCCCGCTGGTACGGGACCTCGCACCAGGTCGGGGTCCTCGACGACCGGCAGTCCTTCCTCGCCGCCCTGGTCCGCTTCGCCGCGGTGGTCGACCGCCGGGACGAGACGCTGCTGCAGCTGCTGCGCCGGCCGCGGACGCCGGCCGACGTCGTCGCCCACCGGCTGGTGTACCGGCCGCACGTCCGGTTGCCGTTCGTAGGCGGTCGAGCGCCGGACCGCGCTCCTGCACCTGGAACGACTCGTGCGCCACGGCCTGGTCGTCCCTGCCGGCGACGGCTACGTCGCTGCGTGAACGGACGCGGTTTGCGCGACGCCGTCCGCGCCGGGCCGCAGGGCGGCCCCGTGCAGAGGCTCGCCGTGGCCCCGTCCCCCGCCCCGGGCGTGCGAGGGGCGGCAAGGACGGGGTCCTTCCACGGTGAGGAGGACGGGTCCTTCTTCAGCCCGACAGGCGCTGGGTCAGCCAGTGGTGGAACTCGCCGATGTGGTGCTCGGACGGGACGAGGACACCGCCGTTGGCGTAGGCCCGGGACGACATGGCCGGCTGGGTCCGCTCGCAGGCCTCGAAGTCCTGCGCGTTGACCCGGTGGAACAGCTCCACCGACCGGGACACGTCCTTCCCGGACTCCACCACCTCGCGGGTGTACAGCCAGTCGCACTCCACGATCGTCCGGTCGACCGACACCGGGAACATGCGGTGGAAGATCACGTGGTCGGGCACCAGGTTGACGAAGACCGTCGGCCGGACGGTGATGGCGTAGTAGCGGCGGTCGTGGTCCTGGTCGACGCCGGGGAGCTTGCCGAAGCCCTCGCCGCCGTCGACGGTGAAGCCCTGGACGTCCTCACCGAACTCCGCGCCGTGCCCGACGTAGAACTGCGCGGCGTAGCCGTCGGCGAACTCCGGGAGCACCTCGGTGAGCTCGGGGTGGATCGTCGCGCAGTGGTAGCACTCCATGAAGTTCTCGATGATGAGCTTCCAGTTGGCCTGCACGTCGTAGGTGATGCGGCGGCCTACCGTGAGCGAATCCAGCTCGTAGTGGTCGATGGCCTCCCGGCTCCCGAGGCGGTCGGCGACGGCGCCCACGACGTCGTCCTCGAAGGACGGGGGCTGCTCGGCCAGGGAGACCCAGGCGTACCCGAGCCACTCCCGCAGGTGCACCGGCACCAGGCCGTACCGCACGCGGTCGATGTCGGGCATCTTGGTCAGGTTCGGAGCCGCGACCAGCTTGCCCGAGAGGTCGTAGGTCCAGGCGTGGTACGGGCACTGGAAGGCCCTCTTGACCTCACCGGAGTCGTCGGTGCAGATCTGCGCGCCGCGGTGCCGGCAGATGTTCAGGAAGGCCCGCAGCTGACCGTCGCGGCCACGGACGACCAGCACGCTCTCCCGGCCGACCTGGACCTTCCGGAACGTCCCGGGCGTCGGCAGGTCGGCCGACCGCACCGCGCAGAACCACATGGTCTCGAAGACCCGGGTCTGCTCGAGTCCGAAGATGGCCGGGTCCGTGTAGTACTGGCCCGGCAGCGTGGAGATGAGGCTCGCGGGCAGGTCGGTGGTGGTCATACGGCACCTCGGGGTTCCGTCGGGCGATCTGGGGACGCCGGAAGTCGGACAACACAGGTCTGCGACATGCCTCGGTCGTCGCCTGCCGACGAGCTCGGGACGACCGATGTGTTGCACATTACTCAGCGGGTCGCGCACAGCGCAACAGATCGAATTGATGGCCCTTCCGGATCTCCCGGGAACCCCGAACCGGACGCCCTCCCGCCGCGACCCGGCGCTGCGACCCGGCGGAAGGCGGGCGGGAGCCCGGCGGGAGCCCGGCGGGACCGGGCGACGCCCCCCGCGCTCACCCGGTTCCTGCGACCTCCGCCGGCACCGCCCGCGGATCGGCGGACACCGCCGACCCACGCAGCTCCGGACGCCGTCCGGACGACGCCGCGGACGTGACGACGTGCGCACGACGCGCGCGTCCGACGCCGCCCGGTCCGCGCAGTGCGCACACGGCGCGGACGAGGAGAGGCGGCGAGGTCAGGACGACGTGTCGGCCATCCCCGGAGCGGTCTCCCGCCCGGTCAGCGAGCCCGGCTGAAGTGGCCCAGCCTCCTGCTCAGCTCCTCGGCGCCCGACACCACCCGCCGGGCGAGCCTCGGGAAGTCCTCGGCGTCGATGCGGAAGGACGGCCCCGAGACGCTGAGGGCCGCGATCACGTCCCCATCCGCGCCCCGGACGGGCGCGGCGACGGCGTTGAGCCCGACCTCGTACTCCTCGACGGTGGCACCCCACCCCCGCTCGACGATCCGGTCGAGGTGCTGTCGCAGCACCTCGGGATCGGTGATCGTGGCCGGGGTGAAGCTCTGCAGCTCCCGGGAGAGCACGTCCTTGCGGACGGCGTCGGCCGCGTAGGCCAGGAGCACCTTGCCGCTCGATGTCGCGTGAACTGGGGTGCCCTGGCCCACCCAGTTGTGGGTGCTGAGCGCGCCCGGCCCGCGGACCTGGCTGACGTTCACCGCACGGTCGCCGTCCAGGATGGCGATGTTGACCGTCTCCTCGAGGTCGGCAGCCAGTGCGTCGCAGATGGGCCGCCCCTCCCGGGCGATGTCCAGCTGCGCGGCGGCCGCGCCGGCCAGGCGCACGACGCCGAAGCCCAGCCGGTACTTGCCCCGATCGGCCAGCTGCTCGACGAAGCCCCGGCTCTCCAGCGCCGCCACCAACCGGAAGGCCGTGGACTTGTGCACCCCGAGCTCGGCGGCCACCTCGGTGACGCCGGCCTCACCGTGGGCCGCGAGGATCTCGAGGACGCTCAGCGCCCGATCGACCGACTGGACGACGGCGACCGAGCCCCGCTCCCCGTTCTCACCCTGCGGACCACCCATGACCTCAGCGTAGGTGGAGGAGCGCGGGACGCCGCCGGCGTCCCCCTTGACGATGGGGTGAACCCCGGCCATGCTGTTGCGCACACGGCAAGTAGTTGCGGGATTCGCAACAACTCACGAGCCTGGAGCACCCATGATCCTGGTCTGCCCCACGACCGCGTTGCCGCCCGGCGAGGCCACCCGCGTCGAGGCCGACGAGCCCATCGCGGTCTTCAACGTCGACGGCGACTTCTACGCGATCGACGACACGTGCACCCACCAGGACGCCTCGCTGGCCGACGGCTGGCTCGACGGCTGCGCCGTGGAGTGCCCGCTGCACGCCTCCTGCTTCGACCTGCGCACCGGGAAGGTGTCCGGCCCGCCGGCCAAGACACCGGTCCGCACGCACCGGGTCGTCGTCCAGGACGGCATGGTCTACGTGCAGCCGGGGACCACCGGGGACGGCGTCGCGTGAGCTCCACGATCGCCGTGGTCGGGGCCTCCCTGGCCGGCCTCTCCGCTGCGCGCGCGCTCCGGGACCAGTCCTACGACGGCCGGATCGTCGTCATCGGCGACGAGGTGCACGCCCCCTACGACCGCCCACCCCTGTCCAAGGAGTTCCTGGCCGGTTCGGCGTCCCTGGAGGACATCGCCCTGGGGGCGCCCGACGACGAGGACCTCCGGCTCGAGTGGCGGCTGCACACCACCGCCGTCGGGCTGGACCACCTCAGCCGCTCGGTGCTGCTGGACGACGGCAGCGAGGTCCGGGCCGACGGCGTCGTGCTCGCCACGGGAGCCCGAGCCCGGCGCCTCCCCGGCAGCGAGGGGCTCGACGGCGTGCACGTGCTGCGGTCGCTGGACGACGCGATCGCGCTGCGGGAGGACCTGGCCACCGCCGGACGTCTCGTCGTCATCGGGGCCGGCTTCATCGGGGCGGAGGTCGCCGCCACGGCCCGCGAGCTCGGGCTGGAGGTGACCGTCGTCGAGACCCAACCCGTCCCGCTGGCCGGCCCGCTGGGCGCCGACATGGGCGTGGTCTGCGCCGGATTGCACGCCGACCACGGCACCCGCCTGCTGCTCGGCACCGGGGTCGCCGGGCTGGTCGGCACCGGCAAGGTCGAGGCCGTCGAGCTGACCGACGGCACACGCCTGCCGGCCGACGTGGTGGTCGTGGGCATCGGCGCCATCCCGAACATCGAGTGGCTGGCCCGCTCCGGCGTGGCCCTCGGCAACGGCGTCCTCACCGACGCACGCTGTGCGACCAACATCCCGGGCGTGGTCGCGGTGGGCGACTGCGCCGCCACGTGGTCGGCCGCCGCGGAGCGGCACGTCCGCATCGAGCACTGGACCAACGCGCTCGAGCAGCCGGCCACCGCGGTCGCCACCCTCCTGGGCACCGGGGGTCCGGCGCCGACGCCCGTGCCGTACTTCTGGTCCGACCAGTACGGCGCCCGCATCCAGTTCGCGGGGTCACGCCGCGAGGGCGACGTCGTGCGCGTGGTGGAGGGCAGCTGCGCCGACCGCAGCTTCCTGGTGGTCTACGAGCGCGACGGTCAGCCCGTCGCCGTCCTGGGCATGAACCAGCCCCGGCTGTTCACCCGCTGGCGCCGCCAGTTGCGCGCGGCCGCGCCGGCCACGTCCTGACCCCCAACCGGTCCCGGCCGGCGCAGCGAGGCGGCCTCCGGCCGTAGCCCCTTGCTCCTGGACCGCCCCCGACGTGGGAACGGCGGTCCAGGGGCAGGCGTGCGTCGCGACGGAGGACGTCGCCCAGCGCCATCGGCTCCCCGGGCACAGACAGCCGGGCGCACGTCGCCGTGGCGAGCCCCGGGGCCGAGCGGAACCCGGCGCGTCATCCTCGCTGCCGTCCGAGGGTGCCCTCAGCCCCCCGCGCCGCTGCCGGGCCGCGACCGAGCGGCTGGACGACGGCCGGAGGGCCGGTGTGCCGCGCCTGCGACCCGGCCGGCGAGCCGGCGCTCCCCCGTCCGGGCCACCGGAGGCCGGTGAGCCCACCGCCGGGGCGCAGCGCGCGCGTCGTCGACGACCTGGCCGGGCCGCACCCGGCTCCCCGGCGTCGCTCGGACAGGGCCTCGACCAGGGCGACGTCCGCACGGCCTCGGCCGGCTCCGCGGAAGGGAGGCGACGAGTGGGCGGTCCGTGGACGTCCGCGGGTCCGCCACGGGGAGCCCGCCGACGCCCGCGAGGAGCCCGCCGACGCCGGGCAGCCGGTCCCCGGCCTCCGGCGCGGCCGGCAGGCCGTGCTCCCGGGCCTCGATACCCCCGGGCACGGCCGAGCCTCCCGGCACCGGCGCGCAGCATGCCCTGGGAGAAGTCGCAGGCGATGGCGTGCACCCCGCCCGAG
>NZ_JBJGYK010000079.1:0-6722 GCF_054049955.1 Geodermatophilus sp. SYSU D00758
GGAGTGTACCGCCCCCTACCCGGCCCACCGCCCGCGTCGGGGGGGCGGGCCGGTGGGCGCGTGGGCGCCCCGGCCCCCCCCCCCCACCTGGCAGTTCCTCGCCGGCTCCGGCGGCCGGCCGCGCACCGCGTTCGCGATCATCCTCAGCCTGTGAGAGGGCGCCGTCCGGCCCACCCCTGGCAGCGCTCGGGGGATGACCCGGACGGGGCCGCTCCCCCTCGCAGGCGGCCGGGCCTGCGGGACCCTGCAGGCGGCCGGGCCTGACGGGTCCGACGGGAGACCCCGGGGACGCCCTCGTCCGCGGGGCCTCCGCACGTCCCTCCTCGGGGATGGGAGGGAACACGAGAGAGGCCCAGGACCCCTCGGGGTCCTGGGCCTCTCCGCGTCTCAGCGCGACGGGCGCGCCGTCAGCCGGGCGTCACTCGCCGCCGGCGAGCTTGGCCCGCAGGGCCGCGAGGGCCTCGTCGCTGGCCAGCGTGCCACCGGAGGTGTCGCTGCTGGGCTCGGCGTCCCCGCTGGAGTAGCTGCCACCGGCCGCGGCCTCGGCGTCGGCGGCGCGCGCCTCCGCGATCTGCTTCCGGTGCGCCTCGAAGCGGGCCTGGGCCTCGGCGTACTGCCGCTCCCAGGTCTCGCGGGCCTCCTCGTAGCCCTCGAGCCACTCGCCGGTCTCGGCGTCGAAGCCCTCGGGGTAGATGTAGTTGCCCTGCTCGTCGTAGGACGCGGCCATGCCGTAGGCGGCCGGGTCGAAGCTCTCCTCGTCGCCGACGACACCCTCGTTGGCCTGCTTGAGCGACAGCGAGATCCGGCGCCGGTCGAGGTCGATGTCGATGACCTTGACCAGGATCTCGTCGCCGACCTGGACGACCTGCTCCGGGATCTCCACGTGGCGCTCGGCCAGCTCGGAGATGTGGACCAGGCCCTCGATGCCCTCGTCGACGCGCACGAACGCACCGAAGGGCACCAGCTTGGTGACCTTGCCCGGCACGACCTGGCCGATCTGGTGGGTCCGGGCGAACTGGCGCCACGGGTCCTCCTGCGTCGCCTTCAGCGACAGCGAGACCCGCTCGCGGTCGAGGTCGACGTCGAGCACCTCGACGGTGACCTCCTGGCCCACCTCGACGACCTCGGACGGGTGGTCGATGTGCTTCCAGGACAGCTCGGAGACGTGCACCAGGCCGTCGACTCCGCCGAGGTCGACGAAGGCACCGAAGTTGACGATCGAGGAGACGACGCCGGTGCGGACCTGGCCCTTGGCGAGCTTGTTGAGGAACTCGCTGCGGACCTCGGACTGGGTCTGCTCGAGCCACTGCCGCCGGGAGAGCACGACGTTGTTGCGGTTCTTGTCGAGCTCGATGATCTTCGCCTCGAGCTCGCGGCCCACGTAGGGCTGCAGGTCGCGGACGCGGCGCATCTCGACCAGCGAGGCGGGGAGGAACCCGCGCAGGCCGATGTCGAGGATGAGGCCACCCTTGACGACCTCGATGACGGTGCCGGTGACGACCTCGTCGGCTTCCTTCTTCGCCTCGATCGTGCCCCAGGCGCGCTCGTACTGGGCGCGCTTCTTGGACAGGATCAGGCGGCCCTCCTTGTCCTCCTTCTGGAGGACGAGGGCTTCCACCTCGTCGCCGACGCTGACGACCTCGTTGGGGTCGACGTCGTGCTTGATGGACAGCTCGCGCGAGGGGATGACGCCCTCGGTCTTGTAGCCGATGTCCAGCAGGACCTCGTCCCGGTCGACCTTGACGATGACGCCTTCGACGATGTCGCCGTCGTTGAAGTACTTGATCGTCTGGTCGATGGCGGCGAGGAAGTCCTCCGCGGTGCCGATGTCGTTGACGGCGACCTGCGGGGTGCTGCTAGGACGGACCTGGGTGGAGGTCATGTGGTCGGGTGCTCCGGACGGGGGGTGCGTAGGGACAGGACGACCCGCGGCCGGGTGACCGCGGGTGGGCGGTGGAGAGCCGGCGCGCGCCGAACCCCGATGGGTGCAGCACTGACAGACCTCTGGCGCACCCCCATGGTACGGAGCAGCGGGGGGACGGGTCCACCGGGGGCGTCGACCGCCCCCGGGCGTGCGGCGTGTCACGATCGGCGTGTCATGCCCGCCCACCCACCGCCCCCGCTACCCCTCGGCTCCGACGGCTACCCGGCCCCCGGCGGGGTCGCCCGGCGCGCGGCGGGGACGGCGGAGTCGCGGCGCGCCAACCGGCGGTGGTGGGACGCCGCGGCGCCGGCCTACCTCGCCGAGCACGGCGCCGACCTCGGGGACGTCGAGTTCCTCTGGTGCCCCGAGGGCCTGCGGGAGTCCGAGGCGCACCTGCTCGGCGACGTCCGCGGCCGCCGGGTGCTCGAGGTGGGCTGCGGGTCCGCGCCGTGCGCGCGCTGGCTGCGCCGGGCCGGGGCCGACGTGGTCGCGCTGGACCTCTCCGCGGGCATGCTGGCCCGGGCCGCCGGGCTCAACCGGTCGACGGGGATCCCCGTCCCGCTCGTGCAGGCCGACGTCGGCGCGCTGCCGGTGGTCGACGCGGCGTTCGACCTCGCGTGCTCGGCCTTCGGCGGCCTGCCGTTCGTGGCCGACGTCCGGGGGGCCCTGGCCGAGGTGGCGCGGGTGCTCCGCCCGGGCGGGCGCTTCGTCGCGTCGGTGAACCACCCGCTGCGCTGGCCGTTCCCCGACTCGCCCGACCCGGAGGACCTCCGGGTCGAGTCCTCCTACTTCGACCGCCGCCCCTACGTCGAGACCGACGACGACGGCACGGCCGTGTACGTCGAGCACCACCGCACCGTCGGGGACTGGGTGCGGGCCGTCGTCGGTGCCGGCCTGGTGCTCGAGGACCTGCTCGAGCCGGAGTGGACCCCCGGCCGGACCCAGGAGTGGGGGCAGTGGTCCCCCGGCCGCGGCGCGCTGGTGCCGGGCACGCTCGTCCTCGTCTGCAGCCGCCCGGGGTGAGCCACCGGGCCACCCGCGCCGGTCCCGTCCCCGGCACACCCTCACCCTCGACCTGAGGTGGACGGTGAGGTGGTCCCGGCACCCGCGCGCCTGCCGGACGTGCCGGCACCGGGCCTCGTCCCGTCGGGTCTAGTGAGCAGCGGCGTCCCAGCTGGGGCCGGAGCCGACCGAGACCTCGAGCGGCACGGACAGCTGTGCGGCCCCGGCCATCTCCCGGCGGACGAGCGCCTCCAGCGCCTCCCGCTCGCCCGGCGCCACCTCGAGCACCAGCTCGTCGTGCACCTGCAGCAGCATGCGGGAGCGCAGCCCCTCGGCCTCGATGGCCCGTTCCACACCCAGCATCGCGACCTTGATGACGTCGGCGGCCGAGCCCTGGATCGGCGCGTTGAGCGCCATCCGCTCGGCCATCTCGCGCCGCTGCCGGTTGTCGCTGGTGAGGTCGGGCAGGTAGCGGCGGCGGCCGAGGGTCGTCTCGGTGTACCCGGTCTGCCGCGCGTCGTCGACCACGCCGTCGAGGTAGTCGCGGATCCCGCCGAAGCGCTCGAAGTAGGCCTGCATCTGGCCGCGCGCCTCCTCCGGGGTGATGCGCAGCTGCTGGGCCAGCCCGTAGGCCGACAGGCCGTAGGCCAGGCCGTAGCTCATCGCCTTGATCCGCCGGCGCATCTCGGGGTCGACCTCGGAGATCGGGATGTCGTAGGCCCGCGAGGCGACGAAGGAGTGCAGGTCCTCCCCCGACGTGAAGGCCTCGATCAGCCCCGCGTCACCGGAGAGGTGGGCCATGATGCGCATCTCGATCTGGCTGTAGTCGGCCGTCATCAGCGACTCGTAGCCGGCCCCGACGACGAAGGCCTGGCGGATCCGCCGCCCCTCCGCCGTCCGGATGGGGATGTTCTGCAGGTTCGGGTCGGTCGAGGACAGCCGGCCGGTCGCGGCGATCGTCTGCTGGAACGTGGTGTGGATGCGTCCGCCGTCGTCGACCATCGGGATCAGGCCGTCGATGACCGTGCGCAGCCGGGTGACGTCGCGGTGCCGCAGCAGGTGCTCGAGGAAGGGGTGCCCGGTCTGCGCGAGCAGCGAGGTGAGCGCCTCGGCGTCGGTGGTGTAGCCGGACTTGATCCGCTTGGTCTTCGGCAGGCCGAGCTCGTCGAAGAGCACCGCCTGCAGCTGCTTGGGCGAACCGAGGTTGACCTCGCGGCCGATCACCGCGTAGCACTCGGCCGCGGCGGCCGCGACGCCCTCGGCGAACTCCCGCTGCAGCTCCCGCAGGAAGTCCAGGTCGGCGGCGATCCCCCGGTACTCCATGGCGGCCAGCACCCGCGTCAGCGGCAGCTCGATCGCCCCCAGCAGCGCGTCGCCGCCGCGCTGCCCGAGCACGGACTCCAGGGCGTCCGAGAGGTCGTTGACCGCGACGGCCTTGAGGACGTCGGCGTGCGCGGCCTCGCGGGCGACGTCCTCCTCCGACGGGCCCATCCCGTCGAGGGTGAGCTGGGCCTCCTCGGCGGCGGAGTCCACCAGCTCGCGGCGCAGGTACCGGACGGCGAGGTCGGCCAGGTCGAACGAGCGCTGCCCGGGCAACGCCAGGTAGGCGGCCAGCGCCGTGTCGCTGACGACGCCGGCGAGTTCCCAGCCGCGCGCCCAGATCGCCAGCAGCGGCCCCTTGACCTCGTGGACGACCTTGGGTGCCCCGGGGTCGGCCAGCCAGGCGGCCAGCGCCTGCTCGTCCCCGGCGTCGAGGTCCGGGCCGAGGTCGACGAAGGCGGTGTGGTCGTCGGCCGCCGCCAGGGCCATGCCGGTCAGCTCACCGGTGCCGCGGCCCCAGCTGCCCCGGAACACCACGCCGGTGCGGCCGGTGCGGGCGTGCGCGGCCAGCCAGTCGCCCAGGCCGCCGGCGGGCACCTCGTCGACGCTGACGTCGAAGCCGCCCTCGACCTCGGGCTCGGCGCTGCTCAGGGTCGCGAACAGCCGGTCGCGGAGGACGCGGAACTGCAGGTTGTCGAAGAGGGTGTGCACCTCGTTGCGGTCCCAGGCGCGGACGGCGAGGTCCGCGGGGCCGAGGTCGAGCGGCACCGACCGGTCCAGCTCGGTGAGCCGGCGGTTCTGCAGGACCGAGGAGAGGTGCTCGCGCAGCTTCTCCCCCACCTTGCCCTTGACGGTGTCGACCCGGTCGACGAGCTCGTCGAGGGAGCCGTACTCCCGCACCCACTTGGCCGCGGTCTTCTCCCCCACGCTGGGGATGCTGGGCAGGTTGTCGCTGGGGTCGCCCCGCAGCGCCGCGAAGTCGGGGTACTGCGCGGGCGAGAGGCCGTACTTGGCCTCGACCTCCTCGGGGGTGAACCGGGTCAGGTCGGAGACGCCCTTGCGCGGGTAGAGCACGGTGACGTGCCCGTTGACCAGCTGGAGGGCGTCGCGGTCACCGGTGCAGATCAGCACGTCCATGCCCTGCTCGACGGCCTGCACCGTGAGGGTGGCGATGACGTCGTCGGCCTCGTAGCCCTCGGCCGTGATGACCGGGACGTGCAGGGCGCCCAGCACCTCCTGGATGAGGCTGACCTGGCCGCGGAAGTCGGTCGGGCTGTCGGCCCGGTTGGCCTTGTACTCGGCGTAGATCTCGCTGCGGAACGTCTTCCGCCCCACGTCGAAGGCGACGGCGAGGTGGGTGGGCTGCTCGTCGCGCAGCACGTTGATCAGCATCGACGTGAAGCCGTAGACGGCGTTCGTGGGCTGCCCGGTCGTGGTCGAGAAGTTCTCGACCGGGAGGGCGAAGAACGCGCGGTAGGCCAGGGAGTGGCCGTCGAGCAGCAGCAGCCGCGGGCGCGCCCCGGCTCCTGCGGTCGGGGCGGCGGGGGCGGGGGCGGAGACCGAGGCGGACATCGCGCCTGATCCTAGAAGGACCCCGGTGCCCCCCGACGCTCGCGAGCTCGCGCCGGGTCCCTGCACCGGGGCCGGCCCGGGAGCGGGGCCGCCGCTGGCTACCGTGCCCCCGTGTCCCTCACCCGACCCGACTGGCTGCCGCCCGGCCTCGTGAGCCCCCTGGACGAGAAGCTGGGCATCGAGATCCTCGACCACGACCCGGACCACCTCGTCGCCCGCATGCCGGTCGAGGGCAACCAGCAGCCGGCCGGGCTGCTGCACGGCGGCGCGACGTGCGCGCTGGTGGAGACGGTGGGGTCGTGGGCCGCGGCGATCGGCGCCGGACCGGGCCGGCGGTGCGTGGGCGTGGAGCTCAACGTCAGCTACCTGCGGGCCGCGACGCGGGGCTGGGTGACGGCGGTCGCCACGCCGGCGCGGCGCGGGCGCACCCTCGCCACCTTCCGGGTCGAGGTCTCCGACGACGAGGGCCGGACGACGGCGACCGCGCGGCTCACCTGCCTGCTCGCCGACGCCTGACCAGCGGGCGGCGACGTCGCCGCAGGAGCCGATCAGGCCTCGGCGGCGGCGCCCAGCACCGGCTGGACGCGGCTCACCGCCCGGCGGCGCAGCACCGGCCGGCGGGGCGGGGGCACGAGCACCCCGCCGCGCTGCCAGGCCGCCAGTGCGCGGGCCAGGGTCTCCCGGGGGACGATGCGCCGTGTGGTGAGCGGGGCGAACCCCATCCGCGCGAAGAAGCGCTGCCGCTCGGCCTCGTGGCCGCCGACCGACGCGACGACGTGGTCGGCGCCGACCTCCTCGGCGTAACGGACGGCCGCACCCAGGAGCGCGGGGCCGGCCCCGCAGCGCCGGTTGTTGCGGTGGAACAACACGTTGTGAACGGTCAACTGCAACCAACAGAAGTAGT
>NZ_JBJGYK010000080.1:0-6298 GCF_054049955.1 Geodermatophilus sp. SYSU D00758
CCAAAGGAACCCACAAAGGGGTTGTTACTTGGCACTGACTTTCGGCACGCTGTTGAGTTCTCAAGGAGCGGACGCACACCAACCCGACCCTCCCGGGCCTCGTCGATGGCGGCTTGTCCCACTCTACACCGGACTGGCGGTCCTGCACCCTCGGGGTGCTACCCGCGGCCCTCCCGGGCCCGTCCGGCGCGAGAACGAACATACACGACACCGGGCGGTCACGTGCAAGTCACCGGGACGCGTCCCCGGTCACACCTCGCGGCTGGAGCCCGAGGAAGGACTCGATGCCCACCGTCAGGCCCGGGCGGCGCCCGATCTCTCGGATCGCCAGCAGCACCCCCGGCATGAAGGAGGCCCGGTCGAAGGAGTCGTGCCGCAGGGTCAGCGTCTCCCCCGCCGCCCCGAGGAGCACCTCCTGGTGGGCCACGAGCCCGCGCAGCCGCACGGCGTGGACCGCGACGCCCTCCACGTCGGCACCGCGGGCGCCGGGCAGGGCGTCGGTGGTCGCATCCGGGGACGGCGGCATCCCGGCGGCCCGGCGGGCGGCGGCGACCAGGCGGGCGGTCCGTACGGCGGTGCCCGAGGGGGCGTCCACCTTGTCCGGGTGGTGCAGTTCGACGACCTCCACGGAGGGGAAGAACCGCGCCGCCTCCTGGGCGAAGCGCATCAG
Organism: Geodermatophilus sp. SYSU D00758; assembly: GCF_054049955.1. Lineage (NCBI taxonomy): Bacteria > Bacillati > Actinomycetota > Actinomycetes > Geodermatophilales > Geodermatophilaceae > Geodermatophilus > Geodermatophilus sp. SYSU D00758. Next base: position 671 of record NZ_JBJGYK010000080.1, read on the forward strand.
CAGGACGGCACCGATGCCGAAGTTGGGGGCGATGACCACGCCCAGGCCCGGCTTGGCCTCGAGCCACTCGGCGACCGTGGCCAGCCGCGCCTCGTCGAACCCCGTCGTCCCCACCACGCAGTGGATGTCGTTGTCGATGCAGAACCGGATGTTGTCCATGACGACGTCCGGGCGGGTGAAGTCCACGACCACCTGGGCGTCGGCGTCGGCGACGTTGAACAGCCAGTCCCCGGCGTCGACCATCGCGACCAGCTCGAGGTCCGGGGCGTCGTTGACCGCCTTGACCACCTCGGTGCCCATGCGGCCCCGGGCACCGAGGACCCCCACCGCGACGGTGCCCGCCCCCTCGATCGGGGCCGCGCCGGCCGGGTGCTCGGAGTGGGGGGTGCTCGTGGTCACCGGGACAGGTTTCCCGGCGGTGCGCCGGGATGCAAGGCGGCCTCCCGGGCTCAGCGCCGCCGTTCCAGCCGCTCCCAGAGCAGGCAGCCGCCGAGGGCGCCGACGACGTCGGCGAGCCAGTCGGCGACCGAGCCCGAGCGGTCCAGCGGGGCCAGGGCCTGCACGACCTCGCTCCCGGCGGCGTACAGCACGAGCCCGGTCAGCAGCGGGGTCCCGCGGACGCCGGCCCAGCGACCGGCGACCGCGAGCACGGCGAACAGCAGGACGTGCACCACCGTGTCTGTGTACGGCGGGGCCGCGGGGACGTCGGACCCGGGGGCGAACAGCACCGCCAGGGAGACGAGCACCGCGACCGCGAAGACGCCGCGGGACAGGGCGCCGTGCACGGCGAGGACCGGGTGCGGGGCCGCCATCAAAGGTGCGTGGTCACAGCCGGTCGAGGTCGGACTCGCGGTACGGGCCGACCACCGCCAGGCAGGTCTCGCGGGTGAACAGCTCCGCGGCCACGTCGCGCACCTGCTGCTCGTCCACGGCGCCGATGCGGTCGAGCACCTCGCGCACCGGGAGGTACTCGCCGTAGGAGAGCTCGCTCTTGCCGAGCCGGCTCATCCGGGAGCCGGTGTCCTCCAGACCGAGGACCAACCCGCCGCGCAGCTGACCGCGTCCCCGGGCGACCTCCTCGTCGGTGAGCCCGTCGGCGGCGACCCGGGCCAGCTCCTCGCGCACCAGGCGGAGCACCTCGGGCACCCGCTTCGGCGAGCAGCCGGCGTACACGGAGAAGGCCCCGGTGCCGGCGTAGTGGGTCAGCGCACTGCCCACGCTGTAGACCAGCCCCCGCTTCTCGCGGATCTCCTGGAACAGCCGCGAGCTCATCCCGCCACCGACCGCGGTCTCCAGGACCGCGGCGGCGTACCGCCGCTCGTCGAGCCGGCCGAGGCCGACCGACCCCAGCAGGAGGTGGGTCTGCTCGGTCCGCCGCCGGATCAGCCCGGCCGCCCGGGCGGGGCGGGTCGACCCGGCGACCTCCTCGCCGCGCCGGAGCGGAGCCGGGCGGTCCGGGCCGGCCAGCCGGGAGCCGAAGGCGGCGGCGACGAGGTCGAGGACCTGCCGGTGCTCCACCCGACCGGCCGCGGTGACGACGATCGAGGGGACGGCGTAGCGGCGGCGGTACCAGCCGTCGACGTCGTCCCGGGTCAGGCCCTCGATGGACTCCACCGTGCCGAGGACGGACCGGCCGAGCGCGGTGCCGCCGAAGAGCGTCTCGGCGAACAGGTCGTGCACGGCATCGGAGGGCTCGTCGTCGCGCATGGCGATCTCCTCGAGCACCACCGTGCGCTCGGACTCCAGGTCGGCCTGCGTGTTGAGCGCCTCGGTGACCAGGTCACCCAGCAGCGTCACCGCCAGCGGGAGGTCGCTGGCGAGCACGTTGGCGTAGTAGCAGGTGTGCTCCTTGGCGGTGAAGGCGTTCATCTCCCCGCCGACCGCGTCCATCGCCGTGGCGATCTCGAGCGCCGTCCGGTGCGACGTCCCCTTGAACAGCAGGTGCTCGAGGAAGTGCGACGCGCCGGCCACCCGGTCGGTCTCGTCGCGGGAGCCGACGCCCACCCAGATGCCGACGGTGGCCGACAGCACGCCGGGCATGGTCTCGGTGAGGACCCGCAGCCCCCCGGGCAGCTCGGTCCGCTCAACCCGGCCACCGACCTCGTCGACGTCCAGGACGACGGTCTCCCCCACGCGCCCGACGGCGGCCGGGGCCGGGGCGGACGCCGTCGCGTCCGTCCCGACCCCGGCCAGGGCCCGCTGGCGAGCCGTCACGCCTCCGCGGGGGCGGACTCGGGGGCAGCCGCCTCGCCGGAGGCCTCCTCGGCCGCCACCGGCACGAGGCTGATCTTGCCGCGGGCGTCGATGTCGGTGATCTCGACCTGCAGCTTGTCGCCGACGTTCACGACGTCCTCGACCTTGCCGATGCGCTTGCCGCCACCCAGCTTGCTGATGTGCACCAGACCGTCCTTGCCGGGCAGCAGGGAGACGAAGGCACCGAACGGCGTGGTCTTGACGACCGTGCCGAGGAACCGCTCGCCGACCTTGGGCATCTGCGGGTTGGCGATGGCGTTGATCCGGTCGACCGCCGCCTGGGCCGACGGGCCGTCGGAGGCGCCGACGTAGATGGTGCCGTCGTCCTCGATGGTGATGTCGGCACCGGTGTCGTCCTGGATCGAGTTGATCATCTGGCCCTTGGGGCCGATGACCGCGCCGATCTTGTCGACCGGGATGCGCACCGTGGTGACCCGCGGGGCGTACGGGCTCATCTCGTCGGGGCCGTCGATGGCCTCGTTCATGACGTCGAGGATGTGCAGCCGGGCGGCACGGGCCTGGGTGAGCGCCTGGGCCAGCACGTCGGACGGGATGCCGTCGAGCTTGGTGTCCAGCTGCAGCGCGGTGACGAAGTCGCGGGTGCCGGCGACCTTGAAGTCCATGTCACCGAAGGCGTCCTCGGCACCGAGGATGTCGGTCAGCGCGACGTACTCGGTCGTGCCGTCGACCTCGTCGGAGACCAGGCCCATGGCGATGCCGGCCACCGGCGCCTTGAGCGGCACACCGGCGTTGAGCAGCGCCAGGGTCGAGGCGCAGACCGAGCCCATGGACGTTGAGCCGTTGGAGCCCAGCGCCTCGGACACCTGCCGGATCGCGTAGGGGAACTCCTCGCGGTCGGGCAGCACGGGCAGCAGCGCCCGCTCGGCGAGCGCGCCGTGGCCGATCTCGCGCCGCTTCGGGGAGCCGACGCGGCCGGTCTCACCGGTGGAGTACGGCGGGAAGTTGTAGTTGTGCATGTAGCGCTTGCGGTTCTCCGGGGAGAGGGTGTCCAGCTGCTGCTCCATGCGGAGCATGTTCAGCGTGGTGATGCCCAGGATCTGGGTCTCCCCGCGCTCGAACAGCGCCGAGCCGTGCACCCGGGGGACGACCTCGACCTCGGCCGACAGCGGCCGGATGTCGGTGACGCCGCGGCCGTCGATGCGGACCTTGTCCCGCAGGATGCGCTGCCGGACGACCTTCTTGGTGACCGCGCGGAAGGCCGCGGAGACCTCCTTCTCCCGGCCCTCGAACCGGTCGGCGAGGGCGGCCTTGACGGCTTCCTTCAGCTCGTCGGTCGCGGCCTCGCGCTCCTGCTTGCCGGCGATGGCCTGCACCTCGGTCAGCCGGGTGGCGGCCTCGGCCTCGACGGCGGCGTACACGTCGTCCTGGTAGTCGAGGAAGCGCGGGAAGTCGGCGACGGGCTTGGCGGCCTTGCCGGCCAGGGCGCTCTGCGCCTCGCACAGCGACCGGATGAACGGCTTGGCCGCCTCGAGGCCTTGGGCGACGACCTCCTCGGTCGGGGCGGGCGCACCGTCGGCGACCAGCTGGATCGTCCTCTGGGTGGCCTCGGCCTCGACCATCATGATCGCGACGTCGCCGTCCGGGAGCACCCGGCCGGCCACCACCATGTCGAAGACGGCGTCCTCGAGCTCGGCGTGCGTCGGGAAGCCGACCCACTGGCCGTTGACCAGCGCGACCCGGCAGCCGCCGACCGGGCCGGAGAACGGCAGGCCCGACAGCTGGGTGGACGCCGAGGCGCCGTTGATGGCCAGCACGTCGTAGAGGTGGTCGGGGTCCAGCGACAGGACCGTGATGACCACCTGGACCTCGTTGCGCAGACCCTTGGCGAAGGTCGGCCGCAGGGGGCGGTCGATCAGCCGGCAGGTGAGGATGGCGTCCTCGGAGGGCCGGCCCTCGCGGCGGAAGAACGAGCCGGGGATGCGGCCGGCGGCGTACATCCGCTCCTCGACGTCCACCGTCAGCGGGAAGAAGTCGAACTGCTCCTTGGGCTGCCGGCCGGCCGTGGTGGCCGACAGCAGCATGGTGTCGCCCATGCTGACGACGACCGACCCGGCGGCCTGGCGGGCCAGCCGGCCGGTCTCGAAGGTGACGCTGCGGCTGCCGAAGCTGCCGTTGTCGATGACCGCGGTGGCGGTGGTGACCCCGTCCTCGGGGTCGAACTCGGCAGCGATGCTGCCCTGGGTGGTGGGTGCGGACACGTCGTCCTCTTCCTACGTCGCATGCGGCGACGTCCTCTTGTGGCGCCCCGCGCCGGACTCCGGCTCGGTGACCGGTCTTCGATCGAAGCCCCCGGGACCGTTCCCCCGCGCGGGGGTCGGCATGCCCGGGAGCCACTACCGAGGACCGGCCGCGGAGGGTCCTCCGGCGCGGGCGGCCGCGGTGCTCGTGCGGCGGGTGCCGCACGAGAGAGGGGACCGTCCCGGTGGGACGGCCCCCTCGTCGTGCTAGCGGCGCAGACCGAGCCGCTCGATGAGGGAGCGGTACCGGTTGATGTCGGTCTTGGCCAGGTAGTTCAGCAGCCGCCGGCGGCGACCGACCAGCAGGAGCAGGCCCCGCCGGCTGTGGTGGTCGTGCTTGTGCTGCTTGAGGTGCTCGGTGAGATCGCTGATCCGGCGGGTCAGCATCGCGACCTGGACCTCGGGCGAGCCCGTGTCCTTCTCGACCGTCGCGTACTCGGTCATGATCTGCTGCTTCGTCGCGCTGTCGAGCGCCATGGACGGCCTCCTGGTCAGGTCACGTGTGGCCCCCGGTCTCTGTCACGGGGGCAGCTCGCACACGCGTCGGGTGAACCGACGACAGCCCAGGTTACCAGTGGCACGGTCGTCCTCCGGACGACGACCGCGACCGGGTGCCGTCCGGGGAGATCGTCCGGGGGCGCTGTGCGCCTGCGGCGCACGATCCTGCCGGTCATGCCCCGCGACCGCACACCACCGGGGCCCGCAGGGCCCCCGAGGAGGGAGGCGGCGGAGCGGCCCAGCCCCAGCCGGGGACGGCACGTGGCCGCGGTGCGACCGACGAGCGGGGCCCGACAGGGCCCCCGAGGAGGGAGGCGGCGGAGCGGCCCGGCCCCAGCCGGGGACGGCACGTGGCCGCGGTGCGACCGACGAGCGGGGCCCGACAGGGCCCCCGAGGAGGGACGCGGCGGAGCGGCCCGGCCCCAGCCGGGGACGGCACGTGGCCGCGGTGCGACCGACGAGCGGGGCCCGACAGGGCCCCCGAGGAGGGACGCGGCGGAGCGGCCCGGCCCCAGCCGGGGACGGCACGTGGCCGCGGTGCGACCGACGAGCGGGGCCCGACAGGGCCCCCGAGGAGGGACGCGGCGGAGCGGCCCGGCCCCAGCCGGGGACGGCACGT
>NZ_JBJGYK010000081.1:0-5629 GCF_054049955.1 Geodermatophilus sp. SYSU D00758
CGCCCGCGCCTGGACGCTGGTCGTCTGGCGCTGCTGGCAAGACCACCAGCCTTACAACCCCGACCGCCACGGCGCCCTCAACCGATACCTCAACCGGGACGCCGCGGCGGCGGCTTGACACAGGGCTGCTCAGTCGAGAAGCAGCAGTCAGCGGTGGCGACTATCCGCACCGCACTGTCCAAGGCGGGCAAGTCCGGCCGGGGTGGAGTCGGCAGGCCTGAGTTCATCATCACGACGACCGCTGCGCCCGACATCGTCATCGTGGTCGAGTGTAAGGCGACTGTCGCACAGCACGAGTCTCCACAGCGCAACCGGCCGGCTGACTTTGCCGTTGATGGCGTCCTCCATTACGCCCGTGCCCTCTCGCCCCACTACACCGTGGTTGCAGTCGCCGTCAGTGGCGACGAACGGCTCCTGAAGATCGACAACTTCCTGCTGACCAAGGGTGAGACGCAGGAACGGCTTCTGATCGCGCCGACCGGTGCGGACATCAACGAAATCGTGCCCTTGTCCGACTACCTTCGGTCTGCCTCTTTCGATCCGGCGGTTGAGGCAAAGCGGACGTCTGATCTCATTTCCTTCTCCCAGACGCTTCACGTCTTCATGCGAGACGAAGCAGAGCTTGAGGAGAAGGAAAAGCCGCTCCTGGTTGCCGGCACGCTGATTGCGCTGCACAACGAGATCTTCGCGAACACCTACCAAGCCTATCCGGCACGCGAGCTCCCCGGCTTTTGGATTGATGCCATCCAGAAGGAGGTCAAGAAGGCAAGATTACCGGTGGCCAAGGTTGAGAACATGACCCAACCGTTCACGGGCATCGAGGTCCACCCGGAACTGCGTAAGGAAACAAAGGCGTATCCCAAGGGCCTGCTCAATGAGATCGTGACGATGCTGGCTGAGCACGTTCTGCCCTTCCTGACCATCTATCACGACTTCGACGTTGTTGGCCGCTTCTACGGAGAGTTTCTCAAGTACACCGGGGGAGACGGCAAGGGGCTGGGCATTGTCCTCACTCCCAAGCACGTCACTGAACTGTTCGCTCAGCTGGCCAACGTCGGTCCGGATGACGTTGTCGTCGACCCGTGCACCGGCACCGGCGGCTTTCTGATCTCGGCGATGGTTCGGATGGCGTCGATGGCGACCACCGACCGCCAGGTCGCGAGCATCAAGAGCAACCAGCTTATCGGCGTTGAGCAGCAGGCCACCATGTACGCCCTTGGTGCCTCCAACATGATTCTCCGGGGCGATGGCAAGGCCAACCTGCATCAGGGCTCCTGCTTTGACACCGCCATCACCGGGGCGATCAGGAAGCGCAAGCCAACGGTCGGGCTTATCAACCCGCCCTATTCCAAGTCAAAGGCCGACCTGCACGAACTGCGCTTCGTGGAACACATGTTGGACATGCTGGCGCATGGCGGCCGGGGTATTGCCATCGTGCCCATGTCCTGCGCGACGGCGCCCTCGCCCCACAAGGCGGCGCTGCTCTCCAAGCACACCCTCGAGGCAGTGATGTCCATGCCGACGGAGCTCTTCCATCCCGTAAGCGTCGTGACCTGCGTCATGGTCTTCACCGCCGGCATCCCGCACGCAACGTCCAACAAGAAGACCTGGTTCGGCTACTGGCGCGAGGACGGCTTCGTGAAGACGAAGCACCTGGGCCGCATCGACCAGGATCTGCGCTGGAGCGGTATCCGGGATCACTGGGTGGCCTCCTTCCGCAACCGCGAGGTTCATGCGGGTGAGTCAGTGATGGCCATGGTCGGACCTGACGACGAGTGGGTGGCTGAGGCCTACATGGAGACTGACTACGCCACCCTGACCCAGGCTGACCTCGAGGCGGCGATCCTCGACTACGCGCTCTTCAGCCTGAAGCGCACCGGCATTGGCGGGGACAAGTAATGCCGCGCGTCGACGAAATCTTCAACGTCGCCTACGGCAACAAGCTGGACATGAACAAGATGACGCCGGTCACGTCCGGGGGCATCGCATTCGTCGGCCGGCGTGGCCAGAACCAGGGCGTGTCCGGCCACGTGGCGCCTATCCCAGACATCGAGCCGTATGCACCCGGGCTCCTCACGGTAGCCTTGGGTGGCGCGACCCTCTCAACCTTTGTCCAACAGGAGCCCTTCTATACCGCTCAGAACGTCGCAGTGCTCACCCCGGTTAACGCGGGGATGAGTCTGGTGGAACGCCAATTCTATGCGGTGTGCATCAGGCATAACGCTTTCCGGTACGGCGCTTTCGGCCGTGAAGCAAACCGGACCCTGGGCACCATCGTCCTCCCGGATGGGGTTCCCGACTGGGTAGCGATGGTGCCGGAGCCATCGTTGTCCAATATCCCCTGGAGCAACTTCTTCCCGACAACGCATATGCAGGTCCGCCGTTCAGAGAGCGCCACGCTTCGCGTCGATGAGCTATTCCACCTGCGTTACGGACAGTCCCTCGAGCTCAACCGCCTGAAGCGAGTTGAGGAGCCGGACGGGGTCAACTTCATCGGCCGCTCAGCCACCAACAACGGGGTGACCGCCCGCGTCCTGGTACCTGAGGGCGTCTCAGTCGGGGAAAGTGGCGAGCTGACAGTAGCATTAAGTGGTTCGGTGCTCTCGACGTTCGTGCAGCCGGAACCTTTTATTACCGCCTATCACATCATGATTCTTAAGCCGAACGATCCGTCGATGTCGTTCGCGGAACGCTTCTGGTGGGCGCGATGCATCCAAGCAAATCAGTATCGATACAGCTATGGTCGGCAGGCAAATCGGACGCTTGCAGCCATCAAGTTGCCTGCAGAGATCCCCGACTTTGTAGCGAAGGTCTTCGCATCACTGCTCACGTGAGCCGACCAACCTGCCGATGCTCGGCTGCCGAGCTGGTTGCACCCATCTTAGTGTTTGATGACCTGCAGCGTAGCAAAGCGGCCGAGCAGAAATCCCGTCAGGCGCCGGCCGCAGTGAGCTTCATAAAATGCATGGTTATGGCTGTTGCCGATGAGTACGGCACGAAGGAGACCTTTGGCTTCGACGAGTAGTTTGAGAAGGCCGGCCATACCCTGGCTTTATCCAGCCCCACCGCTAGACGAAACGGCATAACCAAGGCCTACAGATTGACCCATACAGGCAAGAAATCCCACTGATTAGCATCGCCATCCCAACTCCGGCAGAACACGTATTTTGGTCCGTCAGCAATTGCGGCAGTGTAACAGGCGACACTCCGAGTCTCGACCATTCCTCCTGAAGGAAGGTGAATGGTTGCCGAGCGACCCCCGGTCAATGTGACGTCGAGCTTCCCGCAATCCTGACTTGAATAGTATGGCTTCTGACAGACCTGGACCTGTTGCGTCCCTTCCCAGAAGGGTTTCTCCTCGCCGAGCAGCTGCTCTTGGGCGACCTTGGTCGGCTCCGGCATTGCTGGCGAGTCATCATGCCCCTGACTGGCTGGCATGCTTACGACCGCCATCGCGAATAGTACGACGATCAGTGCAACTCCGGCGTACGCGACTGTATTTTGTTGATGATGCTTCATGTTCCGAACTAATTATCCGGTAAAAGCTCATGCGTTGCAAGAGTCTCGGAGGAATGCTGCTACAGACGAGGCTACGCGGGTCTGTCTCAAAAACGACCGTTTATGAGACACTTTTCGCCGACCCGACCCAGACGCTGTCCCTAGATTCGCCGTCCTGTCTCATTACCCGTCTCAATATCTACGTCTCATATCTTGACATAAGTGACGGGTTCTGATACAAGTAATGTATATGACACTAAAGGAAAGGAAGGGCAAGCTTCTTAAGGCCAAGATTGCCGTTGCCCTGCAGGACGAGTTCGGCCGGGTGCCGACTGAGCAGGAGATCGACGCGGTCTTTCACCTGACGCGCGTCATGTATAAGGCAGTCCTGGGGCTGCACTACCGCCGGCGGGACATGGAGAAGAGTGGCCAGTTGCCTCTCTTCTAGTACGACCTATGCTGATTGGCTACGCCCGCGTCTCAACGCATGACCAGACCCTCGCCCTCCAGCAAGACGCACTCAGTGCGGCTGGCTGCGAGAAGCTCTTCACCGACACCGCCTCAGGTGCACTCCATGACCGGCCAGGGCTTACAAAGGCCCTGTCACACCTGCGACCTGGAGACACCCTCGTCGTCTGGCGGCTTGACCGGCTGGGGCGCTCCCTGCGCCACCTCATCGAGACCGTCACGCAGCTTGCAGACCAGGGCATCGGCTTCCGCTCCCTGCAGGAGCAGGTCGACACCACCACCTCCGGCGGCAAGCTGATCTTCCACGTCTTCGGGGCGCTGGCAGAGTTTGAGCGGGACTTGGTCCGTGAGCGGACGCATGCAGGTCTAGCGGCAGCTCGAGCACGTGGCCGGCTCGGTGGAAGGCCACCGCGCCTCAACCCCAGGAAGGTCGAGCAGCTGCGGACGCTTGCAGCTGACAGGCGGAACACCGTTGCGGAAATCTGCCAAACCCTGGGGATTTCACGGGCGACGTTCTATCGGTATGTGAGGTGAAAATACCGGTTCAGAATCCTGCTACTGTCGATGCGCCTCCTCATAGGCCTTAAGGACTTTGGTGGGGATGCGGCCGCGTTCGCTGACTTTGTGGCCGTTCTTCGTGGCCCAATCTCGAACTCTCGCCACGTCTTCCTTGCTTCGCGTCGGCTGCTGGCGACCGCTCCGGGATGCTCGGTGCATAGGCACCACATTCGGCCGCTCAATCTCACGAGCCTTCTCGGTGTAGGGTTTGAGCGCTGCGTCGAACTCGTGAAGATGCTCCTCGCTTAGGTCGATCTCGTAGTCTTTTCCGCGGAGACTGAAGCAGATTCGTTCGGTAGCGAGCGATTCCCCGTCCAGGTCGTCCGTGCGTATTGTCTTGTCGGCCATGACTTCCCCTCCCTTCTTCCTGGGTAGCCGGATAGTTTATCGCGGAGGGTTGGCATGTTCTACCCTCACCGAGAGCCTTAGGGAAGTCACTGCACCACAACGCAGGGTGAGGACGGTCACAGGCGGGAGCTCTGGCCCGCTTCTAGCTTTCCCTCGCTAGATGCCGATTCTCGTCGGGCTGACGAGCTGTCAAGGCTGGCCGCAGGCCACCGCGAAGCGGCGAGGCCTTGACTGCGAGGAACCCGACGTACCCTCCCGGCTGCGAGGGACAGGAAGGCTTCTCATGCGTTGGGTGGTGACGAAACCCCTGACGCGTCCCCTGTTCAGCGAAGCTCGCTGACGCGGCTTCCGTGGTGCAGGTAGATCGGCTCAAGCGCGAAGTCACCCGGATCCGGCCAGGTGGCAGCATCAGTCCAGCCGCCCCACTTCTCCAGCAAGCCTTAGTCACCCGGGTTGAGCAGGTGCAGATGCTCGTACATCGGGCGGATGTGGGGACTGCTCATGCCGAGCCGGCCTATGAGCTGAAGTTCCCTGTCTCGTCCTTAGCGGCAGCCAACGCCGCATCATCTGAGGCTGGCGTGGTTGGGATGACCTCAGGGCCGTCCGGTCAGACGCTCTGGCCTGGCGATCGGGACTGCCCCCGGTTCGGTTGACTCCTTGCCTGTGAGGCCCTGGGCCTCGCTGGAAGGATCAGCATCGTGCCCAAGCCGTTCCCGGCGGAGTTCCGTCGTGACGTCATCGCCGTGGCCCGCAAGGG
>NZ_JBJGYK010000082.1:0-5526 GCF_054049955.1 Geodermatophilus sp. SYSU D00758
GGAATGGTTGTCCGGCGGTGTCCTACTCTCCCACCCCGTCTCCGGGGCAGTACCATCGGCGCTGAGAGGCTTAGCTTCCGGGTTCGGAATGGGACCGGGCGTTTCCCTCTCGCCATGACCGCCGTAACACGGTGAACGCGCACCCGCCGCCGGCCCCGCCCGCCCGGTACGAGGGCGGGTGGGGGGTGGTGCGTTGCGTTCAGAACCGCACAGTGGACGCGCTTGCCGTGTTCGGCTTCTTCTGACCGGGCCTGCTGTTGTGGGTGGTGTGCAGGTCGTGTGGTCAAGCCCTCGGCCTGTTAGTACCGGTCAGCTCGCACACCTCGCGGTGCTTCCACTTCCGGCCTATCAACCCGCTGGTCTGGGCGGGGGCCTTACCCCATGAACTGGGTGAGAGACCTCATCTTGAAGCGAGCTTCCCGCTTAGATGCTTTCAGCGGTTATCCCTGCCGAACGTGGCCAACCAGCCGTGCACCTGGCGGTACAACTGGCACACCAGAGGTTCGTCCGTCCCGGTCCTCTCGTACTAGGGACAGCTCTTCTCAAGTCTCTTACGCGCACGGCGGATAGGGACCGAACTGTCTCACGACGTTCTAAACCCAGCTCGCGTACCGCTTTAATGGGCGAACAGCCCAACCCTTGGGACCTACTCCAGCCCCAGGATGCGACGAGCCGACATCGAGGTGCCAAACCATCCCGTCGATATGGACTCTTGGGGAAGATCAGCCTGTTATCCCCGGGGTACCTTTTATCCGTTGAGCGACACCGCTTCCACATGCCGGTGCCGGGTCACTAGTCCCAGCTTTCGCTCCTGCTCGACCCGTCGGTCTCACAGTCAAGCTCCCTTGTGCACTTGCACTCGCCACCTGATTGCCAACCAGGCTGAGGGAACCTTTGGGCGCCTCCGTTACATTTTGGGAGGCAACCGCCCCAGTTAAACTACCCACCTGACACTGTTCCTGATCCGGATCACGGACCGAGGTTAGACATCCAATTCGACCAGAGTGGTATTTCAACGGCGACTCCACCGACACTGGCGTGCCGGCTTCCCAGTCTCCCACCTATCCTACACAAGCCGAACCGAACACCAATATCAAGCTGTAGTGAAGGTCCCGGGGTCTTTCCGTCCTGCCGCGCGTAACGAGCATCTTTACTCGTAGTGCAATTTCGCCGAGCCTGTGGTTGAGACAGCTGAGAAGTCGTTACGCCATTCGTGCAGGTCGGAACTTACCCGACAAGGAATTTCGCTACCTTAGGATGGTTATAGTTACCACCGCCGTTTACTGGCGCTTGAGTTCTGAGCTTCGCCCCGAAGAGCTAACCCGTCCCCTTAACGTTCCAGCACCGGGCAGGCGTCAGTCCGTATACATCGTCTTACGACTTCGCACGGACCTGTGTTTTTAGTAAACAGTCGCTTCTCACTGGTCTCTGCGACCGGCTCCCGCTTCCACCGCGAGGGCGTGCACGGGCTCCGGTCCCCCTTCTCCCGAAGTTACGGGGGCATTTTGCCGAGTTCCTTAACCACAGTTCGCTCGATCGCCTCGGTATTCTCTACCTGACCACCTGAGTTGGTTTGGGGTACGGGCCGCTGGGAACTCGCTAGAGGCTTTTCTCGGCAGCATAGGATCATCGAATTCGCCTCACTCGGCTATGCGTCAGGCCTCACCCTGTCTGCGGCGCGGATTTGCCTACGCCGCGGGCCACACCCTTGCACCGGTCCTACCACTCACCGGCCCGACTACCTTCCTGCGTCACCCCATCGCTTGCCTACTACCAGTCCGGGTCCCACGCTCCCCCACCCCTCCTCCAAAGAGGAGCGGCGGGTTCGGGTGGTTAGCATCGCCGGGTTCGGCATGGGCGCTCCTTCGCGGGTACGGGAATATCAACCCGTTGTCCATCGACTACGCCTGTCGGCCTCGCCTTAGGTCCCGACTCACCCTGGGCGGATTAGCCTGGCCCAGGAACCCTTGGTCTTCCGGCGGGGGAGGTTCTCACTCCCCTCTCGCTACTCATGCCTGCATTCTCACTCGCGTGGCGTCCACGGCTGGATCACTCCGCCGCTTCCACCGCCACACGACGCTCCCCTACCCACCCACGCACCTGGCCGGCCCCCCGAGAGGAACCGACGGGCCACGCGTGAGTGCCACGGCTTCGGCGGTGTGCTTGAGCCCCGCTACATTGTCGGCGCGGAACCACTTGACCAGTGAGCTATTACGCACTCTTTCAAGGATGGCTGCTTCTAAGCCAACCTCCTGGTTGTCTCTGCGATCCCACATCCTTTTCCACTTAGCACACGCTTAGGGGCCTTAGCCGATGATCTGGGCTGTTTCCCTCTCGACTACGAACCTTATCGCCCGCAGTCTCACTGCCGCGCTCTCACTTACCGGCATTCGGAGTTTGGTTGACGTCAGTAACCTTGTGGGGCCCATCGGCCATCCAGTGCTCTACCTCCGGCAAGAAACACGCGACGCTGCACCTAAATGCATTTCGGGGAGAACCAGCTATCACCGAGTTTGATTGGCCTTTCACCCCTACCCACAGCTCATCCCCCAGGTTTTCAACCCTGGTGGGTTCGGTCCTCCACGCGGTCTTACCCGCGCTTCAACCTGGCCATGGGTAGATCACTCGGCTTCGGGTCTAGAGCACGCGACTAGCAATCGCCCTGTTCGGACTCGCTTTCGCTACGGCTACCCCCCACGGGTTAACCTCGCCACGTACCACTAACTCGCAGGCTCATTCTTCAAAAGGCACGCAATCACCACCCACCCGAGGGTGCGACGGCTCTCACGGCTTGTAGGCACACGGTTTCAGGTACTATTTCACTCCCCTCCCGGGGTACTTTTCACCTTTCCCTCACGGTACTCGTCCGCTATCGGTCACCAGGGAGTATTCAGGCTTAGCGGGTGGTCCCGCCGGATTCACACCGAATTCCACGGGCTCGGTGCTACTTGGGAAAACGCTCGGGAGACGACAGGTTTTCGTGTACGGGGCTCTCACCCTCTTCGGCGACCCCTTCCAGAGGCCTTCCACTAACCACATCGCTTTATGACTCCCCGACCCCCCGGCAGAGGGGCCAGAACGCTCCCACGACCCCGCTTCCACAACCCCTGCCGGGTCTCACATGGAAACGGTTTAGCCTCATCCGCTTTCGCTCGCCACTACTCACGGAATCACGGTTGTTTTCTTCTCCTGTGGGTACTGAGATGTTTCACTTCCCCACGTTCCCTCCACACGCCCTATGTGTTCAGGCGCGGGTCACACCACATGACTGGTGCGGGGTTCCCCCATTCGGACATCCTCGGATCAACGCTCGGTTGGCAGCTCCCCGAGGCTTATCGCAGCCTCCTACGTCCTTCATCGGCTCCTGGTGCCCAGGCATCCACCGTGTGCCCTTAACAACTTGGCCACACGTCCTACACACAACTCAAACAATCAGAGTCAGAAGATGCTCGCGTCCACTGTGCAGTTCTCAACGAACGACCAGCCACCGATCCACCACACCCCGCCAGACCCCACACCGCGCAGGCACCCCTGCACCCCGGTGTGGGCGGTACGAGACCGGACCGGCCCCGGCACCCGAGACAACGACCCCCGGCCCCACCCACGCGGATGGACACCCGGGCCCGCTCCCTCAGGACCCAACAGCGCGCCTACGACCGACCCCACCCCCGCGCACCCGCCCTCCCCACCCCCGTCCACGGACGCAGGTCGTACTAGCGGGCCGCGAACCGCGGCCGGCCGAACTGGTCAGCGTTCCACCCTCGAGCACCGTCTCGAACACCCGCGACCACCCGCAGATGGGCGGCCATCACGATCCGAGCACGGCTCTGCACCCGACACCCCTCACGGGCCGCCGAGCGAGACGCTCCTTAGAAAGGAGGTGATCCAGCCGCACCTTCCGGTACGGCTACCTTGTTACGACTTCGTCCCAATCGCCGATCCCGCCTTCGACGGCTCCCTCCCGCGAACGGGTTGGGCCACCGGCTTCGGGCGTTACCGACTTTCGTGACGTGACGGGCGGTGTGTACAAGGCCCGGGAACGTATTCACCGCAGCGTTGCTGATCTGCGATTACTAGCGACTCCAACTTCATGGGGTCGAGTTGCAGACCCCAATCCGAACTGAGACCGGCTTTTTGGGATTCGCTCCACCTCACGGTATCGCAGCCCTTTGTACCGGCCATTGTAGCATGTTTGCAGCCCTAGACATAAGGGGCATGATGATTTGACGTCATCCCCACCTTCCTCCGAGTTGACCCCGGCAGTCTCCCATGAGTCCCCACCATCACGTGCTGGCAACATGGAACGAGGGTTGCGCTCGTTGCGGGACTTAACCCAACATCTCACGACACGAGCTGACGACAACCATGCACCACCTGTGCACGGCCCTTACGGACCCGATATCTCTACCGGATTTCCGTGCATGTCAAGCCTAGGTAAGGTTCTTCGCGTTGCATCGAATTAAGCAACATGCTCCGCCGCTTGTGCGGGCCCCCGTCAATTCCTTTGAGTTTTAGCCTTGCGGCCGTACTCCCCAGGCGGGGCGCTTAATGCGTTAGCTGCGGCACGGAGACCGTGGAATGGCCCCCACACCTAGCGCCCAACGTTTACGGCGTGGACTACCAGGGTATCTAATCCTGTTCGCTCCCCACGCTTTCGCTCCTCAGCGTCAGTTGTTGCCCAGAGACCCGCCTTCGCCACCGGTGTTCCTCCTGATATCTGCGCATTTCACCGCTACACCAGGAATTCCAGTCTCCCCTGCAACACTCAAGTCTGCCCGTATCGACTGCAGGCCCGGAGTTGAGCTCCGGGTTTTCACAGCCGACGCGACAAACCGCCTACGAGCTCTTTACGCCCAATAATTCCGGACAACGCTTGCACCCTACGTATTACCGCGGCTGCTGGCACGTAGTTGGCCGGTGCTTCTTCTGCAGGTACCGTCACCCGCAAGGGCTTCGTCCCTGCTGAAAGAGGTTTACAACCCGAAGGCCGTCATCCCCCACGCGGCGTCGCTGCGTCAGGCTTCCGCCCATTGCGCAATATTCCCCACTGCTGCCTCCCGTAGGAGTCTGGGCCGTGTCTCAGTCCCAGTGTGGCCGGTCACCCTCTCAGGCCGGCTACCCGTCGTCGCCTTGGTAGGCCACTACCCCACCAACAAGCTGATAGGCCGCGGGCCCATCCCCAGCCGATAAATCTTTCCACCACCGGCCATGCGACCAGCAGAGGACATCCGGTATTAGCCCCAATTTCTTGGGGTTATCCCAGAGCCGGGGGCAGGTTGCCCACGTGTTACTCACCCGTTCGCCACTGATCCCCCACCGAAGCGGGTTCACCGTTCGACTTGCATGTGTTAAGCACGCCGCCAGCGTTCGTCCTGAGCCAGGATCAAACTCTCCGTAGATGCTTGAAACCCGGCCGAGAACCGCGACCTGACAGATCGCGATCAATCTCAACCAAAGGAACCCACAAAGGGGTTGTTACTTGGCACTGACTTTCGGCACGCTGTTGAGTTCTCAAGGAGCGGACGC
>NZ_JBJGYK010000083.1:0-5236 GCF_054049955.1 Geodermatophilus sp. SYSU D00758
GGGGGCCCCCCCCCGCGGGGGCGCGCCCCCCCGGACCCCCACGCCCACCCCACCCCCCCCCCCCCCCCCCCGCGGGGGGGGGGGGGGGGGGGGCCCCCGGGCCGGTCCCGGCCGCCGGGGAAGTCCGGCCGGGACGAAGGGGAGGTCCGGGGTTCAGGGGCAGCGGCGGCCCCGCTGCAGGGGCCCGCCGCGAGCTCGCGAGGGGCGAGGAGGACGGGCGGCCCCGCTGCAGGGGCCCGCCGCGAGCCTGCGAGTGGCAGGGGGCAGCGGGGTCCTTTCAGGCGCCCACCGCCTTCTGCACGTCGAGGGCCAGCAGCAGCTGGCCGTCGAGCTTGAACGCGCCGCGGATCAGCTCGCGGGCGATCCCGTCCAGCGTGTCCGGCGGTGCCTCGAAGTCGGCCGGGTCGACGTCGACCACGTCGGCGATGGCGTCGACCAGCAGGCTGACCGCCTCGCCGTGCAGCCGCACGACGATGACGACCGCGTCGGTGCCCTCCGGCCGCGGCGGACGACCGAGCCGCTCCCGCAGCTCGATGGCGGTCACGACCTGCCCCCGCAGGTTGATCAGCCCGGCGACCGCCGCCGGCGCCAGCGGCACGCGGGTCAGGCCCTGGCTCTTGAGGACCTCCTGGACGTGCGCCACCTCGATGCCGTACAGGTCGCCGTCCAGCCAGAACGTGGCCAGCTGGCCGCCGATGGCCGGCGCGGACGCTCGGGTCGTGCTGGGCACGTCAGACCTCCTGGTACGTCGCCGGGACGGAGCCGGCCGGGGCGGGGGTGGAGTAGAAGGCCGGGTCGGCGGCGAGGATGGCCGCGCGGACGTCGAGCAGCTCGGTGACCTTGTCGCCGAGGACGGCGGAGCCGAGCAGGCCCATGTCGTCGATGTCGCTGCGGACGGCGGCGTCCCCGTCGACGATGTCCAGGATCTCCTCGACGACGATCGCGACGCTGCGGCCGTGGTCGGAGTAGACGATCACCTCGAGGACCTCCCGCTCGGTCTCGCCGTAGGCACCCAGGTGCCGGTCGAGGCGGACGATCGGCAGGATCGCGCCGCGGTACTGCACCACCTCGCGGTTGCCGACCCGCTCGACGGACTCGGTCCTGACCTGCTCGAGGCGCGTCACGGTGTCCAGGGGGATGGCGACGCGGCGGCCACCGCCGATGGCGGCCAGCAGCATCCGCTCGGCCTCCCGCTCGGCCGCGGCGGCCTGCAGCAGCGCCTCGCGGGACTCCTGCCGCTCGGTGGTCTCGGTGCGCAGCGCTCGGCGGGCCAGCGCCTGGACGTCGAGGATCAGCGCCACCGTGCCGTCGCCGAGGACGGTGGCCCCCGAGTACAGCCCGATGGCCTTGAGCTGCCCCCCGACGGCCTTGACGACGATCTCCTCGGTGTTGATCACCCGGTCGACGACCAGGCCGAAGCGGCGGCCCTCGGAGCGCAGGACGGCGATCACCACGTGCCCGTCGTGCCGGTCGGAGGTCAGGCCGAGGACGTCGGTGAGCCGCACCAGCGGGAGCAGCTCGCCGCGGAGCCGGTACACCGGCGCCCCGCCGACCTCCTCGACGGCGGTGGCCGCCTTCTCGGCGTCCAGGCTGACCAGCTCCTGGAGGCTGATCTGCGGGATGGCGTAGCGGTCGCCGGCGCACTCGACGGTCAGGGCCGGGACGATGGCCAGCGTCAGCGGGATGCGCAGCCGGGTGCAGGTGCCCTGGCCGGGCACCGACTCGACCTCGATGGTGCCGCCGATGGACTCGATGTTGGTCTTGACGACGTCCATGCCGACGCCGCGGCCGGAGACGTTGGTGACCGCCGCGGCGGTCGAGAAGCCGGGCAGGAAGATCAGCTGCAGGACGTCCTGCGGGCTCATCCGGTTGAGCGCCTCCTGCGAGACCAGGCCGCGCTCGACGGCCTTGGCCCCGATGCGGGCGGGGTCGATGCCGGCGCCGTCGTCGGCCACCTCGACCACGACCTGGCCGCTCTCGTGCTTGGCGCGGAGGAACAGCACGCCCTCGGCGGACTTGCCGGCCCGCCTGCGGGCGTCGGGGGCCTCCACCCCGTGGTCCACGGAGTTGCGGACCAGGTGGGTCAGCGGGTCCTTGACCGCCTCGAGCAGGGTCTTGTCGAGCTCGGTCTCGCGGCCCTCCATCTCCAGCCGGACGGACTTGCCGCACTGGATGCCCAGGTCGCGGACGACGCGCGGCAGCTTGGACCAGATGTGGTCGATCGGCTGCATGCGCGTCTTCATGACGCCCTCCTGCAGCTCGCTGGCGATGAGGTTGAGCCGCTGGGAGGCGCGGACCAGGTCGGTGTCGCTGGAGCGGCCCACGTACTGGACGATCTGGTTGCGGGTCAGCACCAGCTCGCCGACGAGCAGCATGAGCTCGTCGAGCAGGTCGACGTCCACGCGGATCGTGCTCTCGGCGACCGCCCGGCGGGCCTGGCCGGCTCCCTCGGCCTGCCCGACCGCGGCCTCGGCCTGCCCGACCGCGGCCTCGGCCTGGCCGCTGGGCTCGGCCTGGCCGCTGGGCTCGGCCTGGCCGCTGGGCTCGGCGGCCGCGGGCTCGGTCGGGCCGCCCGGCTCGGCGGTCGCCGGCTCCGGCTCGGTGACAACCTCGGGCGCCGCCGCGGCCTCCGCGCGCGGGGCGGGGACCGGGGTGCCGTCGGCCGGCGGGGTGGCGGCCGGCGCCTTCCCGGTGGCCGGGGTCCTGGGGGCGGCCGGGGTCTTCGCGGCCTGGGCCTTCGCGGCCGGGGCCTTGCGGCGGGCGGGCTTCTTCGCGGCGGGGGCGGCGGGTTCGACCGGTGCGGACGCCGCGCCGGCGGGCTCCGCGGCGGCCGGCACCTCGCCCACCGCCGGGGCGGCCGGGGTCGCGTCGGGCGTCACCTCGGCCTCGGCGCGGGGCCGGGGCACGGCGGGCGCCGGGCGGTCCTCCATCGCGGCGCTGATGGCGGTGACGACGGCGGAGACGTCGACGTCCCCCTCGCCGCCGCTGGCCTCGATGGAGGCGAGCAGCGAGCGGACGCAGTCGACCATCTGCAGCAGCGCGTCGGTCCGCTGCGGGGTGAGCGCCAGGGCGCCGTCCCGCAGCCGGGAGAGCATGTTCTCCCCGATGTGGGTGACCTCCTCGAGGCGGTGGAACGCGAGGAAGCCGCTGGTGCCCTTGATCGTGTGGATGGTGCGGAAGATGCTCGACAGCCGCTCCCGCGAGTCGGGCTCCTGCTCCAGGGCGACCAGGTCGCTGTCCAGCTGGTCGAGGTTCTCGTGGCTCTCGACCAGGAACTCCTCGACGATGTCGTCCAGACCGTCCACGTTGCTCTTCTCTCTGGGTGTCCGGCGCCGTGGGGCGTCTCGGCAGGGTCTTCGGCCGGTGCGGCCGGGGTGTCAAGCCCAACGGGGCGGTGCCGGCACCGGGACCGGGGGTGCGGCCCCCGGTCCCGGCGGGCCGGTCAGTAGGTGAAGCGGGCGACGCCGGTGCGCAGGTCGGCGGCCATCCGGGAGAGCTCGTCGACCGCCGTGCGGGTCTGGGCGAGCGCCTGGGTGGTCGCGCCGGCCGCGGTGGAGACCCCGGTGATGTTGTCGGCGATCTGCCCGGAGCCGGCCGCGGCCTCGCCGACCGACCGCGACATCTCCGTCGTGGTCGCGGTCTGCTCCTCGACCGCGGAGGCGATGGTGAGCTGGAAGTCGTTGATCTGGCCGATCACCGTGCTGATCCGCTCGATGGCCGAGACCGCTCCCGCGGTGTCGCCCTGGATCGCCTGCACCCGGCGGGCGATGTCCTCGGTGGCCTTGGCCGTCTCCTGGGCCAGCTCCTTGACCTCGTTGGCCACCACCGCGAAGCCCTTGCCGGCCTCCCCGGCCCGCGCCGCCTCGATGGTGGCGTTGAGCGCCAGCAGGTTCGTCTGCTCCGCGATGCTCGTGATCACCTTGACCACGTTGCCGATCTCGCGCGAGGAGTCCCCGAGGCGGGTGATGGTGGCGGTGGTGGCGCCGGCCTCGGTGACCGCCTGGGCGGCGACCTGGGCGGCATCGGCGGCGTTGCGGCTGATCTCCCGGATGGAGGCGCCCATCTGCTCGGCGCCCGCGGCGACGGTCTGCACGTTGCGCGAGACCTCCTCCGCGGCCCCGGCCACCACCCCGGACTGCGCGCTGGTCTCCTCGGCCGAGGCCGAGATCTGCGCCGAGGACGCCGACAGCTCCTCCGAGGACGCGGCCACCGCGTCCGCCGAGGCCATGATCCCGGCGATGGTGGTCGCCATCGTCTCGGCCGCGGTGTTCAGCGCCGCCGCCATCTGGCCGGTCTCGTCGTGGCCCCGGACCGGCAACCGGACGGTGAGGTCGCAGGCGGCCACCCGCTCGAGGCCGCTCCGGACCTCCCGGACGCCGCGCAGGATGCCCGACGCGACCACTGCCGCCAGGCCGGCACCGAGCGCCAGCACGGCCACGGCCACGGCCAGCGTGACCCAGCGGGTGGTCCGCTCGGCGTCGGCCATCTCCGCGCGGGTCGTCGCCACCCGGCCGTCGACGGACGTGATCAGGTCCGTCATGGCCTGGTCGAGGACGTAGAAGGTGTCCCACTTCTCGCCGGCCGACAGCGCGTCGCCCTCGTCGAGCCGGCCCTGCGCCCAGAGGGCGAAGATCTGGTCGTTGTAGGCGCTCATCGAGGCCCAGTTGTCCTCGATGGTCGCCAGGCTGGCCCGCGCCTCCTCGTCGAGGAGCGCCGGGTCCAGCCCGAAGAGCCGCTCGAAGCCGGCGGCCCCGTCCCGGTAGGCGGCGACGTTGTCCCCGCCGGGGGCCGCCGCGACGGGCCCGCCCTCGGTCCGGGACTTCCAGGCGGTGATGTTCTGCCAGTTGGCCGCCCACAGCAGGTCGTAGCGCGCGGCGTCGACGGTGCGCTGCACGCCGACGGCGGCGGTCACCCGGTCCTGCATCTCGTCGACGCGCGCGGCGCCGGTGAGGCCCGTGACGGTCACCGCCAGGGTGCCGAGGGCGAGGACCGCCGTGAGGACGGCGATGCGGACGCCGATGCCGCGGTCGCGGTACCAGTGCCGGGCGGGGCCCGGTGCGGGGGCGAGGGGGCGGGGGGAGCTGGTCATGGGTCCTGTCTCGTCGGCGGACGACGTCGTCCGTGGGGCCGGGACCGGGGCCGGGGCCCGGGGGGGGGCCCCCCGCCCCGCCGGGCCGGCCTGTAGTGTAACCGGGGCACCCCCGGGGCCCCGTCGGGGCCCAACCGGCTAAGAGAT
>NZ_JBJGYK010000084.1:0-4643 GCF_054049955.1 Geodermatophilus sp. SYSU D00758
GGGGGTGTCTCCGCCCCCGGGGGGCGGCGCGCGCCCCCCCGCCCCCCCCCCCCGCCGCGGCCCGGCCCCGCGGGGCGGCGCCCCCCCGCCGGACGGGTGTCAGACCACCCGGCGGGCGCCGGCGTAGCTCGGCATCGAGTCCAGGTTGACCACGGCGACCGGCTTGCCGGCGGTCGAGGCGTGGACCATCTGGCCGTTGCCGATGTACATGCCGACGTGGCTGACCGGGCTGTAGAAGAACACCAGGTCACCCGGCTGCAGGTCGGACTTCGCCACCGGGGCGCCCATCGTCGACTGCATCCGCGAGGAGTGCGGCAGCGAGACGCCGGCGGCGGCGTAGGCGTACTGCGTCAGGCCCGAGCAGTCGAACACGTTCGGGCCGGCCCCGCCCCAGACGTACATGTCACCGATCTGGGCCAGCGCCGTGTCGACGGCGACCTGCGCGGCACCGGTGGGGGCGGGGGCCGCCGCGGCGACCGGGGCGACCGCGGCGACGGTGGTGCCGCCGGTGCTCGCCGAGGCCGGCAGCGGGGAGAGGGCGATGCCGGCGCCCGCGACAGCGGCGACGGCGACGGTGCGGAACGAGCGGCGAGCGAGGGTCGTGCGGGCAGTCGTCATGGACGACGGGTCTCCTGTTCTCCACGAGACCGCCTACCGGGTTAGCTGACGGGTTCGGACGGAGGAGTCGCCCGGCGCGGCACGCGCGCTTCACCCCAGACGTGCGGTGGGTCCCCGGCCCTGCCCCGGCGGTCGTGCACCGGGGCCTGGTTCGGCGGTGGTCCGGCGGGTGCCACCGGGTGGTGACGAACCGATCCCGTCCGGGCCGCGACAGACGCTAGGGGGCGCGGCGGCCCCCCGCCGGGCGGGCATGCGGTGGCCCCCCGGGAGCGGCCCCGCCCCGACTCGCCGTCCCGACCTGCGGCGACGGTGGACGGCCGGCCCGGACGCGTCGTCGGGCGTCCGTGCACGGCGCCCCGGACGAATCCGGAGCGGTGCGGCGTGCCCGGACGCTGGGTGACCGGCGGACGACGTCCTGCGCCGGGAACCCGGGGGTGTGGCCGGGACGTTCCCCGGGCACCCACCCCCCAACCGACCCCGACCCCAGGGAGGCAGAGATGGCCGGCATGCTGCGCAAGGTGCTGGCGTCCGGGATCGCCGCGAAGGTGATCCAGGAGGCCAGCAAGCCGCAGAACCAGGCGAAGATCAAGAAGTTCATCGCGGACTTCCAGAACAAGCAGAAGGGCAACCGCGGCGGCGGCTACGGCCGCACGCACTGAGCCCGCGCCCACCGAGCCCGCGCCCACCGAACCCGGAGCCCCGGGCGAGCGCCCCCGGCCCTCCCGGCCGGGGGCGCGGTCGTTTCCGCGCCGCCGTCCGGGGCACTCCTCCTGCACCGGGACAGGGAGGTCCGCGATGAGCGAGAGCAACATGACCGGTCGCCCCGCCGGGGGGACGAACGAGCCCACCGAGGGGGTGCCCGGCGAACGGCCGGAGCACGACGAGGTCGGTGCCGCACCCGAGCAGAGCCCGCGGGCGGCGCAGGACGGCACCATGTCGAGCGATCAGGGCACCCCGGGTGTCCCGGGCAGCGCCACCGGACCCAGCTCGGCCGGCCCGCCCGACGCGGCTCCGCCGGGGGACTGACACACCCCGGCACGAGCACGGCACGGTTGACGACGGGTCCTGCGGGCACCCCTCCGGGGACCGACGCACCCGATTCGCGAGGAGGCGGTCATGGGACTGCTGGGCAAGCTCGGCAAGGCGGGGATCGCCAAGAAGGCGATGGACGAGGCCCGCAAGCCGCAGAACCAGGCGAAGATCAAGCAGCTGGTCTCCAACCTGGGCAGCAAGGGCAAGGGGGGCGCCCCCCGCGGCCGCGGCCGCGGCTGAGCGCACCGACCTGCCGCGACCCCTGCCCCGGCGGCGGGGGTCGCGGTGCGTCCGGGGGTGGTCGCCGTGCCCGACGTGAGGAGCCGCGAGCAGCGATGGCAGGACCGGCTGGCCCTGCCGGTGCTCGTCGCGGCGCTGGCGTCGGTCCCGGCGATGTTCCTCTCCATCGCCGAGGGCGTCTGGGGGACGGCCGGCCGGGTCGTCGACATCGCCAGCGGCGCGGTCCTGGTGGCCGAGACCGTGGTGCTGTTCGCCGTCACCGAGGACCGGCGCGCCTGGGTCCGCGGGCACCTCGGCCTGATCGGCATGACCCTGCTGGTGATCCTCGCCGTCGTCTTCGCCGTCGGCCCGGTGCAGGTGCTCCGCCTCGCCCGCACGGTCGGCGCGCTGCGGGTGCTGCGGGCCGGGCGCATCGTCAAGGCCGCCCGGGCGGTGCGGCAGCGCACGGGCTGGAGCGGCCCGTTCTCGCACGTGTTCGCGGTGGCGGCGGGCCTGCTGGTGGCGGTCTTCGTGGGGGTGGTGCTGGCCGACCCGACGTCGCAGACCCGGCTGCTGCTCGAGCGGTGGGTGGATCTCGGGACCCCGGCCGTCGTCGTCCTCTCGGTCGTCGCCGGGCTGCTGCTCGGGGGCGCGACGTGGCTGCTGGCCCGCGACCCCGGCAGCGGGCCCGACGCGGGGGAGGACTGAGGGCGTCAGGGGCGCCCGGCGTGCGGCACCCCCACCTCGGTCGCGAGCAGCACGGCCTCGCGCACCGGCGCGCGGTTGTGCTCGTAGAAGTCCGGCGCGCAGCACAGGAGCAGCGTGCGGCCGTCGTCCCCGCCGAGCATGCAGGCGTACACGCCGAGCCCCTCGGGGACGGCGATCTCGTCGACGACCCCGCCGCCGGGCGCCACGCGCACCACCCGGCCGCCGATCGCGTCGGCGGCCCAGACGTGCCCGTCGGCGTCCAGCGTGCAGCCGTCCGGGGCGACGACGAGCTGGCCGATGACCTCCTCGGTCGTGCTGCCGGTGGGCTCGGGGCCGAACCGCGCCCAGGTGCGCCGGTTCGACAGCGACCCGTCCGGGGCAAGGTCGAAGGCGCTGTAGCGGTTGCCGAACGACTCACCGACCAGCAGGGTGCCCCCGTCGGGGGTGATCACCGAGCCGTTCGGGAAGTTCAGCCCCTCGGCGACCACGGTCACCGAGCCGTCCGGGTCGACCCGCTTGAGCGAAGCCGGGGCGGGGGCACCGCCGGCCATGAGGTCGAAGCCGAAGTCGCCCACGAACGCGTGCCCGCCGGCGTCGACGACCATGTCGTTGAGGTGCCCGCCGCAGTGCGCGTCCAGGTCGGCGTGCACGGTCAGCTCCCCGTCGGCGAACCGCAGCACCCGCCGGTCCTTCATCGACACCAGCACCAGGGAGCCGTCGGGCAGCCAGCCGAGGCCCGAGGGCTGCTGCTCAACCTCGACCACCACGGTCTCGGCCCCGTCGGGGCCCACCCGGCTGACCTGGTGCCGGTAGAAGTCCGACACCCACCAGGTGCCCTCGTACCAACGCGGGCCCTCGAAGAACCCGCCACCCTCCAGGACCGTCCGCAGCTGCCTGTGCGCCATGCGGGAACCCTAGTGGCCCACGTCACGACACCCCGCCGCGCCGTTTCCGTCGCGCGCGACCCGGGCACGCGCGAGGAGGACCGAGGGACCCCACAGTGAGGACGACGTGATGCAGGTCGGCTACAAGCTCGCCACCGAGGCGTTCGGCCCCGAGGAGATCATCCGGCAGACGGTCCGCGCCGAGCAGGCGGGCTTCGACTTCGTCGAGATGAGCGACCACTACCACCCCTGGCTGGACGACCAGGGCCACAGCCCGTTCACGTGGTCCCTGCTGGGCGCGATGGCGGCGAGGACGGAGCGGATCGGGCTGACCACCGGCGTGACCTGCCCGATCATCCGGTACCACCCGGCGATCATCGCCCAGGCCGCCGCGACGGTGCAGATCCTGTCCGGCAACCGGTTCACCCTCGGCATCGGTGCCGGTGAGCGGCTCAACGAGCACGTCGTCGGCACCGGCTGGCCGGCCGTGCACACCCGGCACGAGATGCTGCGGGAGGCGCTGCAGATCATCAAGCTGCTGTGGCAGGGCGGCTACCGGTCCTTCGAGGGGAAGCACCTGCAGCTGGAGGACGCGCGCGTCTTCGACCTCCCCGACGAGCTGCCGCTCATCGCGGTGGCCAGCGGCGGGCGCAACGCCTCCGCGCTGGCAGCCGAGCACGGCGACGGGCTGTTCGCCACCGAGCCCCGCACCGACCTGGTCGAGGCCTACCGCGACGCCGGCGGCAAGGGCCCGCACTACGCCGAGGTGCCGATGGCGTGGGCGACCGACGAGGAGTCCGCCGTCCAGGCCGCCCTGGAGACCAGCCGGTGGGCGCTGACCGGCTGGAAGGTGATGAGCGAGCTGCCCAACCCGGTCAACTTCGAGGCGGCCAGCGCCACGGTGAAGCCCGACGACATCCGCCGGCAGTTCTCCGTCGGCCCGGACGCCGAGGCGCACCTGCAGCAGGCCCAGCCCTACGTGGACGCCGGGTTCGACCGGCTGGTGCTGCAGAACACCGGGCCCGACCCGGACGGCTTCCTGGACTTCTGCGAGAAGGAGTTCATCGCCCGGGTGCGGGAACTGACGCCGTCCTCCTGACGGTGTGGGGGGGGGGGGGGGGCGCCCCCCCCGGCGGGGCGGCCCCCCCCCCGCCGGGGGGGGGGCCGGCGGGTGGGGGTGGC
>NZ_JBJGYK010000085.1:0-2139 GCF_054049955.1 Geodermatophilus sp. SYSU D00758
GGCCGACCGGTCGCTCCTCGGTCGGCAGCCGGCCCACCCCCCCCCCCCCCCCCCCCCCCCCCCCCCCCCCCCCCCCGCGCCCCCCCCCCCCCCCCCGCCCCCGGGCCGGTGACGAGCGTGCGCACGGACCGGTGCGGGCCGTTACCGCCGCTCGCCCCCGGGTACTCCCCGAGGACGGGACCGTCGAACAGCCGGCGGACGCCCCACCACGGGAGGACCCCATGGCCTCATCACGCGACGCCGGTGCCGCACGCGCCGGCATGACCTGGCCGCAGATGCTGGCGCTGGCGATCGGGATCATCTACACGCTGATCGGCATCGTCGGCTTCTTCGTCACCGGATTCGACGACTTCGCCGCCCACACGCCGGACGAGACCCTGCTCGGGTTCTCCATCAACCCGCTGCACAACATCGTCCACATCGTCATCGGCGTGGCCGGGATCGCCCTCTCCCGGACGCTGGCGGCGGCCCGGACCTACGGCTGGCTGCTGGCGGTCGGGTACGGGGCCACGTTCGTGTACGGCCTGTTCGCCGTGGACGAGGACGAGCCGCTGAACTTCCTCAGCATCAACTGGGCGGACAACTGGCTGCACCTGGTCAGCGCGCTGGCCGGGCTGCTCATCGCACTGGGGCCCGTCCGGCGCGCGGTCGAGACCCGCGACACCCGGTACTGACCACCCCCCGCTGGAGGCCGGGTCCCGCTCGGGACCCGGCCTCCGGTGCGCCCGGACCGGCCCTCCGGTGCGCCGGGACCGGCCTCCGGTGCGTCCGCGGGTGACCCCGGTGCGACGGCGGTCACGCGCGCGGCTACCTTCCCGGCATGGACTTCGCCCTCTCCGCCCGAGCCGAGGACGTCTGCGGCCGGATGTGGGACTTCATGCGCGAGCAGGTGTTCCCCGCCGAGCCCGTCTACGACGAGTGGCGCGCCGCGCGCGGCCACGACGACCACGAGCACCCCCCCGTCCTCGAGGACCTCAAGGCCGAGGCCCGCAAGCGGGGCCTGTGGAACCTCTTCCACCACGAGCTCGGGGGGCTGACCAACCTCGAGTACGCCTCGGTCGCCGAGATCATGGGCTGGTCGCCGGTGATCGCTCCCGAGGCCACCAACTGCGGGGCCCCGGACACCGGCAACATGGAGACGCTGATGCTGTTCGGCACGCCCGAGCAGAAGCAGCGCTGGCTCGACCCGCTCCTCGAGGGCGAGATCCGCTCCGGGTTCGCGATGACCGAGCCGGACGTCGCCTCCTCGGACGCCCGCAACATCCAGACCTCGATCGTCCGCGACGGCGACGAGTACGTGATCAACGGCCGCAAGTGGTGGACCAGCGGCGCCGCCGACGAGCGCTGCCAGATCTTCATCGTCATGGGCAAGACCGACCCCGACGGCCCGCCGCACCGGCAGCAGTCGATGGTGCTGGTCCCCCGCGACACCCCGGGCCTGGAGATCATCCGGCACCTGCCGGTCTTCGGCTACCAGGACCAGCACGGGCACTCCGAGCTGCGGTTCACCGACGTCCGGGTGCCGGTGTCCAACATCCTGTCCGGCGAGGGCGACGGGTTCATGATCGCCCAGGCGCGGCTGGGCCCCGGCCGCATCCACCACTGCATGCGCGCCATCGGCATGGCCGAGCGCGCGCTGGCGCTCATGGTCGAGCGGTCCCAGCAGCGGGTGGCCTTCGGCCGGCCGCTGGCCGACCAGGGCACCGTGCGGGAGAGCATCGCGCTGTCCCGCATCGAGATCGACCAGGCCCGGCTCTACGTGCTCAAGACCGCCGACCTGATCGACAAGCACGGCGCCAAGGGCGCCCGGACGGAGATCTCGGCGATCAAGGTCGCCGCACCGCGGGTCGCCCTGGCCGTCATCGACCGCGCGATCCAGCTGCACGGCGGCGCCGGGGTCAGCAACGACACCGTGCTCGCCCGCTTCTGGGCCAGCGCCCGCACCCTGCGCATCGTCGACGGCCCGGACGCCGTCCACATCCGCGGCGTGGCCAAGGAGGAGCTGGCCCGGGAGCGCCCCTTCTCCGGCTGAGGCACCGGTGGGGTGGGGGGGGGGGGGGGGGGCCCCCCCCCCCCCCCCCCCCCCCCCCCCCCCCCCCCCCCCCCCCCCCCCCCCCCCCCCCCCCCCCCCCCCCCCCC
>NZ_JBJGYK010000086.1:0-2071 GCF_054049955.1 Geodermatophilus sp. SYSU D00758
TTTCTCGGGGGTGGGGGGCTCAGGGCGGTGGGGCGGTACGGGGGGTGGGGGGGGGGGACCGCGGGCCGCCGCGGGGGCCGCCGCCCCCCGGCCCCCCCCCCCTCGCGAGCGCTGTGATCCCCTCCCGCCCCACCGCGAACCGTGCGCGGCGGGGGCAGGAGTCGCCCCGTCCCGGGGCTCACCCCTCGCGTGCGAGAGGTGAGGAGGACGGGTCCTCTCAGCCGGCGACGACCTCGATCGCCAGCTGGGCGGTGACCTCCGGGTGCACCCGCACGGTGACGGTGTGCTGGCCGGTGGTCTTGATGCTGCTCGGCAGCTCGATGCGGCGGCGGTCCAGCTCCGGGCCCCCGGCCGCGGTGACGGCGTTGGCGACGTCGGCGGTGGTCACCCGGCCGAACAGCCGCCCACCCTGGCCGGCCCGCGCCGGCACCCGCACGGTCAGCCCCGAGAGGCGGCCGGCCACGGCCTGCGCCTCGTCGAGCGAGCGCACGTCCCGCGCCGCACGCGCCCGGCGCAGCGACTCGACCTGCTTCTCGGCACCGCGCGTGGCGACGATGGCCAGGCCGCGGGGCAGGAGGTAGTTGCGGGCGTAGCCGCCCTTGACCTCCACCGTGTCACCGGAGGACCCGAGACCGGTGACCTCCTGCGTCAGGATCAGCTTCTGGGTGCTCATGGTCAGCGCGCCGTCGAGGTGTAGGGCAGCAGGGCCATCTCACGGCTGTTCTTCACGGCCGTGGCGACGTCCCGCTGGTGCTGGCTGCAGTTGCCGCTCACGCGGCGGGCACGGATCTTGCCGCGGTCGGAGATGAACTTCCGCAGCAGGGTCGTGTCCTTGTAGTCGATGTAGGTCGCCTTGTCCTTGCAGAACTGGCAGACCTTCTTCTTGGGCTTGCGGATCGGGGGCTTGGCCACCGGGGTCCTCCAGGGAGAAGAGGTTCAGTACGAACGAAGTGGCCCCGCGCGAGGGGCGAGGGGCGGCCCCGTCCAGAGGCTCACCCGAGCGTGCGAGGGGTGAGGAGGACGGGGTCCTGTCAGAAGGGAGGCTCGTCGGACGACGACGCAGGGGTCGACCACGGGTCGCTGGACCCGCCGCCCCCGAAGCCGCCGCCACCGCCGCCGCCGCCGAAGCCGCCCCCGCCGCCGCCGTCACCGCGGGAGGCCTTGGTGACCTTCGCGGTGGCGTAGCGGAGCGAGGGGCCGATCTCGTCGACCTCCAGCTCGACGACGGTGCGCTTCTCGCCTTCCTTCGTCTCGAACGACCGCTGCTTGAGCCGGCCGGAGACGATCACCCGCGAACCGCGGGTCAGCGACTCGGCGACGTTCTCCGCCGCCTGCCGCCACACGTTGCAGCGCAGGAAGAGCGCCTCGCCGTCCTTCCACTCCTGCGACTGGCGGTCGAAGGTCCGCGGCGTCGAGGCGACGGTGAAGTTGGCGACCGCGGCACCGGAGGGCGTGAAGCGCAGCTCCGGGTCCGACGTCAGGTTGCCGATGACGGTGATGACGGTCTCGCCGGCCATGCTCAGTGGACCTCGGGCCGGAGCAGCTTCGTGCGCAGGACCGACTCGTTGAGGTTGAGCTGACGGTCCAGCTCGGCCACCGCGGCCGGGGTGGCCTGGATGTCGACGACGGCGTAGATGCCCTCGATCTGCTTCTTGATCTCGTAGGCCAGCCGGCGACGGCCCCAGATCTCGGTCTTCACGGTGCCACCGGAGTTGGTGACCACGGTGAGGAACCGGTCGAGGGAGGGCGCGATCGTGCGCTCCTCCAGGTCGGGGTCGAGGATGACCATCAGTTCGTAGTGACGCACGGAGAACCCCACCTCCTCTGGTCTGGGCGGCTGCAGTCGGTCTGCAGCAGGAGGGTCGTACACGCGTCGCGCGCCCCGTCCGGCGGACTGCCGGCGGAACGCGCTCTGGTCAGCGTACCAGCGCCGGCCGGCCCGACGGCCCCGCCGCGAGCACGCGAGCGGCGGGGGGCCAGGGGTGAGCAGGACCGCGGCCCCCTCGCAGGGCCCCGCCGCGAGCACGCGAGCGGCGGGGGGCCAGGGGTGAGCAGGACCGCGGCCCCCTCG
>NZ_JBJGYK010000087.1:0-1510 GCF_054049955.1 Geodermatophilus sp. SYSU D00758
AGCCCTGTGTCAAGCCGCCGCCGCGGCGTCCCGGTTGAGGTATCGGTTGAGGGCGCCGTGGCGGTCGGGGTTGTAAGGCTGGTGGTCTTGCCAGCAGCGCCAGACGACCAGCGTCCAGGCGCGGGCGAGGACGCGAACGGCGTGTGGATGGCGCATGCCGCGGGCGCGGGCTCTGCGGTAGATGTCAGCGGCCCAGGGGCTGGCGTGCCGGGAGTCGTCGGCGAAGTCGGTGAGCGCCCGGCGCAGCTTGGTGTCGGTCTTGTAGCGGAAGCCGACCGCGCGGTGTTTGCCGGATTCGTCGGTGAACGGGCAGACCCCGGCGGCCGCGGCGAGGGCTTGGGGGTCGGGATAGCGGCCGCGGGCGTCGCCGAGCTCGGCCAGCAGCGCGGCAGCGCGGAGCTGTCCGGCGCGGGGCAGGCTGGTGAAGATTGGTGCGTCCGGGTGCAGCGCGAGGGCTTCCCTGATCCGCCGGCCCAGCTCGGCGGCCTGCTCCTCGATGGCGTCGATGCCGGCCAGCAGGGCCAAGGTGACGTGCCGGCGGGCGGCGGCCTCGATGCCGGTCAGCCCGGCCGGGGCGGTGCGCAGCCGGTCGAGGAAGACCGCGGCCGGGGTGCGCCCGGGATAGCCCTCGGCGGCCAGCCAGGCGGCCATCGTCTGCTCGTCGAGCACGGCGGCCTCGGCGGCGGTCGGAAAGCGGCGCAGGAACGCGCGGGCGATCGGGCTGTGCAGGTCGAAGAACAACCCGACCGCGCCGGGAAAGGCCAGCTCGAGGGTGTGCCGCAGCTGGTTGACCAGCCCGACGCGGATCTCGATGAGGTCCTGGCGGGCGCGCACCAGCGCCCGCAGCCCGATGGTCTCGGCGGTGTCGCGGGTCAGGTCGGTGAACCGGTGCCCGTCGGTGCGCATCGCGTCGGCGAGCAGGTAGGCGTCGAACCGGTCGTCCTTGCCCGCGCGGGGGTAGCGCGAACGCAGGTTCTTCACCTGCCGCGGCGGGACCACCGCCACTCGCAGCTGGGCTTCCAGCAGCGCGGCGACCACCGGCCCGTCCGGGCGCTCGATGCCGACCCGGGCCACCCGCAGCTCGGTCAATCGGGCGACGAGCCGGGCCAGGCCGGCGCGGCTGTGGCTGACGGTGTGCCGCCACAGCACCGCCCCGGCGGCGTCGACGACGCAGACGGCGTGATCGACGCTGGCCCAGTCCACGCCGGCGAACAACGGCCCTGTCGGGGCAGCGGTGAGGGTGGGATCGTGCATGTGTGCCTCCTGGCTGTTGCCGCAGCGGGGAAGCACCCGGTGGTCTCGGGACGTGCACGCCGGTCGCTCACTGATCGGCGCTCGAGGCGCTCAGCCCTGTCGCCAGTCGGCACGTCCCGGGCCACCGGATCCTGCAGAACTCAGTCTGGCTGTGACCTCCAGCTAGCAGCCGTGGCAGTGATCCGGTGGGGACCCGGGGTGCGCCAGCGACCTTCTCAGTCAGTCACCGGCCCGTCCAGGGTCCTCCAGTGAGCAG
>NZ_JBJGYK010000088.1:0-1325 GCF_054049955.1 Geodermatophilus sp. SYSU D00758
GACAGTGAGGATGTGAGGGGACGGGGTCACCCCTGGTGGTCTGACTCTCCGCCTGACCGACGCCTTGCTGTCCTGCTGTGGGATGTGTCGGCCGTGTGGGGGTGGCCCCGTCCTTGCACGTCACCGGGCGGGACGTTCGTGACCTCATAGGAGCCTGTGCAAGAGGCGCCCATCACTGTCTTGTCCGCCTCGTCCGGCTCGGTGCGTGCCGTCTCATCGGTGCAAGCGACGGACGGCGGTTCTCATGATGACAAGCACGCGCGTGGATGTCTTCGGTGGCGTGGACACCCACGGCCGAACGCATCACGCGGCCGCGATCGACGGCGCCGGGCGGTTGCTCGGCGATGCCGAGTTCCCAGCCACCGCGACCGGCTATGGCGCGCTGCTGGCCTGGTTGGCCGCCTTCGGCCGACTGGTCACGGTCGGGGTGGAGGGCACCGGCACCTACGGCGCCGGCCTGGCCCGCCACCTGGCCGGTCAGGGTGTCGAGGTGGTCGAGGTCGACCGCCCGGACCGCAAGACCCGCCGCCGGCAGGGCAAGTCCGACCCGATCGATGCGATCGCCGCGGCCCGGGCCGTGCTGGCCGGGACCGCTACCGGCGCGCCGAAGACCCGCACCGGCCCGGTGGAGGCCATCCGGGTGCTGCGGGTGGCTCGCCGGGGCGCGGTCAAGGCGCGCACCGCCGCGCGCAACCAGCTCCACGGCCTGATCACCTCCGCGCCCGAGCAGCTGCGCGCCGAGTTGGGCGGGCTGCGGACCGCGGAACTGGTGGACCGCTGCGCCGGCTTCCGCCCCGACTCCGATCGGCTGCTCGAGCCCGCCGTGGCAACCAAGGCGGCGCTGCGCGCGATCGCCCGCCGGATCCAGGCCCTGGAGGAGGAGATCGCCCTGGCCGACACCCGGCTGCGCCCGGCGACGGCCACCGTCGCACCCCGCACCGCGGCCCTCTTCGGCGCCGGCCCCGACGTCGCCGGCCAGCTGCTGGTGACCGCCGGGGACAACCCCCACCGGCTGCGCAGCGAGGCCGCCCTGGCACACCTGACCGGGATCAGTCCGCTGCCGGCCAGCTCCGGGCGCACCGACCGGCACCGGCTCAACCGCGGGGGCGACCGTGCGGCCAACAGTGCGATCCATCGCATCGTGCTCTGCCGGATGCGCCACGACGATCGCACCCGCGCCTACGTCGCCCGCCGCACCGCCCAAGGCCTGAGCAAGCAGGAGATCATGCGCTGCCTCAAGCGCTACGTCATCCGCGAAGTCCACACGTCGCTACTGGCCGACTTCGACCACCTGGCCACCGCCACTTGACGACGATAGGAGCATC
>NZ_JBJGYK010000089.1:0-1277 GCF_054049955.1 Geodermatophilus sp. SYSU D00758
GGGACTGCCCCCAGTCCGGTTGACTCGTTCCGGTAGGGGGTCAGGCCGCTGCTGCGGCGTGGGTGAGTGTCTCGTATTCGACCGGGGTCAGTCGGCCGAGGCGGCGCTGCCGGCGACGGCGGTGGTAGGTCCGCTCGATCCAGGTGATGATCGCCAGCCGAAGCTCGTCGCGAGTTATCCAGCGCTGCCGGTTCAGGACGTTGTTCTGCAGCAGCGCGAAGAAGGACTCCATCGCGGCGTTGTCCCCGCAGGCACCGACCCGGCCCATCGAGCCGACCAGGCCGTTGTTCGCCAGCGTGCGGACGTAGGCGGTGGAGCGAAATTGACTGCCGCGGTCGGAGTGCACCACGGTGCCGACCGGGCTGCGCCGGGCGATGGCATTGCGCAGGGCCGCCACCGCCAGCGACGCCTTCATCCGCGAGTCGATCGAGTAGCCGACGATCCGCCCGGAGTAGACGTCCTTGATCGCGCAGAGGTAGAGCTTGCCCTCGGCGGTGGGGTGCTCGGTGATGTCGGTCAGCCAGGTCACGTTGGGCGCGGTGGCGGTGAACTGACGGTCGACGAGGTCGTCGTGCACCGGCGGGCCGGCCTTGCGGTTCAGGCCCGGCTTCTTGGCGAACACCGACCAGATCCGCTGCTGCGAGCACAACCGCGCGACCCGGTTCTCCCCAGCCGGGACGCCGCGTTCGCGCAGTTCGTCGGCGATGAACCGGTAGCCGAAGGCCGGATCGTCACGGTGGATGTCGTAGGCGGCGTTGATCAGGTGCGCGTCGTCCCAGTCGCGCTGACTCACCGGGTTGGCCTGCCACTTGTAGAAGGCCTGCTTGGAGAAGCCCAGCACCCGGCAGGTCACCGCGACAGGGATGTGCTCGGCGGCGAGTTCACGGACCAGCGGGTAGATCATTTTGGGAGCACGTCGCGGGCGAAATAGGCCGTCGCCCGCCGCAGGATCTCGTTCTCCTGCTCCAGCAGCTTGTTGCGCCGGCGAAGCTCCCGCAGCTCCGCGGACTCGTCGGCGCCCCCGCCTCCACCGCGGTCGCTCGAGGCCGGTGGTGCGATCCCGTCCTCGCGGTCGGCGATCTTCAGCCAGCGCTGCAGACAGGACTCCGAGATCCCGAAGTCCCGGGCCACCTGGGCGACCGAGGCCTCGCCCTTGCGGGCCACGGCGATGACGTCACGACGGAACTCCGCCGGGAACGGCTTGGGCACGATGCTGATCCTTCCAGCGAGGCCCAGGGCCTCACAGGCAAGGAGTCAACCGAACCGGGGGCAGTCCC
>NZ_JBJGYK010000090.1:0-1000 GCF_054049955.1 Geodermatophilus sp. SYSU D00758
CCGGAGGTCCTCGTGGCCCACGCTAATGCCGCCCTGACTCCACGCCACCGTCTCAAGCTCGCCCGCGCGATCGTCGAGGACGGCTGGTCGATCAGCTACGCCGCGGCGGTGTTCAACGTCGCCTGGCCCACCGCCAAGCGGTGGGCCGAGCGCTACCGGCAGGCCGGAGAGGCCGGCATGACCGATCGCTCCAGCCGGCCGCACCGCTGCCCGCGGCGCACCCCACGGCCGGTCGTGCGCAAGATCGTGCACCTGCGGTGGAAGAAGCGCCTCGGGCCGGTGGCCATCGCCGACCGGCTCGGCCTGGCCCCCTCCACGGTGCACGCGGTGCTGGTCCGCTGCCGGATCAACCGGCTCTCCCACGTCGACCGGCGCACCGGCGAGCCGATCCGCCGCTACGAGCGCGAGCGGCCCGGTGAGCTGTTGCACGTCGACGTGAAGAAGCTGGGCAACATCCCCGACGGCGGCGGCCATCGCTACGTCGGCCGCGCCCAGGGCCACCGCAATCGAGCGGCGACCGCGGGCACACCGCGTAATGCCCACCGCAACCCCGTGCTGGGCACGGCGTTCGTGCACACCGTGCTCGACGACCACAGCCGGGTCGCCTACGTCGAGATCCACGACGACGAGACCGCCGCCACCGCCATCGGCGTACTGCGCCGGGCGACCGCCTGGTTCGCCGCCCGCGGCATCACCGTGCAGCGGGTGCTCTCCGACAACGGCTCGGCCTACCGCTCCCACACCTGGCGCGATGCCTGCGCGGAGCTGGGCATCACGCCCAAGCGGACCCGGCCCTACCGGCCGCAGACCAACGGCAAGATCGAGCGCTTCCACCGCACGATGGCCGACGGCTGGGCCTTCGCCCGGATGTTCCTCAGCGAGTCAGCCCGCCGGAAAGCCCTGCCGGCCTGGCTGCACGAGTACAACCATCACCGGCCCCACACCGCGATCGGCAACCGCCCGCCCATCACCCGCTTGACCAACCTGTCCGAGCAGTACA
>NZ_JBJGYK010000091.1:0-784 GCF_054049955.1 Geodermatophilus sp. SYSU D00758
CGGCGGGGGGGGCCGCGCGGGGGGGTGCGGGGGGCGGCGGGCCCCCCCCCGGGGGGGGCGCCGCGCCCGGGCAACGGTGATCCCACCTGATCGTCGGGACCGCGGTCGGGGTCCCCGGGGACGGGGGGCAGCATCCCGGGACGGCGGTCAGCCGCCCGCGCCGACGACCCGCAGGGCCCCCGGCACGCACTCGGCGGTCACCGGCAGCGCGCCCACCGGCTCCCCGTCGGCCCAGGCGGCCAGCCCCGGCTCCCCGGACAGCCCGATCCGCGCCGCCCGGTGCACGGTCACCGCCGGGTGGGTCAGGTGCGCCCCCGCCGCCAGCCGCGGGCGGGTGCGCACGAGCTCCCGCCGGCTGACCGGCCCCACCACGGTGACGTCGAGCAGCCCGTCGGCGCAGTCCGCGCCGGGGCACACCGGCAGGCCGCCGCCGTACCAGGCGGTGTTGCCCACCGCGACGAGGGTGACCGGCAGCGTGCGCGGCCGGCCGTCGAGCTCCAGGGTCACCTCGCGGGGGCGCAGCCGGGCCAGCTCGGCCAGGACGGCGAGGTCGTAGCGGCGCGGCCCCCTCGGCCAGCGCAGCCGGCCGGCCCGCTCGGTCACCGCCGCGTCGAACCCGCAGCACAGCACGGTCGCCCACCAGCGCTCGCCGGCCCGCCCGGCGTCCACGGTGCGGCTGCGCCCGGCGCGCAGGTCGTCGGCGGGGGCGCGGGCGGCCGGGCGCGGGTCGGCCGCCAGCCCCCGCGCCCGGGGCACGCGGATGGAGGGCGCGGGGGGGGCGACG
>NZ_JBJGYK010000092.1:0-663 GCF_054049955.1 Geodermatophilus sp. SYSU D00758
GTCGGCGTGCTGGGGGGCACCGGTCCGCAGGGGCGGGGGCTGGCGGTGCGGCTGGCCGCGGCCGGGCAGCGGGTGCTGCTGGGCGGGCGGGACGCCGAGCGGTGCGCCGAGGTGGCCGCCGGGGTGGCCGAGCGGGCGGCGGCGGCCGGGGGCGGGGCGGTGTCGCTGACCGGGGGGTCCAACGCCGACGTGGCCGGGGCGGCGGACCTGGTGATCGTGGCGGTCCCCTACGCCGGGCACGCGGACACGCTGCGGCCGCTGGCCGGGGCGCTGGCCGGGAAGGTGGTGGTGGACTGCGTGGTGCCGATGGGCTTCGACGAGCTGGGTGCCCACGTGCTGGCGGTGCCGGAGGGGTCGGTGGCCCAGCAGGCGGCGGCGCTGCTGCCCGACAGCTTCGTGGTGGGGGCCTTCCACCACCTGTCGGCGGTGCTGCTGGAGGACCTCTCGCGCCCGACGCTGGACGGGGACGTGATGGTGGTCGGGGACGTGCGGGAGGCCACCGACACGGTGCAGGCGCTGGCCGGGCGGCTGCCGGGGATGCGCGGGGTGTACGCGGGGCGGCTGCGCAACGCCGCGCAGGTGGAGGCGCTGACGGTGAACCTGGTGTCGGTCAACCGCCGGTACAAGGCCCACGCCGGCATCCGCGTCACCGACGTCTGACCC